>JAZRLE010000052.1:0-69454 GCA_045646665.1 Faecousia sp. | reverse complement strand
GATTTGGTCAAGCCTTTGTTTTTAGAATAATGTTGTTACCCAATAGATCAGCCCATAAACTACGCTTGCACTTACACCGTATACGATTACTGGTCCGGCAATTTGGAAAATTTTGGCACCAACCCCGAGAATGAATCCTTCGGTTTTGAACTCCACGGCGGGGGCGGCGATGGAATTGGCAAAGCCGGTGATGGGCACCAAGGTGCCGGCACCGGCATGCTTGGCGATGTCATCATACAGGCTCAAGCCTGTGAGCAATGCAGACAGGGCAATAAGCGTAATGCAGGTGGCAGTGGCTGCGCCGGTTTCATCCAAACCCAACGCGGTATAGCCGTTTAAGCACAGCTGTCCGATCGCACAAATCAGTCCGCCCACCAAAAACGCAATCAAACAATCCTTCCCCAAGGGTGAACGGGGCGACATATCTTTTATGAGTTTTCCGTATTCTTTTTCCGTCATAGAAAATCCCTCCTGTGGTATTTTTTCCGCCACAGGAGGGATTATACAATTTCTTATGTTTTGGGGAACAAAATTTCAATGGCAGCACGGGCTGCATCCTGCTCAGCGCGTTTTTTGCTGGTGCCGATACCGGTTCCCACCACTTTGCCGTTGAGGGATACCTCTACGGTGAATTCCTTGTTGTGATCCGGGCCGGTCTCCCCTGTCAACCGATAGCTCAATTGCTGATCTTTTTTCTGCTGGACCAGCTCCTGCAGAGTGGTCTTGTAGTCCTTGTTTTTCAGCTGACTTGCCGGTACATTGCACAGCACAAAATTGCGGATAAACTGCTCCGCCGGTGCCATACCGCCATCCAGGAAGCAAGCAGCGATCACAGATTCCACAGCATCGGCCAAAATGGATGGGCGATGTCTGCCACCGCTTTGTTCCTCACCGTTGCCCAGCAGCAGGTAATCTCCCAAGCACAAGGTTTCGGCGATCCGGGCAAGGCTGTTTTCGCAGACCATATCTGCACGCATCCGGGTCAGATCGCCCTCCGGGCGGTCGGGAAAATTCCGGTACAGATGCTCCGCAACCACCATACCCAAAACCGAGTCACCCAAAAACTCCAGCCGTTCATTGCTTTTCAGGCTGTCGTGCCACTGCTCATTGGCATAAGAGGAATGGGCAAGGGCATTTTGCAACAGGGTGATGTTTTTGAATCGGTAGCCGATGGCATTTTCCAAATCTTTAATCATCCTGCGCCGCCTCCAACGCCTGCAGGCTCTGCTCCAGCTCTGCGGAGAAGTCTGCCTTGGTCGCTTCCATTGCCTGCTTGACCGCATTGCGGAAAGCCAGGGCATCAGAAGAACCGTGAGCCTTGATGACCGGTTTGCGGATGCCCAAAAACCGGGTACCACCGATCTCACGGTAGTCCAGCAGCTTTTTGAATGCCTTGATATCCTCCATCACCAAGGCTGCCGCCAGCTTGCTGAGAATATTTTTCTTGAACATCTTGGACATCAGGCTACCCATAAACATAGCCGTACCTTCGATGGATTTGAGCAGCACATTGCCGGCAAAGCCGTCGCATACCACCACATCCACCGCGCCCAAAGGCACATCTCGCGCCTCTGTGTTACCCACAAAGTTGATAAGTCCCTTTTCGCTTGCCTGCTGCAAAAGGGCATAGGCTTCTTTCTGCAGCGGAGTGCCTTTGGTATCCTCCGCGCCAATATTGAGAAGTCCTACCTTAGGATTTTCCACGCCTAAGTACTTCTTGGCATACAGCGCACCTACCACACCGAACTGCAGCAAGAATTCCGGTGTACACTCGGCATTGGCGCCGCAGTCCAAAATCACCGTCTTGCCGCCGGCTTTATTGGGCATCACAGGACCCATTGCCGCCCGGCGGATGCCCTTGACGCGCTTGACGATCAAGGTCGCGCCGCTGAGAAGCGCACCGGTGGAACCGGCAGAAATAAAGGCATCACCCTCGCCGTCTGCCAGCATTTTAAGACCCACCATCATAGAGGAGTCCTTCTGTTTGCGCACCGCTGCGGTGGGGTCATCGTGGACATCCACAACACCGTCAGCGTGGGCGATCTCCACACCGTCCGGCAGGGTGTCGATCCCCTGCTGGCGCAAGGCCTGCAGGATCTCCTCGCCTCTGCCCACCAGAACGATCTGTGCGCCGAAGTCCTTTGCTGCCTGCACAGCACCCATCACCGGTGCCAAGGGGGCATGGTCACCGCCCATTGCATCTAAAATTATCTTCATTGCTGCGCCTCCTCCATCTGCTTTGCCAAAGCATCGATGATCGCCAACGAACGGTTGGCGATGGCCAGATTCTTCTCTGCTTTCTTACGAATCCGCTGTTCCAGCGGGGAAATGATGCTGAAATTCACATTCATCGGCTGGAAGTTTTCGATCCGCTCATCACTGATGTACAGACCCAGTGCGCCGATGGCAGTTTCCTTGGGGAAGTCGGGAATTTCCGTGCCCAGCACTTTCGCAGCCATTGCAATACTTGCCAAAAAACCGGATGCAGCGCTTTCCACATAACCTTCCACACCGGTCATCTGTCCGGCAAAAGCAACCAAAGGATTGCGCCGGTCGGCATAGAACCGATCCAGCAGTTTGGGACTTTGCAGGAAGGTATTCTGGTGCATCACACCGTAGCGGACAAATTCCGCATTTTTGAGAGCAGGGATCATGGAGAACACTCGCTTCTGCTCGCCGAATTTCAGATGGGTCTGGAAACCCACCAAATTATACACACTCTTGGCGGCATTGTCCTGCCGCAGCTGCACAACCGCATAAGGCTCCTTGCCGGTTGCCGGATCCACAAGACCCACAGGCTTCAGCGGACCGTACCGCAGGGTATCCACACCCCGGCGGGCCATAACCTCCACAGGCATACAGCCTTCAAACACCCGCTTATCCTCAAAGCCGTGAACCTCTGCCTCTTCCGCAGCGATCAGCTCCGCGATAAATGCCTCATACTGGGTTTTGTCCATGGCGCAGTTTACATAATCCGGTGTTCCCCGGTCATACCGGCTCTGCCACCAAGCCTTTTCCATATCCACCGATTCGGCGGTCACCAAGGGCGCTGCCGCATCGAAAAAGTGTAGATAGTCGCTGCCGAAGTATTCGCCAATCGCCTTGGACAGCGCATCGGAGGTCAAGGGGCCTGTGGCAATGATCACAGGACCTTCCGGCACATAGGTCACTTCTTCATCCATCACCGTGATATTGGGGTGGCTTCGGATCTTTTCTGTTACCAAATCGGAAAAACCCTGTCTATCCACCGCAAGACAGCCGCCTGCCTCCACACGGGTGGCATCGGCGCAAGCGATGATCAGGCTGCCCATACGGCGCAGCTCTTCTTTCAGCAAGCCAACGGCATTTTCAATTTTATCCCCCCGTAAGGAATTGGAGCAAACCAACTCCGCAAAGGTATCCGTGTGGTGGGCGGGAGATTTTTTGTGGGGCTTCATCTCATAAAGCGCCACCTGTATTCCCCTTTGGGCAAGTTGCCAGGCCGCTTCCGTGCCGGCAAGACCCGCGCCGATGACTTTTACTGCTGCCATCACTTGGTCTCCTTCGTTTTTTCTGTCTTTTTCGCCGCAGACTTCTTGGCTGTGGTCTTTTTCGCCGGCTTTTTCTCGTCGGCTTCCTCAGAATCTTTCTTTTTGTAGTAACCCCGCTTATCCTCCGGCAGGAAGTTTTCGCAGGTCTCATTGATACAGAACGGCTTCATTCTGCCGCGACCGGACTTTTTGAACATAGTCTGTCCGCACTTGGGGCAATCCTCCGCCGTGGGTACATCCCAGCTCATAAAGCCGCACTCAGCGCCGCGCTCGCAGCCATAGTAAGCAAAACCGCGCTTGGATTTTCGCTTTAAGATGGTACTGCCGCACTTGGGGCAGCGACCGGGCATTTTTTTCACGATGGGTTTTGTATTCTTGCACTCCGGGAATCCGGGACAGGCAAGGAATTTACCGAATCTGCCGGCCTTGATTACCATATTTCTGCCGCAGACCTCGCAGATTTCCTCGGTCACCTCGTCAGGCACCTTCAAGCGGGTGCCCTCCAGCGCAGCTTCCGCATCGGTCAACTCCTTGTGGAAACCGGCATAAAACTCCGCAAGCAGAGCCTTCCAGTTCTGATTACCTGCCTCTACTTCATCCAAACGGGTCTCCATATTGGCGGTAAACTCCACATCGATGATATCGTTGAACCGATCCAGCATCAATCCGGTAACCACTTCGCCCAAAGCCGTCGGTTGCAGGCGCTTATCCACCTTTGTCACATACTCCCGATCCTGAATGGTTGAGACAATGGTAGCATAGGTGGAGGGTCTGCCGATTCCCTTTTCTTCCATTGCCTTTACAAGGCTTGCCTCATTATAGCGCACAGGCGGTTGGGTAAAGTGCTGCTCCGGTTTAATTTGAGAAGCAAGCGCCTTGTCCCCCTCCTGCAGATCGGGCAGGGGTGTATCGGCAGTATCGCCCTCGTCATCCCGGCTCTCCTCATAGACAGCCAAAAAACCCGGGAATTTCACGCTCTGATGGGTGCTGCGGAAGGTGTGTCCGGCGCACTGGGTATCGATGGATACGGTATCATACACGGCATTTGCCATCTGAGATGCCAAAAAACGGCTCCAGATCAGCTTATACAGCCGGTATTGTTCTTTTGTCAAACTGCCTTGAATCCGCTCCGGATCCAGCTCCACACGGGTGGGACGGATGGCTTCGTGGGCATCCTGGGCGCCGGATTTGGTCTTGAACACATGGAAAGAGCCGTAGTGATAGTTCTTTCCGTAACGGGTCTTGATGAAATCAGCCGCCGCTGCCATCGCCTCGTCGGAAAGGCGCAGAGAGTCTGTACGCATATAGGTGATCAGACCCAGCGTACCCTCCCCCGCTACATCCACACCTTCATACAGCTGCTGGGCAACTGCCATGGTGCGTTTGGGGGTCATATTCAGCTTACGGGCAGCCTCCTGCTGCAAAGTAGATGTGGTAAACGGAGGCGCAGCGGAACGCTTCTTATCGGCGCGCTTAACGCTGGTCACCGTAAATTCCTTGCCGGTAATGTCACGGATGACCGCCTGCACCTGCTGCTCATTCTCCAGCTCCCGTTTCTTGTCATCCCCATGGTAATGGGCAATAAAAGAGCCGGGCTTTTGGGTCAGATCCAGCTTTACATCCAGCGACCAGTATTCCTTGGGGATAAAGGCGCGGATCTCGTTCTCTCTGTCCACCACCAAACGGGTGACCACAGACTGGACGCGACCAGCAGACAGACCTCTGCGAATCTTTTTCCACAGCAGTGGCGAGAGCTCATAGCCCACGATTCTGTCCAGAATCCGGCGTGCCTGCTGGGCATCCACAAGGTGGGCATCAATATCTCTGGGGTTAGCAATGGCTTCTTTGACCACCTTTTCGGTGACCGCATTAAAGGGGGCGCGCCGGGTCTTTGCGTCCGGCAGTTCCAAAAGCTCCTTTAAGTGCCACGCAATGGCTTCTCCCTCTCGGTCAGGGTCCGTTGCCAGATACACAGTATCTGCCTTTCCTGCCGCTTTTTTCAGCTCTGCAATCAGCTCAGACCGTTCCGGCAGCGGGATATATTCCGGCTGGAAACCACCTGCAATATCCACACCCATAGTGCTCTTGGGCAGATCCCGCAGGTGACCCATACTGGCCTTCACCACATACTCAGAACCCAAAAACTTACCGATGGTCTTCGCCTTATGGGGAGACTCCACAATAACAAGATTGGAACTCATAGCTTCCTCCGCTAAAAATTATTTCAGGCTGACACGACCTCCGGGGTGCTTACGCACAACCCCTTTGACTGTCAGCATTGTCAGCACCGACAACACCTTTCCCGCAGGCAAAGAGAGCTTTGCAATCAGCTCTGCCGGTTCCTGCGGCTGGTTTGTCAGCAGCTTATAAACAGCCTGTTCCTCCTGGCTGAGGGCAGGTTGGGTATTTTCTAACACACTATAAGTGGAAATCGGCCCGTTGTCAATGGGATTTTTTCGCGCCGTTTCTGTTTTATCCGCGGTGGTTTCCGGTTCTACCGACGGCTTATTGGTTGGCGCAAGCTGTTTTTTCAGCTTGCCGGGATATAAAAATTCATAGCTCGATATCACATCCCAACCGGATAACACCGGTGTAGCGCCCTCCTGCAACAGAAGGTTACTGCCCTCGCAGGCGGGGTTATCGATATTGCCCGGCACCACAAACACATCTCTGCCCTGCTCCAAGGCAAATCGAGCAGTGATCAGCGAACCGCTTTTCAGCGGCGCTTCCACCACCAGTACACCGCTACTGATACCACTGATAATGCGGTTTCTGGCAGGAAAATGCCAAGCAAGGGGTTCCCCTCCCGGGGGATATTCGGAAATCAGGCAGCCGTTGTCTACCGTAGCTTCAAAAAGTCTGCGGTTACTGCGGGGATATACCACATCCACACCACAGCCCAGCACACCCACCACAGGCACACCGGCATCCAAAGACCCCTGCATTGCAGCAGCATCTGCACCGGAAGCGCCGCCGGAAACAACAAATCCGCCGCAGGCTGCGATCTGATTTCCCATGCGGCGCGCCACCTGCAGACCATAGGCGGATGCCTTTCGGGTACCTACGATACCGATAAAAGGCGCTTTGTCCCAATCCGGCAGGATACCTTTATAATATAGTACAACGGGCGCATCCGGTGTATTGCGAAGTCTTGCAGGGTAAGCGCGATCTACTATCGGCAGGATGCCGATTCCCTTCTGTCTACAGCTGCGAAGAATCGTCTCCGCCGGTTGCAGATCTCTCTGCAACAGAGCCTGCCGGGTGTTTTCCGGAATCTCCGTGCGGTCAAGTCCGGATTCTGCCATATGGTACAGGGTCTCCGGATCACCGACAAGCTCCAAAAGCCGGTGCTTTTGCAGCAAGGTCAATCCTTTGAGTTCGGCAAACCAAATCCAATACAGCAGCATCTTCTCACCCGTTTCTTACAGTTTCATTTGCCACATCACAATGGCAGCGGCAACCGCCGCATTCAAAGATTCGCAGTTGGGATTCATAGGGATAATCAGCGCCTGCCCGGCGCTTTCCAGAATCTCCGGGCGCACGCCCTGTCCCTCACTGCCGATGACCACTGCCATAGTCTTTAAGGGCGCATCCCGCAGGTCCCGGGCCGCATCGTTCAAGGCGGTGACTCCTACGGTGATTCCCCCAGCGGCGCAGGCCGTTTTTGCCTCCTGCCATGTGGCTTTCATAATTTCCGTACGGAACACAGCGCCCATGCTGGCACGGACTACCTTATGGCTGTAGGGATCAGCACATCCCTCCAAAAGCGCCACCGGGATCTGCAGCGCATCGGCGGTGCGCAGAATGGTACCCAGATTGCCGGGATCCTGAATCCCGTCCAGCAGCAGCATACCCGGTTTCGGTATGAACGGTGTTTTCTCCGGCAGACGGCACAGAAACAGTGCACCTTGGGGGGTCTGCATAGGAGAAATGGATGCCATCACATCCTCCGGTACTATCACGGTACGCACTGAGTCGGGAACGGCTATGTCCACATTCTGCGAAAGGATCACTGTATCCAGCCCCGGCCACCAGCGGATGGCCTCCTGTAACAGTTTTGTGCCGTCGGACACAAAAAGGCCCGTTTCCTCCCGTTCTTTCCGGGAGTTCAGTAACCGTTTTACCTGCTGCAAAAGAGGATTTTTTCGGGAAGTTATGGTTTCTTTCATAGCTTTTGCACCGCTTTCAGCGCGTGGGTATCACCCAGTACCACCATCACATCGCCGGGGAGGATCTCATAGGCAGCGCCGGGAGATACATTAATAGCTTCCCCCTGTTTCACTGCAATGATATTCACACCCAGTTTTGCCCGGACATTCAGATCCTTCAGACTTTGACCCACCCAGGCTGCCGGTGCAGGCACCTCGATGATTCCGTAATCGTCAGACAGTTCGATATAATCCAGCACATTGGGACTGGACAGGTTCCGTGCCAATCGGTTTGCCTGCTCCTGCTCCGGAATGACCACCTTGTCGGCACCCAGCTTTACAAGTACCTGCCGGTGGGTCTCATCGTGCGCCTTACAAACCACATAAGGAACCCCAAGTTCTTTCAGGTTCATAGTCGCCAGCACGGAATCACCCAAGTTGTCACCGATGGCCACAATACCACAATCAAAATCCGCTACACCCAGCGCCTGCAGCACACCCTTATCCCGGGCATCGCCCACTACAGCCTGGGTCACATCACTGCTGATATGCTGCACCAAATCGCTGTTACGATCGATAGCAAGCACCTCACAGCCCAACTCGCACAGCCGTCTTGCCGCTTCCGTACCGAAACGACCCAAACCAATCACAATATACGAACGCATATGATATCCTCCTATCCAATCAACAAGTTGGTATCTGCATAGCGGAATCGGTCTTCCGCTTTATTGCCCATTAAGAAGCCCAAACTGATGGTCAGAACACCCACTCTGCCGAAATACATAAACGCAATTATCAACACTTGGGCGGGAATCCCGATGAGTGGTGTCACACCGGCAGTGAGTCCCACGGTTGCCAGCGCAGAAACCGCCTCATATAAACCATCGGTAAAGCTCACCGGCACCGGTGCAGTTACCGAAATAAAGAACCCTCCGAAAAATGCCAGCGCTGTCATAATGAAGAAAATAGTCATAGCATCCGTTGCCTTTGCTGACGGAATGGTACGATGAAATACATGCACAGTGTTTTTACCCCGGGCTTTGCCCCAGATATACAGCACCAGCACCACAAAAGTTACCGTTTTCAAACCGCCTGCGGTGGAACCGGAGGAACCGCCAATGAGCATAATTACCATAGCGATCGCCTTGGAACCGTCGGTAAGCAACGATTGATCCACAGACACGAAACCTGCGGTACGCAAGGTCACCGCTTGGAAGAAGGCATTGAGGATCTTCTGCCCTACAGGCATAGGACCTAATGTTTCCGGGTTATTCCATTCCAACAACAAGGTAATCCCGGCGCCCAGCAAAATAATCGTGCCGGTGGCGATCAGCACCAGCTTGGTATACACGCTGCATTTTTTGAGTGAACGAAC
This sequence comes from Faecousia sp., assembly GCA_045646665.1. GTDB lineage: Bacteria > Bacillota > Clostridia > Oscillospirales > Oscillospiraceae > Faecousia. Next base: position 60,401 of record JAZRLE010000052.1, on the reverse strand, counting down.
CCGGGCCAATTCTTCCCATACCACAAAGCCAAGACCGCCTACAGTAATGAGCACCATCAGGACGATCAGCACGGCCGGTCTATCATTAAACACGATCATACTCTGTCCCGGTTTGATAGCGCCTAAAATATCAAAGCCTGCATTACAGAACGCAGATATGGCATGAAAAACGCCCCATTTTGCTGCCTGCATCCAGCCGAAATCCGGTAAAAAACAGAAAAAGAGCAGCAATGCACCGGTTATTTGCACACCCAACGAGCCGAAGATCACGATCCGCTGCAGCCGGACAACGCCTTGCATATCGCCCAGGCTCATTGCCTGCGCCATCACCAACCGCTGCTTCAGTCCCACTTTTTTCCGCAGCAGGAAAATCACTGCAGCAGCTGCGGACATAAAACCAAGACCGCCTACTTCAATAAGAAGCAATATCACCGTCTGCCCGAATCCGCTCCATTGGCTCCAGGTATCAAAGAGCACAAGTCCGGTAACGCAAGTGGCGGAGGTTGCGGTGAACAGTGCCGGGAAGATGGCGCAGGATACACCGCTACGGGATGCAACGGGCAAAGCCAGCATAGCTGTACCAAGAACAATGATACCGGCAAACACCAGCGCAATGATCTGGGTCGCGCTCAATCGCAGTTTTCTCAGCCGTTTCCAAAGACTCAAGGTTCTCTTTGCACCCGCCACTTCCATCACGCTCCTTTTTTTGCATACAGTAAGGGTATTTTACCTTATTATAACAACTTTACAACACTTTGCAAGGAATTTTTCAAAACAAGACACCCCGGGGCAAGCTGTGCTGCCCCGGGGAAATGTCATTTTTGGGGAATATAGGCAATGGGAGTTTCCAAATACTGCTCCCATACATAAATGTCCGTCTTCTTTTCCAAGCTGTATGCCTCTCGGATACCGGTACACAGCCGCAGAAGCTTTGCCTGCATAGCCGGCGCCTGGAACATTGCGGCATTGTCCGCCTTCATAGCATGATAGAAGATCCGGCAACGATCCTCGACGGGATTGCCCATCGCCTTGGTATCTGTAAATGCCTGCTTCTGACCGGTCAGATACTCCGTCGGTTTTACCTCCTGACCGTTCATATAGGCAAACCCCTCCGGGTTCAGTTCGTTCCAAGTGTCAAAATCCCGGCTGTTGCCCAACACATGGCTGTCCACACCGTAAGCCATACCCTGGGTTACAGCGTCTACCACATCTGTATCAACAGTTATAATGACCCAGCAATCGCCATCCTGCCAGAATTGTACCCAATCAGCATCCCCTTCAATATCCCGCACCAGCGCAATCTGAATCCAGCCGGCTTCAACGGTTTTCTGCAGGAATTTCTCCGGGAACTGAGCAAGCAAAGGCTGCAGTTTTTCCAGTGTTGCGGTGATCACCTGGGGGTGATGTTCTGCTGTCAGCGTATATCCGCCGTTAACCGCCACCGCATCCTGCCACAGCAGTAATTTTACACCATACTGGGTCTGATAGTTATCCGCCAGTGTCCGACACTGGGCAAGACCCTCGGTGTCGGGACTTTCCGCAGTATACAAAGGACCTGTGCAAACCTCACCATCCGTTTTGGCGGACAGGTTAATGTCCCAGCGGTATAGGGCATGGCAAACATTCTCCGTGTCCGTCGCCAACATCCAGATATACTGTCCGTCGGTACAGAAGTCTATGGGGGACTGCACACCGGAAAACACCGTCTGCGCAGTGGGGATACCGGTGGTTAAATCATAAAATGTCAGCTCCAGTCCGGCTTCGGTCATCGCATAGTCCACCATACCGTTCAACGCCGGCAACGCCGCTCTGCCACCCTGCACATCCGCAGAGGGTTGGAGCTTCAGCATACTTTGAGATACCTCTCCTCTGGTGCCGAAAGCAGCCTGCCGCACAATTCCATCCTGCCAAAAAGCATAGTACTTGTCGCCGTAGGTCAGCAGCGTGTCTACCGCTTGGTTTTGATTGATGGTCTGACCGGTCTCGGCAGAGATGTACTCGGTGGTCACAGTGCCGGCAGCATCGGTTATCCGGCACAGCAGAACGCTACCATCAAAATAGGCGCCTAAAAGCGATTGGCCGGAAGTGGTCTGTTTCCGCAGCAAACGGGAGATGCCGGTGGTCATATTCATCGCCCGGATCTCGCTGCCGGTAGAGTAGAACACCTCGTTCTTGGCAATGCTGATACAGGGGTCGCCCACGATATCCTTAGGCAGTACCAGCTGCGCCGCTGTCTGCAATTGAGGATTCAGCACCACCACTTGCCGGGAATTGGGCGCATAATAAGCCATACCAGTAGCCGCCACATCCATTGCGGTCGTAGGACGGATCTCTCCGGTTTCCTTCTTTGCGGTCACCTCTCCCTGCTCACCGGTAAGCACCGTCAAGCCTTTCTGACCCAAAAGCAGCAGATGGGAGCCCATGGAACAAACACCGAAATAATTGTCTTTTTCCAAGGCATAGACTCGCACTGCGCTGCTGGTCTGCTGCTCAACTGCACTTTCCGGTATGTAAAGCTGTTGGGTTTCGTGCGTATTGGCAGCACTTCCCTCTGTGTCAGGTGAGGGCGGCGGATTCTTCCTGCCGCAGCCTGCCAGCAGCATCGCAACTGCCAATAAAATCATTAAAAATCGTTTCATTTACTGTCTCCTTGCCAGAGTATATTCATCCCCCCGCCGATAATAGGGGCAGTGGGCTTTGGGGTTGGTATACAGCCGGTACACTTCATCCTCATCCAAGTCCATTTTACAGTAGTACTCATCGTACTCTTCGTCATAATCGTAGTGCCAACAGGTTTCGCATTCATTTTCCATTTCCAAAACTCCTTAAGTAGGCATCCACATCAAAGGATCGGATCTTTTCATCCTTGCGCAGGTAAAGGGGGTGATGAGGATGTCCTTTCACACTGGTGCGACCGGCGCAATACCAATTGGCGCCGTACTCCTTGCCCACTGCCAGCATATCCTGCAGGCAACGGGGTAAATAGTCCCGCTTTTCAATGATGGTGCCCCAAGCCGCCCATACCGCAGGCTTTTGGGAGATGGACAGCACATAGCGGAATGCCTCTAAATTCTCCTTATGCAACTGCAGATTGCACTGTTTTTCCATAGTGTCCGGGTCTGTGGCCCGTTGGGCATAGACATTGAACATAATAAAGCTGTCAAAACCGTTGCCCAAGGCAATCCGCTCCACAGATTTGAGGGTATTGTCCAGATCCCCCGGCTTGGCAGTGGAGGGATTGATACCTATGCAGATCAGGGGATTTTTACCGCGGGTACCCAGTATGTATCGGTATTCCGAATAGAAATTGGGAGCATAGAGCCATTTGGCAATATCATATTCACTACTGGGGGTGTTGGCCGCTTCCAGCGCCTGCCGGAAAGTCAACAGCTCCAGCTTATCGGTGGTTACAGAGGGTATGTGCATAAATTTCTCCGTTCTTTTATGCCCACAGGACAAGGTCGACAGGAATATCAAATTCCTCCGTAGGCAAGCTCTCTACCATTTGAAAATCATAGCAAAGGGCGATGGTGGGATGGTTGGGTTCCTGTGCCAGAAACCGGTCATAAAACCCGCCACCGTAACCCATCCGGTCACCCGCTTTTGTAAAGGCGACACCGGGCATCAGCACCAATGCGGCAGTATCCTCTGCCTCAGGTCCGTCTGCAACCGGCTCCGGGATCCCCATAGAGCTGGGTTCGGTCTTGGACAGGTCATCCATCAGAATAAACTTCATATCATCGCCATAGACCTTGGGTATCGCCACCTGCTTGCCGTCCCGAAGGGCGCGCTCCAGAATGGGAACCGTACGCACCTCTTGGTTATAGGGCAGGTAGCCGTAGATCGTCTTGGCATTTTGGTAGGCTTCGGTCGCGCAGAACTGTTCTGCCAACTTTTCGCTGCGACGGAGGATGTCTGCTTCCGTCATAGCACGCTTTTTCTCCCGAATCTCCCGGCGCAAGGTCTTCTTATCCATTCTGTTCCTCCTTGGCGGGTTTGCGGAACATGCGGAACCACAGAAAAATCGCCAACTGACCGGGAACGCCCAACAAAAACAGCTTCCAGATATGCAAACCGGCAAAGACCGCCAGCGACATATACAAGCTCAGCAGACTGCCCCACATAATTACAGACACCAAGGTCTTATTCCATCTGAAATCGTGCCACGCAGACAACAGGCTTAAAAGCACAATGGCATTGGCGGGAATGGCATAGACAAATGCCATCCAACTTTTGGTGATTCCCAAAGAGGAAATAATCACAAACAGCAAAAGCGCCACGAACCATACAAGCAGGGAGCTAAGTCCCAGTATACTCAGTTTATCCGCCTTGCGTTTCAGGGTCTTTTCCACAGCCTTTTCCATCTTGCCCACCACAGCGCCGGTCTGTGCCGGCAGTTCGTTGGGGTCTGTCAAAAGGTCATCCACCGTAATGCTAAATAATTCCGCCAGCTGCACCAGTGTCAGCACATCGGGTACGGATTCGCCCCGCTCCCATTTGGACACCGCCTTATCGGAATAATTCAATTTCTCCGCAAGACCTGCCTGGGTCAAACCATATTGCTTGCGGTAGGCAGCAATATTTTTCCCAAGCATGCCTTTGAGCAATTCGTCGTTCATAAATTCCCTCCATGGGCACAGTTTTTTCTATTTTATCAAAAATGGAAGCATTTTTCAACTACTGAAAACGCTTCCATTTTATGTATCAATCTTCTCTGTATAACTGCTGGTAGCAGTATTTCATAATGCCGCTTCGGGTGACGATGCCGATGAAGGTATCTTTATCATCCACCACCGGGACAAAGTTCTGATTGCTTGCCTGCTGTACCAGATCCTGCATATCGGTGGTGACCCGGACGGGAATGTTGTCCTTCCGGCGGGTAATCTCCATAATCCGCCGTGCCTCTGCCTGGCGCATATCCATATAGCACATATTCTTCAGCGCCCACAGCAGGTCGCCCTCGGTGAGTGTGCCCCGGTATTCGCCCCGCTTGTTGAGAATGGGCAGCGCCGCATAGCCGGATGCCTCCATTTTTTCCAATGCCTGACGAACGGAATAATCATCATAAACGAAAGCGCACATTGCTTTCGGTGTTAAGAAAAACAATACGTTATCCATGGCAGCTCCTTTACTGCAAAGCTTTGGCGGCTGCCTGCCGCCATTAACATTATAGCACAGATTCCGGAAATAAGCATAGAAAAATATTGTAAACTTCCTGTTGCAGCGCCGAAAAAACGCATCGTATTTTGTGCACTTTGCACATATGTCATTCTTTTACACCTGTGCACATAGTCAAATTAAGCAAATTCTACCATTCTACCGGCTGTAGAATTCCCATTCTCCCCTGCCGGGGAGAGAAAACAACACTGCGGTAGGATGACTTTTTTCCATTCAGCGGGTATGATGCTGTTATCAAGGAAAAGGCGGTGTCAATATGGCGAAACGAATCAAGCTCCGGGACCGGCTGCTGCCGGACTATACCCGGGGAGAGGAAATCATGAATATGGTCACCCACATTGTAGGCGGTGGGTTGGGTATTATTGTGCTTGCAGTGTGCGTCATCAAAGCTGCGTTGGAACGAAACACCTTAGGTGTCATCGGCTCTGCCATCTACGGCGGTACTATGATCATTCTGTATGCGGTTTCCAGTGTTTATCACGGACTGCACCCCAGTACCGGCAAAAAGGTTATGCAGGTTATCGACCACTGCACCATTTATTTTTTGATCTGCGGCACCTATACTCCCATCCTCCTGTCTACATTTGTACCGGCATATCCGCATATCGGCTGGGGATTGCTGGCAGCGGAGTGGGCACTTGCCATTCTAGCAGGCACGCTGACCGCCATTGACTTAAAAAAGTACAACGCATTTTCTATGGTTTGCTATATTCTCATGGGTTGGGGAATCATCTTTTTCCTGCCCATTGCCATGGAACTGCTGACAAAACCCGGTTTTTTGCTGCTGCTGGCTGGCGGCATTACCTATACCCTGGGTGCTGTGCTCTACGGCATCGGCGCCAAGACCCGTTGGTTTCACTCGGTGTTTCACATCTTTGTGGTACTGGGGAGCTTATTGCAGTTTTTCGCGATTTTCCTGTATGCATTGTGACAGTAATTATACACTTTGTGAATAATTTTAATGGCATTTACAGGGAAATACTACTTGTAAAAAGATATATTTGTTGTACAATAGCTTTGCACATTCCTTGCCACTCTTTAACCAACAAAAATATATTTCAGATAGGAGTTACGCTCTATGATTATTGGTATCGCTAAGGAAATCAAAAATCAAGAATACCGCGTTGCCGCTGTTCCCTCTGCGGTATTGGAAATGACCCGCCGCGGTCATCAGGTCTATGTGGAAACTATGGCCGGCGCCAAAGCCGGTTTCCCCGACAGCGAATACGCCGCTGCCGGTGCAATCATCTGCGACACCGCTACTATTTATGAAAAGTCCGAAATGATCTACAAGGTCAAGGAAGTGCTGCCTCCGGAATTTGGCAAGTACCGTGAAAATCAGATCCTGTTCACCTATCTGCATTCTGAGACTCGACCCGAAATGACCGCCGATCTGCTGGGCAGCAAGATCATCGGCATCGCATACGAAAATGTTACCAATGATGAAGGAAAGCTCCCCCTGTTGCAGCCTATGAGCGAAATCGCCGGCAAAGGCGGTTTCATCAGTGCCTTTACATATATGCAGACCCTCAACGGCGGCTGCGGTAAGCTTTTGAGCCGGGTTTGCGGTCTGGAAACGCCCAAGGTTATGATCATCGGTTGCGGCAGCGTGGGTATGGCCGCTGCAGAGTATGCCGCTGCCCTGGGCAACAAGGTCACGATGCTGGATGTCAATCGGAAGGCAATGGAAAATGCCCAGCACTGTCTGCCTGCCAATGTGGAGGTTATGCAGTGCAACCGTGCCAATGTTCTGGCCACTCTGGCCCAAGCCGATGTGGTGATGAACTGCGTTATGTGGGATCACCGCCGGAACGACCACATTGTTTACCGTGAGGATCTGAAAACTATGCGGCCCACCGCAGTGATCGTCGATGTTTCCAGCGATGACCACGGTGCCATCGAAACCTGCCGTATGACCACCCACGACGAGCCGGTATATCGTGAGGAAGGTATTCTGCACTACTGCGTGCCCAACATTCCCTCTATGTATGCCAACACCGCCTCTCAGCTTCTGTGCGCCGCTACCCTCCCCTATGCCCTGCAGATTGCCGATCAGGGTATCGAAAAGGCACTAAAGAACAACCGCCATTTGTGCAACGGCGTATCTTTCTGGAAAGGTGAGGTCGTTTGGAAAGAGACCGCCGATATGATGGGCTATCCCTACCTCTCCCCCAGCCAATTGGCCGAAAAGCTTGGTTGATTAAATATTGCAAGCACCGTAACAGGGCTTACAGTATTCCCCGCTCGGAAAGAGCAATAACAAACGCAGAAATAACGAAAACGAGCCTGTTGAAAAACAGGCTCGCTTTTGTTTATTCTTCGGGTTTGATATTGTCGAACAGGGTGGTTTTCTGCGCCTGTCCGATTTCCTTACCTGCCATGCAGTCAGCAAACTGCTGGCCGGTCATGGTTTCGTTTTCCAGCAGGAAGGACACCACCTGCTTCATCTTATCCGCATCACGGGTTAGAATCTCTTTACAGTGGTCATATGCCCTATCGATCAGCGCCTTTACCTCGTCATCAATGGTGCCGGCAACCTTCTCGGAATAGCCCTTTACCTTTTCATAGTCTCTGCCGATGAACAGTTCATCGCCGCCGGTATAGGACACAGTACCAAGGCTTTCGCACATACCGTACCGGGCAACCATATCCCGGGCAAGCTTACTGGCTCTGTCGATATCGTTGGATGCGCCGGTGGAAATATCCTTCAAGAACAGCTCCTCTGCCGCACGACCACCCAACAGACCCACGATCAGCTCATACATCTCATTACGGGTCAAGTGGTCGCTGTCCTCCTTGGGGGCGGTCCAGGTCAGACCCAAAGCGTGACCTCTGGGGATAATGGAGATCTGGTGCACCGGATCATGGGTGGGCAAGCTGTACATTGCAACTGCGTGACCGGCCTCGTGGATAGCTGTCAGCCGCAGATCCTTTTTCAGCCGCACACGGCTGCGCTTCTCGGGACCTGCCATGATCTTCATCATCGCCTCGTTCATATCCTGCATGGTCACCACAGGACGGTTTTCCCGAGCAGCCAAAATTGCCGCTTCATTCAGCAGATTGCTCAAGTCCGCGCCGGTGAAACCGGAGGTAGCAAGCGCTACTGTCTTGAGGGAAACGGAGTCATCCAACCGCTTATTCTTGGCGTGTACCTTGAGAATCTCCTCACGACCCTTGGCATCGGGAGAGTTTACATAAATCTGCCGATCAAAGCGACCGGGACGCAGCAGCGCCGGATCCAGAATGTCCGGTCGGTTGGTAGCTGCCAAAACGATGACACCCTCGGTACTGCCGAAGCCGTCCATCTCCACCAGCAGCTGGTTCAGTGTCTGCTCACGCTCATCGTGACCGCCGCCAAGACCGGAACCCCGCTTACGACCCACTGCATCGATCTCATCAATAAAGATGATGGCAGGGGCAACTTTCTTTGCCTGATCGAACAGATCACGGACACGGCTGGCGCCTACGCCCACATACATCTCCATAAAATCAGAACCGGAGATGGACAAAAACTGCACATCCGCCTCGCCGGCAACCGCCTTGGCAAGGAGGGTCTTACCGGTGCCGGGCGCGCCGGCAAGCAGGATACCGTGGGGAATCTTGGCACCCATATCGGTGAATTTCTTGGGATTACGGAGGAAGTCCACCACCTCCTGTAGCTCTGCCTTTTCTTCATCCACACCGGCGACATCATTGAAGGTGATCTTCTTGCCCTTAGGCTGACCGTGACCGGTACGGGCTTTGCCGAAGTTTGCCATAGGGTTCTGCTGATTGGCTCTGCTCATCAGCAGCATCCACACCAGCAAAATCGCAAGTCCCGCCAAAATGATCGGTAGCACAAAATCCCAGGGGGACAGCTTCTCTGCCGCCACAAAATCATAGCTTTCCAGTATGCCGGACTGGGACTGGGTTTTCAGCGTGGGCAGCATTTCCTGCCGGAATCCGTCCGGGTCTGCCAATACGGCAGTAACCTCATCCATGCCGTCATAAGGGGTATTGAGCCACAGGGTAATAACATCCCCCTGCACCACGAAACGGCGAACATGTTGCTGTTCAATGAGAGACACCACCTGGGAATAGGGAACGGCATTTTTGTTACCGCCGAAAATTCCCAGCATCCAGGTAAATGCCAGTGCCAAAATCGCCACATAGATGACGATGGTAATTACTTTCCTACTTTTCAAAATTTACGGTTCTCCTTAGTTCTGATATGCTTCCGGCTTCAAAATGCCGATGTAAGGCAGGTTCCGGTACTGCTCGTTAAAGTCCAAACCGTAGCCCACCACAAATTCATTGGGGATGGTAAAGCCCACATATTCCGGCTTCAGGGTGATTCCCGGCTTGCGCCGTTCCGGCTTATCCAAAAGGGTGCAGATCTTCAAAGAAGCAGGCTCCTTAGAAAGCAGATAATCCCGCACGAAGGTCAGAGAATTGCCGGTATCGTAAATATCCTCCAAAATCACCACATGGCGACCCTTAAGATCAGCGGAGACATCCTTCTTCACCACTACATTGCCGGTGGTATTGGTACCGCCGTAAGAGGAGATGCACATAAAATCGATCTCGCAAGGGAAATTCATCTTCCGCACCATATCGGCAAAGAAGATCACCACACCCTTGAGAACACCGATAAACACCGGGTTCTTATCAGCATATTCTTCCGTCAGATATCCTGCCAGTTCCTCAACCTTTGCCTGGATTTGCGCCTCGCTGAGCAGCACCTTCTGAATGTTCTTTTCCACCTTGGAATCCTCCCATTTTCTGTATTTACAGGTATTTGATTTCAATTCGCACAGCATCTTCGCCACTGGAAATTCTATCCAGATTGGCGCCGATGCCCACCACTGCCAGTACGCCCTCATCATCGGCGATCACCGGCACGGCATCCCGCTCGGATGCGGGAATTTTCTTGTCCACAAACAGCTTTTTCAGACTTTTGGTACCGCCGGACAAGCGAATGGTGTCCCCCGTTTGTCTTGCCCGCACCACCGGTTTTCCCCGGAGGCTGACCGGGAAGGAATCGGTATTATACTGCGCTGTTTCGTTGGGTTTGCAGATAATTTCCATACCCGGCAATTTTGTCACACCTGGGCAGGAAAGCGCTTGGGTAGTCAATGTTTTTTCCGGTGCGGCTGCTTGCAGGATATCATAGCACCGGGTAAAGGTCACACCCCCGGGAAATGCCGCTTTTGCCGAGGGATTGTCGGAAAACACCAATTGTTCCACACTATGGATATGTGCCGCTTCCGGCTCCTTTACCCCGGCATTCAAAAGCATTTGCCGCAACACCCGACTGCGAATCCCCGGCTCCATAACACGCAGCTTCGCAACGCTGTCTGTCATATTGCTGCGAGCGATCGCTTCCAAAGCCATATCATCCTGCCGCAGCCGCAAAGCCATTGCAGAGAGGTTTTCCGGCAGGCTGGGATTCTCCTGCCGCAGCAGGGGCATCACATGATGCCGCAGGCGGTTACGGAGAAAATCGTCCCCGGCATTGGAGCTGTCCTCCACAAAGGGGATGCTGTATTCTTCCAAAAATGCCAGCACCTCCGCCCGGGTGATATCCAGCATAGGGCGGATCAGCGCGCCGTTGACAGGCGCAATGCCTCCCAAACCTTTCAATCCGGTGCCCCGCACCAAATGCATCAGTATGGTTTCTGCGTTATCATCTGCCGTGTGGGCTGTGGCGATCTTGCCGGGCAGGGTTTTGAGGAAAGCGTATCTTGCCTCTCTTGCCGCCGCTTCCAAGCCCTTGGCGCCGGCAATGACCTGAGCGCTTCCGGCTGTAAAAGGAATGCCGTAACCGGCGCAGAAATCCCGGACAAAGGCTTCATCCCGGTCGGATTCTTCACCCCGGAGACGGTGATTGAAATGGGCCGCCGACAAGGTTATCTGCAGTGCATCTTTCAGCAGGTACATTCCCCACAGCAGCGCCATGGAGTCTGCGCCGCCGGAAACGGCGCAGACAATGCTTTGCCCCCGGTAATCGCCCATAAAGGACTTGAGCTTATTCAGCATGTTTCCACTCCAGGTCGGTAAAGGTCTGGTACTGGGGGATCCACTGGAGCTTCACCGTGCCCACTTCACCGTGACGGTTTTTAGACACAATGCACTCTGCCACACCCTTATCCTCACTGTTCTCATTATAATACTCATCCCGGTACAGAAACAGCACTTCGTCCGCGTCCTGTTCGATAGCGCCGGATTCACGCAAATCCGACAGCATGGGGCGCTTGTCCGTACGACTTTCCGGCCCACGGGACAGCTGACTCAGGCAGACCACCGGCACATTCAGTTCCTTTGCCATAATTTTCAAAGAACGGGAGATATCGCTGACCACATTCACTCGGCTGTCACCGCTGCCCTTGCCATAGCCGGAGCCGCTCATCAGCTGCAAATAGTCAATGACCACCATACCCAAATTCTCCACTCGGCGGCACTTGGCATTCATCTCCGCAACGGTAATGGAGGGGTTGTCATCAATACGGATATCGGTTTGGCTCAAAGCAACCGATGCCATACTCAGCTTGCTCCATTCCTCCTCGGTGAGCTTACCGGTGGCCATTTTCTGACCGTCCACAAAGCTCTCGATGGCAAGAAGACGCATAGCAAGCTGCTCCCGGGACATTTCCAAGTTAAAGATCGCAACAGTTTTATTGTACTTTTTTGCAACATTCAGCGCAAGATTCAGCGCGAATGCGGATTTACCCATAGCCGGTCTTGCCGCCACCAGCAGAAGGTCGGACTTGTTCAGACCGTTGATCTTCTTATCCAAATCCCGCATACCGGTAGACATACCGGGAATGGCGGAATCGGACTGGCTCAGCTCCGTCAGATGGTCAAAGACCTTATGCAGTGTTATGCTGATGGGCTCCAAAGAATCGCCCCGCTCACCCTTACGGATGGCATAGATCTTCTTTTCCGCCACCTCCAAAATTTCCGAGGTGGTACCCACCTGCTCCTGCACCAGTTGGGCAATATCGGTGGATGCGTCGGACAGTGCCCGCAGCATCGCCTTATCTTTGACGATGTTGGCATACTGCACTGCATTGGCGGCAGTGGGGGTGATCTCCATCAGCTGCAGGACATAGTCCCGGGAATTATCGTGGTATACACCCAGCTCCCGCATTTTGTCCAGCACCGTTACCGGGTCAATGGTCTGGGAGAAATTGAACATGGTGTATATCGTTTCGTAGATCTCCCGGTTCTGCTGCAAATGGAAATCCTCCGGGCGCACGATGCCGATGACATCGGTCAGACACCGGCTGTCGATCAGAATCGAACCCAGCACGGCCTGTTCCGCCTCTAAGGAATGGGGAAGCTGTCTGGCGATCAGCTGCTCATCCATGTCCGTATCTCCTTTCTGTTTCTTTTAGATTTCTTCGATCTTCACCGTCAAAGGGGCAGTGATCTCATAGCCCAGCTTGCACTGGACGGTATAGGTACCCACATTCTTGATGGGGTCAGACAGAACGATCTTCCGCTTGTCAATAGCAATGCCGGACTTTTCCTTCAGCGCATCGGCAATTTCCTGGCTGGTAATAGAGCCGAACAGCTTGCCTGCGCCGCCGCCCTTGGCGGTAACGGTAACTGTCATCTCCCGCAGCTTCTTGGAAATCTCCAGTGCCTCAGCGCGTTCCTTGGCTGCCTTCTCAGCGGCCGCTTTATCGTTCATACGCATGGTGTTCACGGCATCGGGAGTTGCCTCCACAGCCAGTTTCTTGGGCAACAGGAAATTTCTTGCATAACCGTCAGAGATTTCCAGCATCTGACCTTTTTTGCCCTTACCTTTTACATCCTGTAACAAAATAACCTTCATTGTTTTTTCCTCACTGTTCGTAGAATTTATCAATCGAGGCAACCAGTCTGTCCAGCACCTCTTTCACTGTGCTGCCGGTGATCTGTGCGCCGGCTGTGGCGGTATTGCCGCCGCCGCCCAAAGGCTCCAGAATCACCTGCACATTGGCTTCGCCGATGGAACGGGCAGAGATCATCACCCGCTCGCCGTCCGGATACAGTACGAAGGATCCGGTAATACCGCAGATATCCAGCAGCTCATCCGCTGCCTGGGAGGCCAGGATCCGGGATGTGGGTTTGTTTAAGGTGGCGATTGCCAGCTCATCCCGGTAAAGCCTTGCGGATTTAATAATATCGTATTTTTCAAGGGTAGCTTCAAAATCGTTCTGCAGAAGCTTTTTGACCTCCACCGTATCCGCGCCCAACTGCCGCAGAAAAGCAGCTGCCTCAAAGGTACGCTCGCCGGTACGGACATTGAAGCTCTTGGTATCCAAAAAGATGCCTGCCATCAGTGCCTTTGCCTCGATGGGCAGTACATCGTTCATCTCCACCGCATACTGCAGCAGTTCCGTCACCAGTTCCGAAGCAGAGGACGCATAGGGCTCGTGGAGATTGACCACCACAGGCTTGATATAATCTGCTGCCCGACGGTGATGATCCACCACACAAATACGGGGCACGGTTTCCAAAAGATTCTGATATTCCACCTGATCCGGGCGGTTGGTATCCACCACCACCAAGGTAGACCGGTTATCGCACAGCAGCATAGCATCCTGTCCGGAAATGAATGCGTTGGCATATTCCGCAACACCCATGATCTCCTGTACGAAATCCTGCGCCATATTGTTCTGCACATCCATAACAATGTGCGCCTGCCGGTTCTTTTTCCGGCACATACAGTAGATGCCCACAGCCGCACCGATGGCATCCAAATCCGCGTTCTTATGACCCATGATCAGCACATGGCTACTCTGGTCGATCAGCTCCATCAGAGAGTTTGCGGTGACACGGGAGCGCACCTTGCTGCGCTGCTCCGCCTCTTTGTTGCGACCGCCGTAGAAATTGAAGTTCAGCCTGTCCTTCACCACCGCCTGGTCACCGCCACGGGACAGCGCCATTTCGATGGCTAAGGATGCAAACTGGTAGCTTTCCTCGAAAGTTTCACCCTCTACACCCAATCCGAAGGAGATGGACGCTGCCAAACCGGATGGGCTGGTGATTGCGTGGACATCCTCCAAAATTGAGAATTTGTCATCAATGGCGTGTTTCAGATCCCGCTTTTCAAAGACAAACAGATACCGGTTCCGCTCCAAACGGCGCAGAAGACCGTGATACCCTTCTGTCCATTGGGTGATGGCATCGTTGATTTTGGCATTCAAATTGGACATAGCGCCTTCGGAGAGATTCTTGGTAATCTCCTCGTAATTATCCACCAGAATGATGGAAACCACAGGGCGGGAACGGACATACTCATCCCGCACCAGATACAGCTCGGTCAAGTCCGCAAAGTACAGCACACCCAGCTGGGTCTGTTGGGGATCACCGGACTGGAGCACCGTGCCGTAGACCCGGTAGCGGCGATTCTCCAGGCGGACATCGTAGGGATACTCGGATTTTCCGGAGATCAGCCATTCCAGTTCAAAACCCGGCAGCACATCGGCAACCGACTGCTCTCCCATCGTATCGTTAAATCCGGTCAGCTGTACAAACCGGTCATTGGCAAAGATGATGCCACCGTCGGAAAGCCGCACCGACACCATAGGAAACGGCGGGCGCTGACCCTGCACACCACTCTGCGCATCGGTGGCTTTTTCCAAGAATGCTTTCAGCTGCCGCCTGCGATCTGCCCGCAGCACCAGATAGATGGCCACCGCCACCGCCAGCACACCCAGCTCCACAGCTGCCAAGGCATACTGTCCAAGCAGTGCTGTCGCCACCGTAAAGATAAAAAGAAGCACAAAATACACACCCATATCGGGTTTTAACAATCTTCCCAGCTTCTTATCCAATGCCGTCGCCTCCTTGCAAAATGGGTATACTTTCCAACTTAGTCTTGTATTCTTAACATTATAACAAAAACATTGCAAAGGTGCAACTATGTTTTTATCTATTCAGCGGATATTTTTTGTTTTGGAAAATAAATGTATACAACAGGTTCAAACTGTGCTATACTATGTGTACAGGCACCGGGCGGACAGACCCGTGCAATTTTATCAACTACACATTTTTTGCAGGCGATTTTTGTATATTTCCGGCGATACGGGGCCAGTGAAAGGTACATACGGCTGCCTGCTTTGCTGTGTCTATTTTGTTGTTATTTTGAAAGGAGTTCTATACAAATTGGCTGAGAAACTGAAAATTATCCCCTTAGGCGGATTGGACGAGATCGGTAAAAACATCACGGTTCTGGAGTACGGTCGGGATATGATCGTGGTGGACTGCGGTGTGGGTTTCCCCGACGAAGAGATGTACGGCGTGGATCTGGTGATCCCCGACTTTACCTACTTGGTACAGAATGCCAAAAAGCTGCGCGGTATGTTCATCACCCACGGGCATGAGGATCACATCGGTTCTATCCCCTACTGCATGCAGCAGATCAACTGTCCCATCCACGGCACCGCTATGACCAACGGTCTGATCCGGCTGAAGCTGGAGGAGCATCGGCTGCAGGATGCCGTGAAGCTCATCACCCACAAGCCCGGCGATGTGGTAAGGGCAGGCTGCTTCAGCGTGGAATTTATCCACGTAAACCACTCCATCGCGGACGCGGTGGCTTTTGCCATCAAAACCCCCGTGGGTACTGTGGTAATGACCGGCGACTTTAAAATCGACCCCACCGCCAAGGACGGCATCACCGATCTGACCCGGCTGGGTCAGTTGGGTAACGAAGGTGTATTGGCGCTGCTTGCCGACTCCACCAATGTGGAGCGTCCCGGCTATACCCCCAGTGAAAGTGTTGTGGCAGAGGGTCTTGACCGGCAGTTCAAAAACTGCGACAGCCGGATCATCGTCACCACCTTTGCCTCCAATATGCACCGGCTGCAGGCTGTGCTTGCCACCGCCCAGCGGTACGGCAGAAAGGTGGCAGTAAGCGGACGCAGTATGGAAAACATGCTGAAAGTGGCGCAGGAGCTGGGCTATCTGAAAGTTCCTGCCGGCACACTGGTCGATCTGGCTGCTACCAAGAGCCTGCCGAAAAACAAGGTGGTCATCGTGTCCACCGGTTCTCAGGGTGAGAATATGTCCGCCCTGTATCGGATGGCTTTTTCCACCCATAAGCAGGTGGATATCCAGTCCGGTGACCGGATCATCATCTCCGCCTCCGCCATTCCCGGCAACGAAAAGGCGGTATCCCGTATCATTAACGAGCTGTACCGAAAGGGTGCGGAAGTGGTATATGAAAAGAGCGAAGGTCTGCATGTATCCGGACACGCCTGTCAGGAAGAATTGAAGATCATCCACGCCCTTTGCAAGCCGAAATTCTTTATCCCCGTACACGGTGAGCAGCGACACCTGCAGATCCACGGCAAACTGGCGACCACTATGGGTCTGCCGCCTAAAAATGTCCGCATTGGTGAAATCGGCTCTGTCTTTGAGTTGACCGGCAAGACCTGCAAGGAAAACGGAACCGTTCCCGCCGGAAAGGTCTTTGTGGACGGCACCGGTGTGGGTGATGTGGGCAGTGTTGTGCTGCGGGACAGAAAACATCTGGCTCAGGACGGTATGATCGTGGTGTGCATCAACATCAGCGCCCAGGACGGTGGATTGATCTCCGGTCCGGATATCATCACCAGAGGCTTTATCTATGTGAAGGAATCCGAGGAACTGATGGAAGAGCTGCGGCAGGTGGTGCTGGAATCCATTGACCGCTGCGGTCGCAAGCGCATCCGGGATTGGACGACCCTGAAGACCACCATCAAGAACGATCTGAGCGGTTATCTGTTCAAGACCACCAAGCGCAATCCCATGATTTTGCCTGTAATTATGGAAGTATAAAACAATCCCCGCTATGCATTACGCATAGCGGGGATTTGATTTTTACTGACCGCCGGTCAGATCCAGCTGACCCAGAATGATCTTCTTGTAGTTGACCTCCATAGGCCACTTTTTCTCAGTTTCATTGTACATTGCGTTGGACTTTTCATCCAGAATAGCCGCAGCAGCTTCCCGATGCCACTTGGCTGCGGAGCCGGAGAAGTACATCACATGGTAACCCTGAGTAGAGCTTTGGGTGTTCTTCACAATACCGGTATCGCCGGGTTTTCTGGTTTCATCCACATACCAGGCTTCAAAGTCTGCAATAAAGCCGTAATTCTTGGTCAGGTTGCTGTACAGGCCGCCATTGTTTGCAGAACCGGGATCTGCGGAAAGTTCGCCTGCCAGCTGGGCAAAATCGTCCTCCGTGCCGTTGTCCGCAATGAAATCACTCAGCACTTTCTGTGCTTTGGCAAGGCAGTTTGCCCAATCCTCATCGGAATAGATCACAGTGCCGTCCTCTGCCTTGGTGCCGCCGTCGATAGGAATCAAGATATGGCGAACATCATAGTAAAGACCGTCATCTTTGGAGGTTTTGTTCTGCTTGAATGTCTCCTCGTGACTGGTATAGTAAGCCTCAATATCCGCCTCAGAGGGGAGCAGAGTATCCGCCATAGAGTTCATATAGCTGTAGTAAATATAGCTGGACTCATTGTAGGACAGGAAATCATCCAGCGTACAGCCGGGATAAAATTCTTTGGAAACAAATTGGTCGAAATCTGTGTAACCGTTTTCTTTTGCCAGTTCTTTCACCTGATTGGGGAATGCATCCAGCTCAGCCTGCTGCTCAGAAGACAATGTAAAGCCGTTATCCTTTGCCATCTGCACCCAAATAGCGCGATCTTTCCAGCTTTCCAGCGCAAGATCCAAAAACAGCTGCTGGAAAGTCATAGCCGGTTCTGTCTCCGTTGCTTGCTTGAAGATCTGCTCGTTGAAGGGTTTGGAAGCATCCACACCCAAATAATAACCGTATTGGTTGAGGAAACTCACAGTGCCCATCCAGTAATGGACCTGGAATTCACCGATGGTGAGCTTCTGATCACCCAGCGTTGCGATCACGGTATCGGCCTTCTTGATTACCGTTTCATTTTCCACTGTGTAGGAATCTTTGAAATAGATGTCATTTTCGCCAATGCCTACCACACGCAGAACATCGTCGGCATAACCCATAAAGTGCAGCACTGCGCCGGTCAGCGCCATTGCCAAAAGCACAAGTCCGGTCACCGCCAGTGCGATCAGCCAACCTTTTCCCTTTCTTCTGGGCTTCTTTGCAGTTTCCTCTTCGTCTTCTTCGGTTTCTTCAACCAATTCTTCCGACTCGGTTTCTTCCACTGCCACTTCTTCCTCGATCATTTCCTCGGCAGGGGTTTCCTCGGTCAGTTCTTTGCCGCACTCGGGGCAGACGGTTACATCTTCCTCCAACTCGGCAAAACAGAATTTACATTTCATAAGCGTTCCTCTTTCTCCCTTAATAAGGGGTAATTCCTGAACAGTTTACCATATTTTCCATACAAAAGCAAGACGGTTTTCAAAATGTTAACATTCCTGCAAAATTCATTTGTTCCCCTTGCAAAAAACGCAAAAAAATGCTATTATTCTATATTGAGAATTTATCGTTACAAGGAGCCGTTCCATGAAGGAGAAAACCACCGTTATTTCCCGGCAGCAGTTGGATGCCCAGCTAACTTTCTGCCAGCAGATAAAAGACCACTGGTACAGCCGTGGCATCACGCCTACCGCCTATGTAGAGACCTACGGCTGTCAGCAAAACGAAGCAGATTCCGAGCAGATTCGTGGTCTTTTGATAGAAAGCGGTTACACCATCACCCACAGCGCCGAGGGTGCAGATGTAGTGGTGATGAATACCTGCGCCATCCGGGAACACGCGCAACAGCGGGTCTTTGGCAATCTGGGTGCGCTGACCCACACCAAGCGCCGTCACCCGGGGCAGAAGATCTTCCTGTGCGGCTGTATGGCAGGTCAGGAGCAGGTGGTGCAGCGGATCAAAAACAGCTATCCCCATGTGGACGGTGTCTTTTCCACCCATCATCTGTGGCAGTTCCCGGAACTGCTCAGCCGGGTTCTGTTTACCGGCAAGCGCACCTATTTCACCGCCGACGAAGCCGGTTCCATCGCCGAGGGTCTGCCCCATCATCGGGACAGCGGCTTAAAGGCATGGGTATCCATTATGTACGGCTGCAACAATTTCTGCACCTACTGCATCGTCCCCTATGTCCGTGGACGGGAGCGAAGCCGGCAGCCTGCCGATATTCTGACAGAGTGCAGAGAATTGGTTGAAAGCGGCGTTAAGGACATTACCCTGTTGGGACAGAATGTAAACTCTTACGGAAAAGATCTGGAGCAGGGTGTGGACTTCGCCGATCTTTTGGCACAGATTGCCCAGCTGCCCGGCGACTTTCTTATTCGCTTTATGACCAGCCATCCCAGAGATGCCTCTACAAAGCTCTTTGATACCATGGCAGCTTACCCCAAAATCGCAAAGCAATTGCATCTTCCCTTCCAGTCCGGCTCTTCCCGGGTGTTAAAGGCTATGAACCGCCACTACGACCGGGAAACCTATCTGGAAAAGGTGAACTATGCAAAATCCGTGATGCCCGAGCTGGTGCTGACCTCCGATGTGATCGTAGGCTTCCCCGGCGAGACCGAGGAGGAATTTGAAGAAACCATTTCTCTGATTCAGCAGGTGCATTACGATTCCCTCTTTACCTTTATTTTCTCTCCCCGTCCCGGCACACCTGCCGCGAAAATGGACGACCCCACCCCCAAGGAAGAGAAAAATCGCCGGTTTGACCGGCTGTGCGCTGTACAGAACGGCATTTCCGAGCAGCTGCACAATGCCTACATCGGCAAGACTCTGCGGTGTCTGATCGACGGCACCGACAAAGAATATCTCACCGCCCGAACAGAGGGCGGCAGACTGGTACGGCTTATGGGGGACACCGCCCTCATCGGCACCTATGCTCCCATCACCGTCACCGGCGCTACCACCTGGAGCCTCACCGGCAAACTTGCAGAAAAGGATTGAGTATTATGGCTAAAGAAATGACCCCGATGCGGCGTCAATACTACGATATCAAAGAGAACAATCAGGATTGTATCCTTTTCTTCCGGTTGGGCGATTTCTATGAAATGTTCGATGATGATGCCCGCCTTGCCTCCAAAGAACTGGACTTGACCCTGACCACCCGTGACCGGAACAAGCCGGAAGATGAGCAATCTCCCATGTGCGGTGTGCCTTATCATAGCGTGGATGCTTACATCGCCCGTCTGGTGCAGAAGGGTTACAAGGTCGCCATCTGTGAGCAGACTGAGGACCCCGCCCAGGCAAAGGGCATCGTCCAGCGAGAGGTAACCCGTGTGGTCACCCCCGGTTCTGTCACCGAAAGCTGTATGCTGGAGGAAGGACGCAACAACTATATGGCCTGCCTTTACGGTGAAAACGACCGGCTGGGTCTTGCCTTTTGTGATGTTTCCACCGGCGCATTCTATGTGACCGTCTGCGCCGATGCACCCTCTGCCGCTTCGGAATTGGGACGTTTCTCCCCGTCAGAGGTCATACGCTTTGGCAAAGCCGCCTACAGCGAAGTGCTGGAAGAAGCACTGGTTTTACGGTTGCGCTGCTGCGTAGATGAGGGCAAACCGGAACAGTTTCAGCAGGAAACCGCCGAACAGGTTCTGCTTCAGCATTTCGGCAAATCCACTGCCGAATTGGGACTTACCGGACTTAGCGAAGGCATTATGGCTGCAGGCAGCCTTCTGCAGCTACTCAAGACTCTGCAAAAGAACGAACTTTCCCACATCCGGGAATTGCAATACTACACCAACGGCAAATTTATGGAGTTGGATCTGGATGCAAGAAGAAATCTGGAACTGACAGAGACCCTCCGGCTCAAGGACAAAAAAGGTACGCTGCTGTGGGTGTTGGACAAGACCCGCAGCCCTATGGGCGGTCGCCTGCTTTGCAGCTGGCTGGAAAAGCCTTTGATGGATGTAGCCGAGATCATCAGCCGTCAGAATGCCGTGGAAGAACTGGTGAATGACACCGTATTCCGGGGCGAACTGGACAATGTGCTGAAGAATGTCACCGATCTGGAACGGGTGATGACCCGGATCGTCACCGGCACTGTCAACTGCCGGGATCTTTTGGGATTTGCCAGCGGTTTGCGGGCGCTGCCGGAGATCAAGCGATGCCTGCAAAATGTAAAATCTCCGCTGCTTAAAAAGCTGGCGGAGGCCATCGACCCCTTGACCGATTGTGCCGACCTCATTGACAGCACCATCACCGATAAACCGCCGCTGACCGTTCGGGAGGGCGGTATCATCCGCAAGGGCGCCAATGCCGAAGTGGACCGTCTGCAGGATATTATGGACGGCGGTGCCAGTATTATGGCATCCATTGAAGCCTCCGAGCGGGAGAAAACCGGCATCCGCACCCTCCGGGTCAATTACAACCGGGTATTCGGCTATTACATAGAGGTATCCAAATCCTTTGTAAATCAGGTGCCGGAGCACTATATCCGCCGGCAGACTCTGACCAACAACGAGCGTTACATCACCCCGGAACTCAAAGAGTTGGAAGAGCAGGTGCTCACCGCCAAGGATCGCTGCACCGCTTTGGAGTATCAGATCTTCACCGACCTGCGGGAGCATTTGGCTGCCCAGTCTGTCCGGGTGCAGACCGCTGCTGCAGCAGTGGGTGCCATCGATGCCCTGTGTTCTCTGGCAACGGTAGCTGTCAAAAACAACTACTGCCGCCCGGAGATCACTCCGGATTCTACCATCTCCATCACCGAGGGCAGACATCCGGTGGTGGAAAAGGTTTTGAAGGACACCCTGTTCGTGCCCAATGATACGGTTTTGGACACCCGGGAGAATCTGGTATCCATTATCACCGGTCCCAATATGGCCGGTAAATCCACCTATATGCGGCAGGTCGCGCTGATCGTACTGATGGCGCAGATGGGTTCCTTTGTGCCGGCAAGAGCTGCCCGCATCGGCATTGTGGACAGAATTTTCACCCGTATCGGCGCCAGCGACGATCTGGCTTCCGGTCAATCCACCTTTATGGTGGAAATGGCAGAGATGGCATCCATCCTGAAGTATGCCACCGCCAAGAGCCTGCTGATCCTTGATGAGATCGGCAGAGGCACTTCCACCTATGACGGTATGTCCATTGCCCGGGCGGTGCTGGAATTTGCCGCCAACCCCAAGCAGCTGGGTGCCAAGACCCTCTTTGCCACCCATTACCACGAGCTGAGTGTTATCGAAGATCAGCTGCCGGGTATTAAGAATTACAACATTGCCGTGAAAAAGCGTGGGGACAAGATGATCTTCCTGCGGAAAATCGTTCCCGGTGCCACCGATGACAGTTTCGGTGTGGAGGTCGCCAAGCTGGCAGGTCTGCCCGCTGCGGTCATCACCCGTGCCCGTCAGATCCTGCAGGAGCTGGAGACCGAGGGCAAGCCGGAACCCAAGGTGGTTCGGGTACAAGAGGAGGACGACCAGATCAGTATGCTGGATCTTCGCAGCCAGCAGGTCTGCGCTGCGCTGGAGGGGATCAGTGTAGAGACCCTCACCCCCATTGAAGCTATGAACGAGCTTTACAAGCTGAAGAAAATGCTGGAGTAATATGAAACTTTCTATGACCGAACGGGAAACCCGGCTTGGCTGGTGTTTCTTTCTGATTTATCTGCTTGTGATTCCCATAGTGGTGGACTTTGTAGGCCTTGCTTTGCGGTTATCTTTGTCAGCACTGAACATTCTTTATTTCATCATAAACTTTGTCTGTGTTGCAGCGATCTTTCATCGTTTTCTTTGGGAATCCATGAAAGCCGCCTGGGCAAAGCCGGTAAAGAGTCTGCGATTTGTCCTGATGGGTCTGGGTGTTGATTTTATTGGCACATTGCTGGTATCCGTCATTATTACGCCGTGGATTGATCCCGGTTTTTCCAATGTCAACGACGAGGCGATCATTTCCATGTCCAAAACCCATACCGCTTTATTTGCTTTCTGTACCGTTGTACTGGTGCCGATTACAGAAGAAATGATTTTCCGTGGTGTGGTTTTCGGAACGCTTTGCAAAAAAAGCCCCCGGCTCGCCCTTTGCGTATCTGTTTTGATCTTCGCAAGCATCCATTTGCTGGACTACATCGGCACTGCAGATTGGAAAACCTTGCTGGTCTGCTTTATCCAGTATCTGCCTGCCGGTTTTGCCCTGGCCGGTGCCTATGCGATGTCTGAAAACATTGTCACACCCATTTTAATGCACATAATCAGCAACGCCATTGCGATGGTTACTTTGAGGTGAGAATATGCCCAAAATTATTCAACTTTCCCCCCATGTTGCCAATTTGATCGCCGCCGGTGAGGTGGTGGAGCGTCCTGCCTCCGTTGTGAAGGAATTGCTTGAAAATGCCGTGGATGCCGGTGCGTCCCATGTGACGCTGGAGATCCGGGACGGCGGTATGACCTTCCTGCGGGTGACCGATAACGGTTGCGGTATGACACCGGAAGATGCCCGCACCGCCTTTTTGCGCCACGCTACCTCCAAGCTGAAAACCGCTGAGGACCTGGCTGCTATCGTCACCATGGGTTTTCGGGGAGAAGCACTGGCAGCGGTTGCATCCGTCAGCCGCATCGACCTGCTCACCAAGACTCCCGGTGCCATCAGCGGCACAAGTCTTACCCTGGAAGCCGGTAATATCATAGAAGAATCTGAGGCAGGCTGCCCCGACGGCACCACCATCATCGTCCGCGATCTGTTTTTCAACACCCCGGCACGGATGAAATTTATGAAGTCCGATACGGTGGAGGGCAGCAAAGTTACTGCCGCCGTGCAGATGCAGGCACTTGCCCATCCGGAGGTGGCTTTCCGCTTTATCAAGGACGGTAAGGAAGTGCTGTCCACCCCCGGTACCGGTTCTTTGGAAGCAGCGGTCTACTGCGTTTACGGCAGAGACTGCGGCAAAATGGTGCCATTAGAGAGCAAGTGGGACAGCTTTACACTGACCGGCTTTGTATCCAAACCCACTGATGCCCGTCCCAGCCGAGCGCTGCAGACTTTCTTTGTCAACGGTCGTCCGGTGAAGTCCCGGCTGCTGATCTCCGCCTTGGAAGAGGCCTACCGGAATCAAATTATGGTGGGAAAATTTCCTGCCTGCGTACTCCATTTGACCGTTCCGGCAAACGCCGTGGATGTGAATGTTCACCCTGCCAAAACAGAGGTAAAATTCTTAAATGAAAAAGCAGTCTTTGACTGCATCCATTACGGTGTGCTGGGTGCGCTGAACAAAGCCCCCGACAGACCGCAGGTACAATTCAAGCCTGCGCCTGCAACAACCACACCGCCGGCTGCGCCTGTGCAAAAGCCGGTGTCCCCTGCGCAAAAAACCGCATCCCCTGCCCCCAAGCAGGAGAATTTCTTCCGCACAATGAATCCCCAGGAATACAAGCAGTTTACCGCTGCGGTCAAGGATGCACCCAAGCCCTCCGCCCTTGCCGCCGCTGCCACCGCCGCTGCGGTGGAACGGTCTGCACCGCTGCCGGTGCGGGAGAGTGTGGCATTGCCCAAAGTCACACCCATTCCGGAACCTGTACCCGTGCCGGAACCTCAGCCGGAGGAACCGGAGCAGGTGGTCATCGCCGCTATGCCGACAGAGATTCCTTGGCGGTATGTGGGCGAGCTGTATAACAGTTACATCATTGTCGAACAGGGCGAAGAGGCTTATCTCATTGACAAGCATGCTGCCCACGAGCGGATCCTTTTTGAAAAGCTGAAAGCCAATCAGGAAACCATTTCCGCCCAGACTCTGCTGACACCTATTACCCATCGGTTAACGCCCGACAGCGCTGCTATTTTGTTGGAGAACCAAACGCTTTTGGAAGAACTGGGTTTCGAGATTCAGGCGTTTGGCGAAAACACTCTCTTAGTGCGGCAGATTCCTATGGACCTGGATGTCACCCAGGCAGCCGATGCCTTGGACACTTTGGCAAATGACCTGCTTACCGGACGCAAGGAGCGCCGGGAAAGTGTGCGGGATGAACTATTGCACACCGTTGCTTGTAAAGCTGCCATCAAAGCAGGCTGGCAAAGCAGCGAGAAGGAACTTTTGAAACTGGCAGAACAGGTGCTCAGCCGGGATGATCTCAAGCATTGTCCCCACGGCAGACCCATCTGCATCACCTTAAGCAAAAAACAGCTGGAAAAGCAGTTTAAGCGGAGCTAAGCTATGAACAATCTCATCTGCATTGCCGGGCCAACAGCCTCCGGCAAAACCGCCCTGTCCATCGCGCTGGCAAAGGAATTGGGCGCAGAAGTGGTATCCTGCGACTCTATGCAGATATATAAGCGTATGGATATCGGCACTGCCAAGCCTACAACGGAAGAAATGGATGGTGTGCCCCACCATATGCTCTCGGTTGCCGAGCCGTGGGAGGATTTCTCCGTAGGCAAATACTGCCAGATGGCTGCGCCCATCGTGGATGATATTCTCGCCCGAGGTAAGACCGCCATCATTGTTGGCGGCACAGGACTTTATATGGACGCCCTCATCCGGGGCAACGATTTTGCCCCCGTCCCCGCCACCGGTCGCCGGGAGGAACTGGAGCAACTGACCGCAGAAAAAGGCATTGACGCTGTCATTGAAATGCTCCGCAAGGTAGACCCGGCGTCTGCCGAACGGCTGCATCCGTCTGACCAAAAGCGGATCATCCGGGCAATGGAGGTCTATTTGGAGACCGGCAAGACCATTACCCAACACAATTTGGAAACCCAGCAAATACCCGACCGCTATCACCCGGTTTGGTTTGCCTTGGAGGATGTCCAGCGGACAACCCTGTATGACCGGATCGACCGCCGTGTGGAAGGAATGCTGCAGCAAGGGCTGATAGCAGAAATCCAACGTCTGCTGGACGAAGGTGTGCCGGAAAAGGCTACCTCTATGCAAGCCATCGGCTATAAAGAATTTGTGGATGTCCTTCGTGGTCGCAGCAGTATGGAAGCCGCCACCGCGCTGGTTCAGCAATCCTCCCGGAAGTATGCCAAGCGGCAGCTGACCTGGTTCCGGCGAAATCCTGCTATCCACTGGCTGCGCCGGGAAGAAAATGACACCGCAGCACAAATTCTTGCAAAAGCACGACAGATTTTAACGGAATCCGACAATTGAAAAATGGTAAGATTTATGTATCCCAAGGAGAAAGAAGGAATACATAATGTCTGAACCCATCAATTTACAGGAAGCAATTCTGGGAGAGGTGCGACGGGACAAGGTACCCGTAACACTGTTTCTGATGAATGGCTTTCAGCTCCGGGGCACCATCACAGGCTACGACAACTTTGTGGTGGTACTGGTCAGCGACGGCAAGCAGCAGATGATCTACAAGCATGCCATCTCTACCCTCGCCCCTATGAAGCCGGTAAAAGCAGCTGACTGATATCCAGTGGCACAAAAAGACGGCGGAGCAGTGCTTCGCCGTCTTTTTGTGTTTAGAGAAAGAGGAAAAAACTATGTCCATTGCTGAAAATGTTGCCCGTATCAAGGCAGAAATGGCGGACGCCGCCATCCAATCAGGCAGAGATCCCAAGAATATTTTGCTTTGCGCCGCCACCAAAATGAACGATGCCGATGCTGTCCGGGAGGCCATCCGCGCCGGCGTAGACTGCTGCGGTGAAAACCGGGTACAGGAACTGACCGCAAAGCTGGCGCAGAATGCCTATACGGGTGCCCCCGTCCACTTTATCGGTCACCTGCAAACCAACAAGGTCAAGCAGGTAGTGGGAAAGGTCAGCCTGATCCACAGCATCGACTCTATGCGTCTGTTGGAAGCTGTCCACAAGGAGGCTGCCCGGCAAGGAATCGTGCAGGACATTTTGCTGGAGGTCAATGTGGCAAATGAGGAAAGCAAGTCCGGTTTCCTCTTGGATGAAATGGATTCCGTGCTTTCCAAAATCGGGGATTTTCCGTCAATTCGGGTCCTCGGATGTATGGCAATTCCCCCAATTTGCCAAAATTCGACAGATAATCATAAATTTTTTCAAAAAATGTACCACCTTTCTGTTGACATAATGAGAAAAAAATACGATAATGTATGTGGTGATATACTGTCCATGGGTATGTCCGACGATTTTGCAGATGCCATTGCCTGCGGCAGCACGATGATTCGTGTGGGCACTGCTATCTTCGGTGCCCGGGGCTATTAATGTTTCGTTCCGTCTTTCCGGTGCGTGAACATATTAGGAGGATATAGATATATGAGTTTTTGGGATAATGTAAAGAAGTTTGCCCAGCCCTATTCTGACGAGGATTACGACGATTACGACGAGCAGATGGATTCCTATGAAGAGGAAGTCGAAGAACCCACTCGCCGGACCGGTCGCCGCCCCTCTCCCTTTGCTTCCGTCGCTCAAGAAGCCGAGCCTGTTGCCACTCCCACGCCCGCTCCCAGCTTCGGCGGTCAGGTGCTGAATATGAGTTCCTCCGGTAAGCAGGAGGTCGTTCTGTTCCATGCCAAAACTTTGGACGACGCTGCCAAAGCTGCTGACGAGCTGCGCAGCAGAAAAGCCGTCATTCTGAATATGGAAAATGTAGACAAGACTGTCACCCGCCGGGTTGTGGATTTCCTGTCCGGCAGTGTCTATGCTCTGGACGGTAGTGTGAAGAAGGTCGCCCAGTCCACTTACCTGTTCTGCCCCCACAATATGGATGTGGTTGGTGATTTGGAAACCGTGCAGACCGAAACCGACAGCTTCTTCTAATCACAGTATAGAAAGGATACACTATGTTTACACCTCAACAGATCGAACAAATTTCCTTCAGCCGTGCCACCTTCGGCGGCTACGATATGCAGTCTGTGGATGAACTTCTGTACCCCTTGACCGAGGACTACAAGACCTTATATAAGGAAAACGCCCTGCTGAAAAGCAAGATGAAGGTTCTGGTCACCAAGCTGGAAGAGTACCGCGCCAACGAGGCCAGTATGAAGGATGCCATCGTCAATGCCCAGAAGACCTGCGATTTGATGGTAAAAGAGGCTGAGGCAAAATGCACCAAGATGCTGACCGATGCCAATGCCGCCGCCATTGAGAATGCAAAGAACGCCGATGCGTTGATTGCAGCTGAAGAAGCACGGGTGGAAGAAGCCCGGAAACTGGCAGCTACCAAGATCGATGCTTTGACCGAGGAGATCAGCGCCTGCATCAAGGCACTGGAGCGCATTAAGGCAGCCAACCTGCCTGCCGCTGCGCCCGCTGCAGCAAACGCACCGGCAGAAACTGCTGAGAAGACGGAAGCCGACGCTGTGGTCGATGAGATCTCCGCCACCTTGCAGGCTTTGGTAGGTTCCGCGGATCCGGCATTCCCCACCGCTACTCCCAAGCATCCCACCACCGATTCCACCACCGGCAAATTCGCAAATTTGCAGTTTGGTCGGAATTACGACCCCACAAAGCGTCCATAAGATATATGCAATGATAAGGACAAGCAAAAAACGCCCCTTCCATCAGAGAGCTGCCGGTTGGTGCAAGGCAGCAGGAATGCATTTTTTGTATCCCCTTTGAGCAGCGCACCGAAGGACAGTAGGCTGCGCCGGGTTTGCCCGATACAGCAAATTCAAGTGCCGGATTTTTCCGGAACAAGAGTGGTACCGCAGAGGTTACAATGCCTTTGTCTCTTGCAAAAGAGGCAAAGGCATTTATTTTTATGACATCATTATGGAGGTATTTCCAATGGAATACAAAAACACCATTATCACCCCTAAGACCGACTTCCCTATGAAGGCGGGTCTTCCTACCCGGGAACCGGGTATGCTGGAGCGCTGGAACGAGCAGAAGCTTTACGACCTGCTGCTGGAAAAGAACAAAGGCAAACCCGCCTTCGTTCTCCACGATGGCCCTCCCTTCTCTAACGGCTACATCCACATGGGTCACGCGCTGAACAAGGCGCTGAAGGACTTCATCATCCGCAGCCACGCTATGATGGGTTTCTACACCCCCTATACCCCCGGCTGGGATAACCACGGTCTGCCTATTGAGCGCGCCATCGAAAATTCCAAGAAAAAGCTCAACAAGGATATGTCCGTTCCCGAGTTCCGCAAGGCTTGTGAGGACTTTGCCGAGGATTTCATCCAGAAGCAGATGACCGGTTTCCGCCGTTTGGGTGTTGTTGGTGACTGGGCAAATCCCTACCGCACCATGGACAAGCACTTTGAAGCACAGGAAGTCAAGGTCTTTGGTCGGATGTTCGACAAGGGTTTTATCTACAAGGGCTTAAAGCCGGTTACCTGGTGTCCCTTCTGCGCAACTGCAGTTGCTGAGGCTGATATCGAGTACAAGGACGATCCCTGTACCTCTGTGTATGTCAAATTCCCCATGGCCGACGACCTGGGCAAGCTGGCTGATTTTGACAAGAGTAAGCTATCTTTCGTCATTTGGACCACCACCATCTGGACCTTGCCCGGTAATATGGCCATCTGCCTGCACCCCAGAGAGAACTATGTGATCGTCAAACCCGATTACAGCGACGAGATGTTCATCGTAGCAGAAGCTCTGTGCGAGAAGGTTATGGGTATGGGCTGCTACACCAGCTACGAGATTTTGGGCACTTATCCCGGCAGCTTCTTTGAGAATATGTTGGCACAGCACCCCTTCATTGACAAGACCTCCCGTCTGGTCAATGCCGAGTATGTCACCATGGACTCCGGTACCGGCTGTGTCCACACCGCTCCCGGCTTTGGTGCAGACGACTATCAGACCTGTATGCGTTACGGTATGGATCTGGTGGTGCCTGTGGACGATTACGGTCGTCACACCGACTATGCCGGCAAGTATGCCGGTCTTAAGACTGAAGAGAGTAACCCCGTGATTTTGGCGGATATGAAGGAAAGCGGTATGCTCTTTGCATCCGAGGAAATCGTTCACTCCTACCCCCACCACGACCGCTGCAAGAAGCCCGTTATCTTCCGTGCTACTCCCCAGTGGTTCTGCTCTGTGGAATCCTTCAAGGACCAGGCTGTGGAGGCAATTGAAAATGTCCAGTGGTTCCCCGGCTGGGGCGGTGACCGGATGGTGTCAATGATCCGCGAGCGCGCCGACTGGTGTATCAGCCGTCAGCGCCGTTGGGGTCTGCCTATCCCCGTGTTCTACTGCAAAGACTGCGGCAAGCCTGTTTCCAATCCCGACTCCATTGCCAAGATCTCTAAGCTGTTTGACGAATTCGGCTCCAATGTTTGGTTTGAGAAGGAAGCTATGGAGCTGATCCCCGACGGCTTTACCTGCCCCCACTGCGGTGGCAAGGCATTTGATAAAGAAACCGACACCTTGGACTGCTGGTTTGACTCCGGTTCTACCCATTTTGCCGACCTGATGCACCGCACTCCCGAGCTGTGGCCTGCTGATGTGTATCTGGAAGGCGCTGACCAGTATCGCGGCTGGTTCCAGTCTTCCCTGCTGACCTCCGTCGGCGCACTGGATAAGGGCGCACCCTTCAAGCAGGTTCTGACCCACGGTTGGGTCGTGGACGGACAGGGTCGCGCTATGCACAAGTCCCTTGGCAACGGTGTGGATCCCGCTGACCTCATTAAGGACTTTGGCGCAGGTATCGTCCGTCTGTGGGCAGCATCCTCCGATTACCACGCAGATGTGCGCTGCTCCACCGAGATCTTCAAGCAGATCGCACAGAACTATCTGAAGTTCCGCAATACCGCCCGGTACTGCCTGGGCAACCTGAACGAGTTTGACCCCAACAATCTGGTGGCACCCGCAGATATGGAAGAGCTGGACAAGTGGGCAATCACCAAGCTGAATAATCTGGTTGCTGCTGTGCGGAAGGCTTATGATGCTTACGAGTTCCATGTTGTCTCCCACATCATCAACGATTTCTGCGTTGTAGAGCTCAGCTCCTTCTATCTGGACATCATTAAGGACCGGCTGTACTGCGAGCTGCCCAACGGTCTGCGCCGCCGTTCTGCCCAGAGCGCCCTGTTTATGATCGTGGACGCACTGGCCAAGCTGTTCGCCCCCATCCTCGCTTTCACCTGTGATGAAATCTGGCAGGCTATGCCCCACCGTGAAAGTGACGATGCCCGGAACATCCTGCTGAACCAAATGCCTGAAAACTTCGATGCCTATTGCCTGGACGATGCTACTATGGCAAAGTGGGATACGGTTATGAAGCTGCGTCAGGATGTAAACGGTGTGTTGGAGATCGCCCGAGCTGATAAGCGTATCGGCAAGGCTTTGGAGGCACATGTCAGTCTGACCACCGACGATGCTGCGCTGAAGGCCGCCTGCGAGGGTCTGAACCTTGCTGAGATCTTCATTGTTTCCTCCTGTGATTGGGAAACCGCTGCTGAAGGCGCCACCACCGGTACCGGTGCAAACCTGCCCGGTCTGACCGTGGGTGTCACCGAAGCCCGTGGCGAGAAGTGCCCCCGTTGCTGGATGCACAGTGAAGAAGCCGATGAAAACGGTTTGTGCAAGCGCTGCGCCGGTGTCATCTCCCAGTTGGATCTGGAAATCTGATAACAAGCAAAATGAGTGTTGCCAATGGCAACACGCATTTTTATTTCATTATAAAGCGCCAGTGTTTATCCTGGTCCTCTTGGGTTGCGTAGCCGATGCCCACCCGCTTATCGGTACGCACTTTGCAGGTAAACCCATCGTCCTCCACCCAAAGTGCGCCCTCCAGAATACTACTCTGGTTTAAGTCTCCGGTGATGCCCAGCGCTTTTGTCAGTTTGCCCGGTCCGGTTGCATCCACACATGCGCGGATCAGCACAGCTTGCGGCTGCTCCTCTTCTCCGGTGACGATGTTCAACAGCCAGTGCATTCCATAACACAGGTACACATAGACCGTACCTGCATCGGCATACAGCACTTCGGTCCGCTTTGTCCTGCCCTTATGGGCGTGACAGGCGGTATCCTCCTCGCCGCAGTAGGCTTCCGTTTCTGCGATCCGCAACCGCAGCTCCCCATTGGGGGCCTTATGCACCAGCACTTTGCCTACCAAGTCCTCCGCTACCTCCAGACAGTGGCGGTGATAAAATTCGTAGGGCAGTTTGCTCATTTACCAAATACCTTTGCGGTATTTTTCATCATTTCCCGGATGGGTAGATGGTAGGGACAGCGATCCTCGCACACGCCGCAGCCGATACAGTCGGATGCGGTTTTTTCCTGACCTGCATAGCGCTTCAGCGCCCAATCTTTCAAATTATACCGGCTGTAGTAGCCCTCTATCAAAAAGATAATGGGAATGTTGATACCGGCAGCGCAAGGGGCGCAGTAATTGCATCGGCGACAGAAATTGGTTCCGAGGGATTTGCGAATCTCGGCTATTTTTGCCTGTTCCGGCTCCGTCAAGGGCGCAGTGTCGGCAGCAGATGCCACATTCTGGGCGACCTCCTCCGGCGCAGCCATACCGGGAATGACCACAGTCACATTGGGATTGCTGACAATGAACCGCAAGGCTGTGGTTGCATCGTCAATGGCACCGCCTGCCAAGGGTTTCAT
Source organism: Faecousia sp. (assembly GCA_045646665.1). GTDB lineage: Bacteria > Bacillota > Clostridia > Oscillospirales > Oscillospiraceae > Faecousia. The sequence goes on along the minus strand of JAZRLE010000052.1, from coordinate 27,868 downwards.
ACAAATAAAGCCGATATTCTTCTCCCCGCAACGGGCAATCAGCTCTTCTCCCTGGGTCTCCACGATGTTATAGGGAAACATAATCGTCTCCACCCAATCCATTTCCACCGCCTGCTTAAACAGGTCAACGGAGTGGAGGGTGATGCCGATATGCCTGATTTTTCCGGCTTTCTTTGCCGCCTGCAGTGCTTCCAGCGCGCCGCCGGGAGCCAAGACCTGCTCCAAGTCTTTTGCGTTGGGGTTGTGGATCTGATACAGATCAATGTAATCGGTACGCAGCTTCTGCAGGCTGGTTTCGATGTCCTGTTCCATAGCTTCCCGGGTGCGGGCCATACTCTTGGTGGCAAGGATAAATTGATCCCGAATGCCCTCCAACGCATATCCGAGATATTCCTCGCTGACGGTATCGGCGCGGGCGGTATCGATATAGTTGACACCCGCTGCCATCAGTTCTTGCATCAGCGCCTTTGTGCCCTCTGCGTCGATTTTCTGAATGGGAATGCCTCCGAATCCCAGCCGGGAGATCTGCAACCCGGTCTTTCCTAAAACTCTGTATTCCATCGTTATTTACTCCTTACTTTCTTTAAGTGCTTCACAAATCGCTCTACCGCCAAAGCGGCTGTATCCCGCTTGTATTGAACACCAATGGTGCGGGACAACTTGGGGGTCAATTCCAGGACCTTCACACCTGCAGGGCAGGTATTCATAGTCAAGCTGGGCATAACCGCAATGCCGATGTTGCCCTTGACCATAGATACCGCTGTCTCATTTTCAATGGATTGAATACGGATGATCTCCCGAAATTTCGAATAATCAAAGTAGGCATCCAGCACACCCTCATCCACCCGGATGAACGGATGGACATACAATTCCTCTTTGGACACAGCGGTCTTCCCCGTAAACAGGGTTTCCGGTGCCGCCACCACATACCGATCCTCCATAATGGGGCACCATTCGGTGGCATCCGTGCGGCGGAATTCGTCTGTGAAAATAATGTCCAGGGAATCGTTTTTCAGCTGCTGGCAAATATTGTCCTCCACCATAATAGTCGTCTTGACTGCCGGGTATTCCTTTTTGAACTCATGGAGGATCTCCGGCAGCATATGACGGGCAATGCTGGAATAAGTACCGATCCGAAGGACCGTCTCCTGCTCCCGTGCTGCCTCTTCTGCTGCCTTTTTCAAGGCATTTTCCGCTTCCACCACAGCCAAAAACTTGTCATAAAGCTGTTCGCCGGCAGCTGTCAGCTCCACACCATAGTGGGTGCGTTTGAATAAGATCACACCCAATTCCTTCTCCAAAGCATCCGCCATATGAGACAGCGCTGAGGGTGTGTAGGAAAATTCCTTTGCCACTTTTGAAAAGCTCTTATGCTTTGCAATCAGCAGGAATGCATTGATTTTTGTGGTATCCATTCCACCACCTCCTATGTGAATCCGTTTCATACCCCTAGTATAAACCTTCGCTTTTCAATTGTCAACATCTGCGTTAAAATGCTAGTAATGAAAGGAAGTGGTTTTGTGAAGCTACAAAGTGTAAAATCCGAACTGATCAAGCTGTTTATGCTGCTGGTCGCTGCATTTGTGTCTTTTACATCCCTATATGTATTCGTCATCCCCTCCAACTTCTCCCCCAACGGTATCGACGGCATCAGCACCATTTTATATGAGATCACCGGTATCAACATTGGTTGGTTCAAGATCGCCTTCAATATCCCCCTGCTGATTTTGGCATGGATCTATCTGAAAAAGCGGTATGTTGTGTATGTGGTTCTGTTTACTATGCTGGATTCTTTCGGTGTGATCGTGTTGGAGGAGATCAACTTCTTCACCTTCATTCCGGCCGGTCTTTCCGATGCCGATGCAGTGGGATATCGGTTGATCGCCGCTATTTTTGCCGGTGTTGCGCTGGGTATCGCCACCTTTATGAATACTATGAAACAGCATCCGGACACCTTCGTGTATTTCTCCGACGGTGTAAAGGTGCAGGGTGATTTCCACTTTGGCGAAAATATCGGCGGTAGGATCAATGCCTACTGATTGAATTTTATTCGGCAGAAGTCTTGTGCTTCTGCTGAATTTATGCTAAGATGAGAATATAATAGATATAGGAGGTGTTTTCTATGAAATACGCATCTGATTTCAGAAGCATTGCCAGAGGCGCATTGTCCGGCAAATGGGGTCCTGCGGTGGTTGCAGGATTGGTAGCATCCCTGTTAGGCGGTATTGATACAGCCGGCATTGAGTTCAACTTTGGCGATACGGATACTAAATTCAGCTTTGATCTTGATTCTATCAAAGAACTTGCCACGCCGAATTGGACCGGACTTATCCCTGGCATCCTGCTTGGCGGCGCCGCATTTGTCATTGTGTTTGCCCTTGCATTTGCCGTTGCCTTCTTTTTTATAGGAAGCATCGTTCGGATTGGCTATTCCCAATTCAATCTGGACTTGGTGGACCGGCAAAAATTACCGGAGATAAACACCCTCTTTGGCTATTTCCGCCACTGGAAAACCGCAGCAGCTACTGCTTTTCTGCAGGGTTTGTACATAATTCTTTGGATGCTGCTGTTCATTATCCCCGGTATCATTGCCGCGTATAGCTACGCTATGACAGGCTACATCCTTGCCAAACATCCGGAGCTGACAGCCAGCGAAGCCATCGCGCGATCCAAGCAGATAATGGAAGGCAACCGCTTCCGGCTGTTCTGTCTGCAATTTAGCTTTATCGGTTGGGATCTGCTTTGTGTGTTGACTTTAGGGATCGGAAACCTGTGGCTCACTCCCTATAAGCAGGCTGCAACCGCTGCTTTCTACCGGGAAATCTCCGGTACAGAGCAAGTCATCACAATCGATGCCCCCTCTCCCGCTGTGGATGTTCAATAACAAGAAAGCAGGAAACCACCCCAAAGGGGTGGTTTCTTATTTGGCGGAGCAGCAGGGATTCGTTTAATCAAGGTATCGCCGGGACCCTACCCGGCGAGCAACACTCCCCCGGAGTGTTGCATTTTATGGTTCGAATCCCTTTCCTCTAAAATAAGAAAACCACCCCTGTTGGGATGGTTTTCTTATTTGGCGGAGACGGTGGGATTCGAACCCACGTGCGGTTGCCCGCAAACTGATTTCGAGTCAGCCCCGTTATGACCACTTCGATACGTCTCCATATTTGCAACTGCTATATTATAGCAGGCAGGCAAACAAAAATCAAGAATTCTCCGGCTTCTTTTTGGCAAGTTCCAAAATGCCATCCATCTTGGATAAAACTTTCAAATAATTTTCCCGTCTGTGGGGAACCAAGCAATTGGTGCAATCCTTGATCCCCTGCTCCGTATAGGTAAAATTACCACCACACTGATCGCCCAAGGCATACAGAGGACAGTAGCAAAACAGGCAGCTGAAGCAATTTTCATCCATACCCTCATGGCAGGGAAAGTATTCACATTCTTTATTCTGAAAAAAATCGTAGTGGGCCATATTTTACCTCCAAAGCGGGGAATTGACTGTTTGCGATTCTTATTATATAATACCCCTTGGATTGCGTCAAGAAAGAAGGGAATTTTTTTGGAGTTCATACAATCGCTTTGGGATAAACTCTGTGCAATGAGCGCCTGGGATATCACCATTCAAGCCATTGGCTTTTTGGCCCTGGCTATCAGCTTAATTTCCTTTCAGTTCAAAAAGCACGGACAGATCATGCTGTGCCGAACAACATCGGAGCTTATTTTTGCGCTACAGTACATCCTTATGAGAGAATGGAGCGGTGCTGCTATGGACGGCATTTCCATTGTCCGGAATACGCTCTACACCCGGTTGGTGAAGAAAAATCGCTCCACCACCCCGGTGATTATTGGATTTTGTGTTTTTGTGGTGATTATCGGTATCGTTACATTTAAGGGTATCATAAGTCTTTTACCTATTATTTCCAAGCTTTTAACTACCATTTCCTATGGTATGAAAAATGAACGGTTGCTGCGGCTGATTACCCTACCATCCTGCATTTTCTGGATCGTTTACAATGTGTATGTGGGATCTGCCGCCGGCGCTTTGGCCGATTCTCTGACCCTTATTTCCCTGCTGATTGCTATGTACAAATTCGATTTCAAGAAAATAAAGACGGACGCGGCATAAACCGCGTCCGTTTACTTATTTCATCTGTTCAAAAGCCTTCAGCCATTCCTGCTTGATAAGCTCATGACCTGCGGCGGTGGGGTGCACGCCGTCTGCCAGCCAATAACCCACCTGCGGTGCATCTGCATTGACCTTGTCAAACAGCTCCTGCAGCGGCACAAACAGCGCCCCCTGCTTTTCCGCCACACGCTTAGCCGCGGCGCGGCGCAGATCTGTTTCTCTCCGGAAATACTCCCAGCGGTCGGGGTTCTCCGGGTTGTTTTCTGTAGCAGAGCCGGGAAGCACAAAAGGCTCTAAGATCATAATCTTCACATTGGGAAGCTCCCGCTTCAGCTCTTCCAGCATCAGATTATACACCATTTCGAATTTTTCCGCATCAACACCGTTTTTGTAGGCATGCTCGTGCCATACATCGTTGATGCCCACCAAAATACTGATGTAATCCGGCTTCAGATTGATCATATCCTCCCGGATACGGGCATAAAGGTCTACCACCCGGTTGCCGGAAATACCACGGTTATAGCAGGTGTATTTGTAGGGTTCCTGTGCACTCAGCGCACCGGTGACCATAGTGGCATAGCCATCACCCCGTGAAAATCTCGAGGTTTTATTTCTGCCACAATCGGTGATGGAATCACCTTGGAACAAAATGACCTTTTCCATAATATTTCTCCTTTTTGTTTTTTCATTATATCATTATACCTTTTCAAAAAAATCTTGTCAACATCGTTACAGAAATTTGTTGCAGACCTTTACATTCCGAGCTGTATGCATTATAATGCAAGTATCCAATAAATTACAAGAACGGAGTCTTGAATATGGAACAGAAAGCACTGATTATCAGCGAAGATACCGTCAAAAAGCATCTGACCCCGGAAGATGTCATCGACATCGTGGAAAAAACCTGGCGGTGGTACGGCGAAGGTAAGGTCATTATGCCCAACAAGATCACCACCGATATGTCTGAACTGAATGTCCCCGGCTGGTTCAACTCCATGCCCGCTTACATCGGTCCTATGGATGTAGCCGGCATCAAGGTCGTCGGCGGTTACGACGGCAACCGTGCGCTGGGTCTGCCCTACATTAAGGCAAATCTGCTGGTGACCGACTCCCGCACCGGCATTCTGAAGGCACTGGTCAGCGGTGACCACATCAACGATATGCGCACCGGCGCCCAGCCCGCCATTATGACCAAGCTCCTGGCCTCCTCTACCGATGTGGTGACCCTCATCGGCACAGGTCTGATGGCTTACTGCAGCCTTTTGTGCATGAGCAAGGTGCTGACCATGAAGGAAGTGCGTCTGTGCGATATTTCCGAGGCTGCTATGGACAGCTTCATCGCCCGCTTCCCCGACGCACCTTGGAAGTTCGTCAAGTGCAAGAATAACGAAGAGGGTTGCCGGGGTGCCGATGTGGTCATCACCATCACCAACGCCAACGCAGACCTGGTGGAAGAGCCTTGGCTGAAAAAGGGTTCTCTGTGCATGACCATGGGTTCCTTCCGGGAGACCAGCTTCGATGTTGTCCGCAAGGCCGACAAGGTGGCTGTTGACCAGGTTGGTCAGTCCCTGCACCGTGGCAATGTGAAAGAACTGGCAGAAATGGGTGAGATCACCGCCGATTCCTTTGACATCATCGTTCCCGATGTGCTGGCTGGCAAAGCAGTGGCCCGCACCAACCCCGATGACCGCATTTATGCACAGATCATCGGCACCGGTATGCTGGATGTTGCCTGCGCCGGTCTGGTACTGGAGAAGTTGGCTGCCGCCGGTGAGGACGGTTTCCGCTTCGATATGCAACACGGTTAACTGTGTAATTGCCGCCAATACACTATGTATTGGCGGCTTATCTTTACAGGAGGTGATTGGATGGAAGACGGACGGGAAGTTATCACCCTGGAAGATATTTCCAATTACTTTTTAAAAAGTGAAAAGGTGGGGTTTATTGCCTGGCCTGTTGCTTGCGGATTTATGTATCTGTTTTTTCTGTTTTCCAAGTGGATAGAGGACTGGTTGATTTGGGATATACTGAGCATCGGTTCGGGGCTTTTGTGTATTTACAGTTTGGTTATGACCGCAATAAATATCAAAAAGATTAAAAACGGTACATATTTCACCGTCACAACCGATGTGTTGCGCCGAAAAGAAGACAGCATTATGGATCGCTGGACCAACTCTGTGATGCGGCTGCATTTTCAATATGACCGTTTTGATATCCTTACCAAATATTGCGACACCTATCACAAGCTCTACCGTATGCAGTTGTTTACGGTATACGACACCGCATTTGAGGGAGATTCTTTTTCATTGGTGAAGGTGAAAAAGCAAGTGCTTTTGGTTTTTAACAATAAGCTTTTCGATGTGCAGATACAATAAAAACTGCCCCGAGGGTTCACCTCGGGGCGATTGAATTTTCTTTAGTTATTCTTCATAACGATGGTCTCGATGCTGTCGCCCACATGCTCGCAGGCATCCGCGCACTTTTCAAGACGGTCATAGATGTCACGCCAGAACATAACCACCAGCGGATCGGCAGAGAAGTCCGCCGCCTTCAGAGTAGCCTCCAGATACAGCTGGTCGCACTCCTCTTCCTTGTGGCTCAGAGCAATGATCTGATCGTGCAGCTTCTTGGGCTTCTTGAAGTTCTGCAATTCCTGCAGCATTTCCTTCATCATACCGCAGCACTCTACGATCATACCGGCAAACTGAATTGCCTCGGGCATAATGCTCTGAATGCGGTTAACATAAATCCGCTGCAGCACTTCCTCAATGAAGTCGGCAACCTCGTCGATATTGGCGCTGATCTGTGCCATATCCTCCCGCTCCAGAGGGGTAACGAATGCCTTTGCCAGAGCGGCGGTCATTTCATGCTTCACGCCGTCGGCAGTGTGCTCCAGAGTGTGCATCTTTTCCAGCATTTCCTTGATATTTGCGTAGTCATAATTGGTCAAGCACTCCTGCAGGTACACAGCAGCCTTGGTGCAGCAATCTGCGGCATTCATAAAATTCTCGAAATAAAAACGGTCAGCTTTTGCCATAATTTACATCCTTTCTTTATGCGAAAATCAACAGGAACAACTTTGTCATAATAAAACCGATCAAGCCGCAGCCGGGGAAGGTCAGCACCCAAGTCAGGCACATTTCTTTCACCACACCGAAGTTGATGGCTTTTACATTCTTCACAGCGCCAACGCCCATAATGGCGGTAGTCTTTGCGTGGGTGGTGGAAACAGGCAAGCTCAAGGTAGAGCACAGCAGCAGCGATGTGGATGCCGCCAGGTCAGCAGAGAAGCCTTGATACTTCTCCAGCTTCACCATATCCATACCCACGGACTTGATAATTTTTTTGCCGCCGATGGCAGTACCCAAACCCATAATCACCGCGCACAGGATCATGATCCAGGTTTCGGGGGAAGTTCCCTCGGGGATCTGCTGGTTGTTTGCCATAAAGTAGCACAGGATGATGATACCCATAAACTTCTGACCGTCCTGAGCGCCGTGCATAAAGGCAGAGTAGGCAGCACCGGCGATCTGTGCGTACTTGAAGACCGGCTCTGTTTTCCGACGCTCCACCTTTCGGAATGCCAAAGTCACCAGCTTACACACTGCCCAACCAAGGCCGAAGCCCAGCGTGACAGAGATCACGATACCGTAAAGCACCTTGACCCACTCGCCACCGTTGACAGCGCCAAAACCGCCATCCAGCGCAATCGCAGAACCGGTCAAACCGGCGATCAGCGCATGGCTCTCGCTGGTGGGAATGCCAAAGACAAATGCCGCGGTTGCCCAAGTCACGATGGCAAACATAGCCGCACTTAAGGCAATGATTGCCAAGCGGTAATCTTCGCCAAAATCCACCATCTTGGTGATGGTCTGAGCGACCTTGGGGCTCAGGGTCGTCATCACATACACACCCAAGAAATTGAAGATTGCCGCCATGATGATGGCTGCCCGGGCAGACATACACCGGGTCACCACACAGGTGGCGATGGCATTGGGCGCATCTGTCCAGCCGTTGACCAAAATAACACCCAATGTCAGACCCACCGCCACAAGCAACAGCGGATTTTGGGTCATTTGACTCCAAAACGAAAGTATATCCATATAACAAATTCCTCCATAGGGATAGTTAATTTCCAATCTAGTCAAGGTTCTCCAAATACGATGTTACAATATTATTTACAAACTGTCAAGAAGTATTTTTATCACAAGGGATTTGACGAATGCCGCAGTTTCTGTTATACTATAATGTGAAATTTTATGATTTGAGGTCACTTTTATGAGAATGCGCAAAATGAAGAATCTGGATGCCCGGATGGAAGCCACTGCTGCCTACCGGATTGCAACTCCCGCAGAATATAAAGGCAAATGGCGCGAACTGAAAACAGACTGCACCGCCCTGTGGGTGGAGGTTGGCTGTGGCAAGGGCAAATTCACAGCCGAGACCGCTGAGGCTAACCCAGATGTGCTGCTGATCGCAGTGGAACGCTGCCGGGAAGCTATGGTGGTTGCCATGGAAAAAGCACAGACAATGGGCCTTAAAAATGTGTTTTTTATTGATATGGATGTAGCCAATATCGAAGAAATTTTTGCTGCCGGCGAAATGGATCGGCTGTTTATCAATTTCCCCGATCCCTGGCCCAGAAAGAAAAATGCCAAGCGCCGGCTGACCCACCGGACATTTTTGGATAAATATTGTCGCACTGTAAAAGAGGGCGGCGAGATCCACTTCAAGACCGACAACGCACCCCTGTTTGAGTATTCTGTGGAGGAATTTGCTGTTTGCGGTCTGCAAGTAAACAATCTGACCCGGGATCTGCACGCAAATGGCATTGTCGGCATTATGACCGGCTATGAGGAAAAATTCCACGCATTGGGCACCCCCATCAACCGGTGCGAGGTGGTCTGCAAGCCTTTTATCCTACCTAAAGAAGAGAAAAAGGCAGAAGCAGAAGAATAAAAGGAGCATTTATGAACACTTATCACGCAGGCAGCTGCGATATTGTGGTGATCGGCGCCGGTCATGCCGGCATCGAAGCAGCACTGGCAGGGGCCCGTTTGGGATTATCCACGATACTCTTTACCATCAACTTGGATGCGGTGGGTAATATGCCCTGCAATCCCGCCATCGGCGGCACCGGTAAAGGTCATCTGGTACGGGAGCTGGATGCGTTGGGCGGTCAGATGGGACTTGCGGCGGATGCCGCTTGCATCCAATACCGGATGCTGAACAAAGGCAAAGGTCCGGCTGTCCATTCTCTCCGGGCGCAAGGCGACCGGCGGCGGTATCAGGAATACATGAAGCACACCTTGGAGCTGCAAGAAGGTCTTGAGCTGAAGCAGGCGCAGATCGTGGAAGTGCTGACCGAAAACAGCTGTGTCACCGGTGTTAAAACCAAGCTGGGCGCCATCTATGACTGTAAGGCTGTCATCATCGCCACCGGCACCTATCTTGACAGTACCGTGGTCATCGGCGAAAGCGTCGAAAGCGCCGGTCCGGATGGAATGCACGCATCTGTGGGCCTGGCAGATCAGCTTCGCGCTTTGGGTCTGCCCTTGCGCCGATTTAAGACCGGAACACCTCCCAGAGTCAATCGCCGCAGCATCGACTTTTCCCAAATGGAACTGCAACCCGGCGATGAGACCCCGGAACCCTTCTCTTTCCGCACTACCCACAAGCTCAACAACCAAGCGGTGTGCTATCTTACCTATACTACCGACGAGACCCATCAGGTCATTCGGGAGAATCTTCACCGCTCTCCTATGTACGACGGCACCATTTCCGGTGTAGGTCCCCGATACTGTCCCAGCATCGAGACCAAGATCGTCCGCTTTGCCGACAAGAGCCGGCATCAGCTGTTTATCGAACCCTGCGGTCTGGACACGGAGGAAATGTATATTCAAGGCTTCTCCTCCTCCCTGCCGGAAGATGTTCAGATTCGTATGCTGCGCACCATTCCCGGTTTGGAAAACGCGGAGATGATGCGTCCTGCCTATGCCATTGAATATGAGTGCATCGACCCCACCAGCCTGCTTCCCACACTGGAATACAAAAAAATCTCCGGTCTGTACGGCGCCGGTCAGTTTAACGGTTCCTCCGGTTATGAGGAGGCGGCGGTACAAGGATTGGTCGCCGGTATCAATGCAGCATTAAAAATTTTGGGCAAAGAACCCCTGATCCTCACCCGGGACACCAGTTACATCGGTACGCTCATCGACGATCTGGTTACCAAGGGCACAGAAGAACCCTACCGGATCATGACCAGCCGCTCTGAATACCGGCTTTTGCACCGGCAGGACAATGCCGACCAGCGGCTGACTCATATCGGCGCAGCGGTGGGTTTGGTGCCCCAGGAACGGCTGCGGCAAGTAGAAGAAAAGTATGCCGCTGTTGCCAAGGAAATACAGCGGTTGGAGGCAAAGGGAGTACCGGGCAGTCCGGAACTCAATGAGATGCTGGCATTACGGGAATCCACCCCGGTGGAAAACTCCGCAAGACTTGCCGATCTTCTCCGCCGCCCCCAAGTGACCTATGCCGACATCGCCCCCTTTGATCCCGACCGTCCCGCACTGCCTGCCGCAGTGACGGAAGAAGTGGAGATTCAAGTCAAGTATGCCGGTTATCTTGCCCGTCAGGAAAAGCAGGTGGCAGAATTCAAAAAGGAGGAAGCACGGCTGCTTCCCCCGGATCTTGATTATAACACCATCGCCGGTCTGCGGTTGGAGGCACAGCAAAAACTAAGCGACATCCGCCCTGTATCTATCGGACAGGCCAGCCGGATCTCCGGTGTCAGCCCGGCAGACATTGCGGTACTGCTTATCTATCTGGAACAGAATAAATAATTTACACCCGGAGCAAATGCTCCGGGTGTACTTTTATCCAAGCCGCAACTGCTCGGCAATATCCTTGACCATTCCGGGATAGTAATTCCCAATCGTCTGCACGCACAGCAAAAACGCAGAGATAACCGTCAGCACGCAGCAAACCGTCACTGCAGAACTCAGCCAAATCCGCTGCTTAGCGGTGGCGGTATTATACCAAAAACCGATCACCAGGAAACAACCCAATCCCAGCAGGAAGTAGATATCCATACGGTACCGCTCCAAAAGGTAGGGTGTCCACAGAATGTCCATAGCGGTGATTGCCAAAACAGTAACCGCCAAACCGATCATAAAGGGCAGCAGTCGTGCATAGCGCATATTTTTCAGAACTGCCACATTGCCAATACCAACACCCAGCAACAAAATGGGGAAATTGAAGATCACACTGCTGGTGCGGAAATAGGGAAACGCAAGTGTGAGCTTGCCCCGTTCAAAGAAATTGCTGAGGGTATCGTTGATGACCCGCAACAGGGTATCTGCGTTCAAGGCAACACTGTATTGAGACTGGTCTGCCACCGTCAGCTGATACTTCTGACCGAATTCAAAAGGATCATCGAAACGGGCATAGTTGTAAAGCATCAATCCTGCCGCCACCAAAGCATAAGGCAGCGCCGCAAGGCACAGCTTTCCCAGTAGCTTCGCAGTGACCTTCCGCTGCTTCAAAAAAGCGATCAGCATAGGGATCACCAACAGGTTAGCCAGCGCAATGGTAGGTCTGCACCCAAAGGCCAATGCGCCCAGCAGTGCACCAATGGCAGCAAAGAGGATCTGCCGGTTCTCCCGTTTCTCGACATAAACCGCCCGCATAAAGAAGTACAGACTCCACACTTCCAGCGCCAGCGCCGCAGTGATAGCAGTACAGTACAGCGCAGGTTCGGCCGTTGCATACCATACACTCATAGCAGAAAAGGCAACCGACAGGCAAAGATACACGCTGTAGGGCAGGCGCTTGAAAAACCGCTTTGCCAGCAGGTCAAACAGCACAAATATGCCGGCAATGGTCAACGCCGTAAACAATTGGGTTGCGTGGTAGGTGGTCAGCGCCGTGCCGGTCAGCACACGGTAGGGCAAAAATGCCAAAAACACCGGCACCACACCGAAATACATATAATAATGTCCGTCATAGAAGGCATGGTCCCAATGGTATTTTACCCCCGTTGCCTGCCGCTCTGCCGGATCATAGGGGTTTTTCAGGTTTAAAAGTCCAGCCTCGTCCCCATAGGCAAAATCCAACCGTCCCGCCAAAATATTTTCGGCCATCAGCTCATACTGATTCCGGTGACCGGGCACTTCGCCATTCCAAAGGGGCAGCATATCCATAGGCAGTATGCAGGCAGCGATGGTAATCAGCGCCACCAACAGGGTAAACAGCCGTTTGATAAGCGTGAGATTTTCCAGATTTTTCTTATGCAGCCATGAGCTGGGGCGGAGCATAAAGATGACCAGCACCAGCAGGCACATATACCCCCAGAAGAAACTACCGTCCATCAATGCCGCTGTCAAAAACACCACGGCGGTAAACAGGATCCACACCGGATAGAACCAACGGGCACAGGGGCGGGTCTTGATCCAGTTTTCCAAAAAATTACCCATGGTCATCCTCTTTCTCCAAAATCTTGCGGTAACGCCAATTGACCTTCATCCGCTCCAGTTCAAAGTCCTGTTTGTTCTTCTGCACGGCATTTTGCAGCTGCAAGCCGGTAAAGAAGGACAGCAGTGCAGCCATCACCGTGAAACCGCAAACGATCAGCGTGGGGAAATTGGGAACCAAGCCGGTTTGCAGGTAGGTCACCAGCACCGGGATGAAAAAGATTGCTGCCAACGCTAAAAGCGCAGCGCTGATGATCCCAAAAAAGGAGCTGGGCTTGTAGGTTTTGTGAAGATTTACAATGGTCTTGAGCACCTTCAAGCCATCCCGGAGGGTGTTCAGCTTAGATTCGCTGCCAGCCGGACGGTCTCTGTAGGGGATCACCACATGGTCGATCTTCATATTTTTATCCAGCGCGTGGATGGTCATTTCCGTTTCGATCTCAAAGCCTGCCGACAGCACCGGGAAGGTCTTGACAAAATCAAAGCTGAATGCCCGGCAGCCGGTCATCACATCCTGTACACCGGAGCGGAACAGGGTATTGATCGCAAAACGCACAAGCGTGTTGCCGAAATTGTGGAACAGGCGCTTATTTTCTGTAAAATAGGTAGAGGAAAGTCGGTCTCCCACCACCATATCCGATTGGCGATACAATACCAAATCTGCCATCTCCCGGGCGCGGTCTGCAGGATAGGTATCGTCCCCGTCCACCATCAGGTACACCTGGGCATCGATCTCCCGGAACATCCGGCGGATCACATTGCCCTTTCCTTGCTGGTATTCCGGGCGCACCACGGCGCCTGCCGCCCGGGCGATCTCTGCGGTACCATCGGTGGAATTGTTATCATAGACATATACAGTCGCTTCCGGAAGCATCCGTTTCCAATCCGACACCACTTTAGCAACCGTCTGACTTTCATTGTAACAGGGAATCAAAACCGCGATCTTATCCATTATTACGCTCCCCTTCCGCAATTCTATAGCTATATTATACTCACTATATCCATATAAAGCAAGAAAAACCGGCAAAAAGGCAACACTCCCGGAAGAAGTGTTGCCCTTGTGTCGATTGCGGTATTATTTGTAACCGGTGATGGTAATGGAGCAGCTCTTAATAGAGGTGTTCTTATCCACAGACATTCTGAAGGTAGTGGACTCACCCTTGGCCAAGCCTTCGCTGCCTACAGCATAGGTAGAATCGGTATCTACAACTGTGCCGGAGCTGGTCTTGAAAGCACCCTTGACGGTAACAAACTTGTAAGTACGGGTGCCCTTGTTGGTCACAGTACCGGTTACCACGGTGTACAGAGAATTATGCTCAACCTTGATGTTGGAGAACTTCAGATCGCTGGTTGCATTGCCCACGGTACTGCCACCGGAGCTGGAAGAGCTGGAGCTGTTATACAGAGTATCGTGATAATAGCAGTAATTGGAATTATACTTTTTGGAACTGCTACAGAGGTTACACTTGTGGGTATAGCAATAACTGGACCCATCGGCAACGGAATTATTACAGCTTCCGTAAGAGCAATGGGTGCTGTTATAGATAGAAACACCAACAATCACGGCTACCACAACAGCAACCACCGCAATTGCGATCTTGTAGTGCTTTTTCAGCAATGCTATGGCTTTCCCAAAGATACCCTTTGCTTTGTCTTTAAAACCCTTATTTTCAGTTACATCTGCAGCAACCTGCTCCTGAGCCACAAGTTCGCTGATTTCCACTACCTGCTCCGGCGCCGGATTTGCAGGTTCAACTGCAGGTTCTACAGCTTCTGCGCTTACTGCATGACCACACTTTTGGCAAAACTTCGCCGCATCGTCTAACTGCGTGCCGCAGTTTGTACAAAATCTCATTTCTTCTCAGCCCTCACTTTCAATGCCTTCAAATCAATATACGCGCCGATTGCGATCAGCACCCAAGAAATTGTTGCGTTAATCGTGCCCAGCATCTTGGCAATTGCCACGATACCCTTATAGGTGTATGTATAAAAATCTGCGCCGAAAGAAGTGCTGCTGATAGAAATAGAAGAATTAAACAGTCTGAGAATACCGATGAAGATAATAAGCGTACCAACAATCAGACTGAATGTATTCAGATCAATTTTGCCTTTCTTCTTTTCCACAACTTCCGTCTGCTCAACGGGAGCAGTTTCCTGGGACTGGCCGCATTCAGTGCAAAACACTGCACCCTCGTCTAATTCTTTGCCACAGTACTTACAATTCATAATCTTTCTCCTTTTCCCTTTTTGCCTCTTTGCTTTGAGGTACCTTTATTATATAATTTTCGACAACAATAGTCAACACGCATAAGGACAATTGGGGCAAAATATTACGAAGTAGTATCTTGATTGCAGGCATACACCGTCATTCCCACACCATAGTCTTTTACCAAAATATCCTTGGGCATTCGGCAAAACCGCACACTTACAAAGAAGTCCCCCGCTGCGCCCGACAGATTGATGACCTGCAGCAGATACACCACCCAAAACCAATTTTCCGAAACAAAGGGGTTCACCGCTGCGATCACAGCGCCCCACAAAACCACCGGTGCGAGGGCAATGACAATATAAGCGCCTTTGCTATAATAATCATCGCTGCCGGCAAACGCATACATCCCGGTGAAACCATATTTCACCTTTTTTGTACCGTACAGCTTCATGGTAATTCCGTGGACAAACTCGTGCAGAACCATATACACCAGCATCAGTCCTATCAGCGCCGCAAATCTTATCATATAGGCGCCCTGACCTTCTGTCATATCAAAAAGACCCGCAATGGGCACCACAAACAACATAGGCACCACCAGCACCAACGCGATTGCCATCGCGATTAGGTTTACAATCAAAGCCATCTTTTTATCCGTTTGCAGGTCAATGGCATAAATCTCACGATATCCCTTCGGTAACATATGCACAGCTTTCATAGGTGTCCCCTCCTTTTTTGTATTGTAGCACAACGAAAGCCACCGGGCAAGTAGCTTGACAAAAAACTCCGCCCTAAAAGGGCGTAGTTTTTTCGATTAAAAGAACACGCTCTTTGCTTTTTCCTTGATTTCCTTGGATGCGGCAAAGGGGATTCGGGTGGTATAGCCGTTCTTCGCGGCAACGATCATCTTGGCAGGCCACTCAAAAATATCCTTGTTCCACTGGTTGATGGTGTCGTTGTAGAGCTCTCTTGCTGCCGTAATTTCTCTTTGCAGGTACATATTCTGCTGCATAGCATCCGCAATTTCACGGTGAGCTGCCAGCTCGGGATAGCTCTCCACCGCCACATTGATATTTCTGGAAATGGTCTCGATCTGACCGCCGATCTCGTTGCGGGCAGCATCGTCATCGCCGCCGTTTCCGGATCTGTACTTGGCGATATTTTCAAAGGTGCTCTTGTCCAGATCGATGGCTTTATCCAGCAGGCGGGCGCAGTTTTGCAGAACCATCACTCTCTGCTCCAGATAGTTATCGATTTGGGATGCATTTCTTTGGATCTTCTGCTGCAGCTGATCAAAATGCTTTTGGGCATTGATCTTCACGAACAGGAAGATCAGACCGGGAATGATACCGCAGACCCACAGCAGAATTTCAAAAATCTTTGAGCCCACACCCACTTCCGCCGGAATTTTCTTGACGATCACATTGGTGTCAAGACCTTCTTCTCTCACTTCGGGATTCAGTTCGTCCAGTTGATTTGCCATTTTCGTTTACTCCTTTTTATTGAAAGATACATAAGCCGTTTCTTCTTGCGATTACTTTTTGACCTTTTGCAGCTTCGGCTGCAGAAATATAAAAATGGTTCTCCGCTTCCAAGGGCAGATACAGATCCCATTGCACCGGAACACCGTGATAGCGACCGTCTCCACCCCGGACAGTAACCACATCTACCTGCGGCTCGATATCATAAGAATAGGCCGTAATGCAGGTCTCATCGATCTGATCCTTTGAACCCACATAGGTGGATTTCAAGATCGCCTGTGTTCTCGTATTGGGATGGACAACATACTTCTTATCCACGGCATTTGCCAGCGCCTCACACTCTTTCAGCGCATACAGCCGGGATTGTTCCGGTATAGGCTTGAGGGAGTGTACCGGTCGCTCGTGATAGACAGGGATCGCCCAGATCGGCGCAAAATCAAAATACACCGCCTTGAAAAACTCCGTATTTTTGCCGATGAAGTTTTCCCGGATCACATCGAAGTCGTAGGAAGTATAACTTGCCGCAGACAGATTAATGGTTCTTCCCTGACTGTGATTGGTTATGATCCTGTTGGTCCGTTTGGCTTTGATGAAATGAAAATCATCGCCGTAGCCCGCCTGAGAACGGATCAGATCCACCATATTGGTCTGGGCAAGGGGTGTAAACAATGTACGAAATTGCACTTCATCGGTTCTGTCCAGGGCATCAAACAAGACCTCAAAATCCGAATTGGACATGCTCATAAAATCATCATTTCGGCTGATGGCTTTTTCGGTCTTTCTTTTCAATTTCCTTTCCCCGCGCTTGACATATCGCTCGATTTCTCTGTCGCTCTTGCGGTCCAGGCGGGTAGCATCTCTGCTGAAGGACAGATCCGGTGCACCCTGGGCGCAGTAATTGAGCACCACCTGGGTGTTATAAAAAGGTTTCGGTTTTGTGACGGTGGCGTGGAGAGTCTGGGATCTGGTTCTGGTCCTCTGTTTGCCACTGCTGTCACGGTATGTTTCCGTCCAGTAGATGGTCTTATAACCATGGTAGGTTTCCATACCCATGGTATGAACCACTTTGTTTTCAAACAGGAACGGGTTTTCATTGTAATGCCCCGCCATAACATCAAAGGTAGACTGCTGCTCTTCATTGTGTTCGCAGAAATCATAATTGATCTTCATATCTTCTTCCTGCTTTGCGGAAAAACAGGTATCAAAAGACAGTAGCGGAATCGTCTTTTCAATAATCTCCAAAGCATCCCGGTCTGTAAAGAGGTGATTCAGCGGGCGCATTTGGCGGGTAGCTTCGGCCAGCAATTCATCTGCCCGCTTATCTGCTTCTTCAATTTCGGTTCGCAGCTTGCGGATCTTTGGGGTGGTCCTCAGGATAACCAGCGGAATCAGCAGCACTGTAATGCACATCAGAACCCGCCAAAAACACAACCAATTCTTTTTTCTTGTGAGCTTTGACAGGTTTTCTTTATATTCGTTGTATTGGCGGACCGTCTGCCGGTTTTGCTCTATGTCAACACCGGATCGCTGAACAAGTTGTGCAAAAAAAGCCTCGGTGTTTTCCCCATGAAGTGCTTTATACTTACCCGTATATTCCTCCAGTGGGTTGTAGATCACTGCGTTCATACCATCCCCCCTTTTTCAACAGTATACTACATTTCCATTGCGGTGTAAAGAATGAACACAATGGTGATATTGGTCTGCTACCAACAGGATATGCAACACAAAATCGCAGAACCTTTTGATTCTGCGATTTTGCATATCATTTATCCGGAGGCAGAATCTCTTTGAAAAAGTATTGCATTGATCTCAGTTGCTTCCAAAAGCACGCTGACCTTAATCTCACGCATCCTCTTATTCTCTTATTGATTATTTGGTTCCCACGCTTCCATCTTTACGCTTCTCATCATCGGCAAGGGTTTCGAAGTCTACCAGATCATTGTGCGTTTTGGCCAGGTCGTTGCGACTTTCCGGATCGGTAGAGCCGCTGAACACATAGCCTTCAGACCGCATATATGCATTCCAGCGGCGATGCTCCAGCACCTCAATAACACTCCGCTCCTTTGGCGTCAGTTTCTCTTCTTTTTTGGAAGCGCCCGGGATACCGCATTTTTCACGGGCTTTCATATGGATTGCAGATGCCGTTGAAGAATGATAATTATACTCGTAGGTCCAGAACGCTTCTTCCTCGCCCCACTTCATATGTCTTTCCAGCGCATCCTCTTCCAACTCGGAATCAATGATCACATCCTCAGTATAAGAAGATTCCATATCGCCGATAAAGACAATATCATACGCCTGTCCCTTGAAGTTTTTGATGCCTTCCAACGCTTTTTTCTGCTGAGAATTATATACCACCGCCTGAATGACAGGATGGATCTTCATTCTCTCAAAATACATCCGCAGCATCACAGCGGTATTGATGTTCACATCGTCATTGCCCAAAGCAACAAACACATAGGTCGCATCGCTTATTTCCTTGATTTTGTTTGCAAAGGTGATCGTCTGAACATCCGTATCGGAGTGCACCGTGATCTTATACTGCGCTTCTCCTTCGATATCCACACCGTTGTATTTCGCAGACATCAATTCCGGTACAACCGCCACAAATTTCTCTTCTGCCAGCGGATCCTTGTCAAAGGCATTGATCTTTAGCTTATAGCCATCCATCTGGCAGAACCAAGACAGCGCTTTGACCATTTGCGTACCGTGATTGCCCATTCCGACAACCACAGCAGAAATATGCTTGCTGCCATCTTCGGCTTTCTTGGCGCTGTCAAACAGGATCTGACCCTGTGTATAAAGCGTTCTGTTGATCAACGACTTCACTTCATTGACTCTGTGAACCTTGACCTTGCCCTTGTCAACAGAGGTCAAAAGCAATTCGCTCTCAATTCTGATGGAGAATACATAAATGCGCGTCTTTTCTCTGTTTTTATACTGTTCAATCAGCTTCAGGGATCGGTTGAGGTTCTCCTGTTCATCCTCGCCTATAGCAAAGAACGATATGGATTTTTGGGCTGAATGTCTGTTAAAGTCGATCACCAAGATGTCTTTTCTGAAGTTGATTGCGCCAAATTCCTTGGCTTGTTCAATCAGCTCACGCTCTTTTTCTTCACTGTCTTTGAATACGTCTGTGAATATAACCACTGCTTTGGGGTTGTTTTTCTTAATATCGCCGGCCAAAACCAAGGACTTCTCATTGAGTTCAGAGAATACATACGCATCTTTGAAATACGCACACAAATACCGGATGTGCGCAAAAATGTTCTTAAACAGCGACAACACAACGCCGGCAGTGAAAATCGGCGCAATCACAAAGACCAATGCGACCCAAAGCTGAAATGCGGCAACAAGCCACTGGGGGCTATCGGTTACAATTTCTACCACTGCTCCGTAATCACAGCCAAAGCCAAATACCTCGACAGAGTTTATGACAGACAGAAGCATCGCTATAAAGCAGTTGACAACCGTCACATCGGCTGTGCCGATGTTGACCGGCACAAACAGGCAGAATGCTGCAGCAAATGTGCCTGCAAGCAGCAAATTAAAAAAATTAAATTTTCTTTTCTTTATGCGGTTTCTGTTGCCAATCACAATACAGAGCGCTACACTCAGTATAAAGCAGCAAACGGAAAGCAGAAAAAAGATCGGCCACATATCATAATCCTCCAATATTCTACAGGAATCTACTGTTATCATACTTTCCAGCTTTCATCCTGTCAATCTTTTTGGCAAAAAACGGTCACCACACAAGCCTTCACAGGCTGAGATGATGACCGCCTTGCAATTTATTCTCTAATCAAGATATTCTTTGAATAAAATCAGCAATGCTGATCATATTTATCGGTCGCTGTCAATATTTTCCCGGAGTGCACCGGTTTCTTCATTCCGATCCTGTTCCTTCAAAACAGCTTCCGTAACATACTTTTTGAAATCGCCATCCACTTGCAAACGCGAGAATGCATCATAGACCATCTGAAACGATCTGACAAGTTTCAGACATTTTTCACACTTGCGAATATGTCCGTTTACGGTAGCGGAAATTGTAATGGAATCACCGTTCAGTTCCGTTAACGAAACAAAATCGATGATCTCATCAATACTCAGATGCTTCATCTCCGCCGCTCCTTTTCTTTTCTGCGTTTTGTATAGGTGCTATTTTTGCCGGACTGCATGGCAGGATCCGGCTTTTCTTCCGTTTTCCGCTTAATCATATCGTTCATTCGATTCACCCAATCGCTAATAGACTTTTTTCCGGAGACCTCACCGTTGTGCTTCATAAAGAATGTCTTATAGGTGGTTTCTCCGTAGGAAATATCTCCGTCCCGCTTTTTTTGCAGTGCTTTCAAAACCCTCTCGTTTTGTTCCGGGGTAACTTCGATCCAAGGAATTCTCTCAGAGGCATTTAGGATCATACCGTACATATCGTACAGGGTCTTATTTTCAAATGCTGCGATGATCATCTCGTTGGACTGGATTTTGGTGACATTGTTGTCCACGATAAAGATCACCTGTGCAAGCCAGGTCAAAACCTTATACACACCCACATCAGCAGACAGAACCACATCCATCGCTTGGTTCAACCGTTCCACACGGTCCTCGGCATTTTCCCGGTTATCTTCCGGGATACTTTTCATATCCGGATCGTCCAGGTCTTCCGTGTTAAAATCAGTGTTTCTTACTTTGTTGGCAAAATCACGCTTCAGATTTTCCGCCACCCGGAACATCCAATCCTCAAACCCCTCCGGGTCATTGTTATACGGACCGTCGACCGAGTCACGCAACAGGAAATAGCCCACCGTGGTCTTCATCAAACGCAGGTGGATCTCCTGCATAATATCATCCTCATAGTGCCTTCCCCGCAAGCAATCTTCCGTATTGCACCAATGAACAACAGACGATCGCAATGTCTTTTCGGCGATTTGACACAGCATATCAAATGAGATCGGATCTTCATACAGCAACTCATTTACCATCGCAGCAAACTCCGCTTCAGTAAAACGCATGCCGACCACCACCCTTTCACCGATGCATTCTTTTTTGCATATTATACCATATTGCGCCAAAATAGCAAGGTATCCTCAATGTTTCAGCTAATCATCGAACAAAACATCAAAAAGCGACTTGATAGATTTCACATTCTCCGTTATGTCTGCCATTCTCCTACCTACTTCGGCATGTCGTTTTGCCCTTACCATCTCCGCTAAAACCGAAACAGTTTCCTTAGATACCATTGTAAAATAGAGATTGTCCCAAAGATAGATCAGTTTGTGATCTGTCAATATCTTCACTGCCTCAGTTATATCGTCATCACCGCGAACGGCCGAGGACAGTTCCGAATAGCTTGCGCCCATACCCATATTTTTTTGGATGCGGTGAAGCGCGCTTACGCAGTCTGAAGTCACATTGGCAATAAGGGGATCCACCTCATCCCGTGTCAGTCTTCGCAGGCAAAGATTATCGTGAAGAATCGGATATTGGATTCCATCGGCATTGGGTTCTACCCAACCTCTTCTGATCAGATGCTGTAAAAACGCCTTTGCCTCGGTGTAATCAAGCCCATATTTCATTTGGATCCACGGAACCGTGACAAAACATCTGCCTTCCAGTTCCTCCTGAATCATAACCGCATTTATCTCACCCATACCATCATCTCCTTAAAATTCAAACATACTGTCCACTCTGCTCTTTTGGGGTATCTTCTTTTTATGCACATAGGTAAATCTGGCATCAGAAAAGCGCAGACCCACTTTTCGCTCGTCCGGGTCAATCTGATCGCCGGCAAACTCAGGACAAGTATAGCTTCGCTCAAAGCGCGACCACAATACATCTTCACGCATCTGGGTCACGATACATTCTCCCGGGGTCAGTTTTGTCAACGCACTGACAGGAACCAGCGCCACAGTATCTTTATCAAAACGCTCGATAGCTTCTCCGGAGCCGTTTAACGCAGAAGTGGGCGCAATGATCGTCTTTTTTCCGCACTCATCAGAGAATTCCCGCTTGGTCTCCGGGTTGTTTGTGCCGAAGAATACATGGGTATTCAGATTATCCTTGATGATCTCCGCGGTCTCTTTGCCATATACATTATTCAGTTGGGCATAGGATTGCAGAATCAGCAAAAACCAGATGTTTCTGCCTGCGCAGGCGGAGATCACTTTATCGAAATCGTTGAACTTCGGCAGGTTGCCAAACTCATCCAGCAGGAAATAGAACGGTCTTTGCAGCTTTGTGCCTTTGCGTCTTGCCACACCGATCAGCTCGGTGTAGAGATTGCTCAGGAACATACTGATGACTTCATAGTGCAGACTTTCCTCGTCCTTATAGGACACGAAGATCACCGTAGGCGCGCCGTCATCCAGTTCCTGCATTTCAAAGGTGTTGGTACAGGTGATCCGTCTGACCGCTGTATCCCGAAACTTATTCATTTTTGCGGCAAATTCAGAAGAAATACATCTTCTTGTAGTACTGGCTTGCTCAATAATACACTTGCGCGCCAACTGATGGGCTTTCGAGCGTTCTATGGGTCTGCCTGTAAAATAGCCCCCGTCATAATTGCTTTCCGAATCCGTAAAGGAATCAAATATTTTCATTACGGTATCAAAGGAAAAGTTATCTTCGGTAATCTCTCCTGTTTCGCTGTCCTCCAGCATACCGTAAAGCAAAGCTCTCAGGAGATCTCTTGCCGAGTCATCCCAGAACGGATCCTTCTGGTTTGTGTTTGGCACCACGGATGCGCTCAGGGCGGTAATACCCTTTTCCACCTCGTCAAGATAACGCTCCTTGACCTCGATGATTGCTCTGTCAAGATCCTCCTGGCAATCGTATACGATGCCTTGGAATGCATTTTTTAAGCCCTCGTCCGTATCAACGGTCAGGATTTGGGACTCCACGGCAAGATATTTCTGATAGGCGCGGAAATATTTTGTAAGGGGATTCCAGCAATCACTGTGCAGGTAGTTGGTAAAGTCCAGCATCAGCACTCTGTATCCCTTTTGCGCAAATTTGCCGGCATTATCCCGATACAGCTCCTGTTTCGGGTCGCTGATGACAAGGCTGGGCTTATTTTTCTTGTTCAGCAGCACATTCAGCGTGGGAATCACATATCCAGTTGTTTTGCCGCTTCTGGTTGCGCCGATGGCCAAAAGGTGGGTATCCGGGATAAAGGTAGCCTGCAAGCTTCCCTTTTCATCTCTTCTGATGCAGATGGGGATCCCCTCAATGTCCGTCTTCTCCAGTTGACTGAGCGGCACGGTTTTATCTGCGTGTCGCTCAGCAAACTCCGCTGCGGTGGCTAATTTTGCGTTCTCATAATCCTTGAACAGTTCAATATTTTTCATAGAACACACCTCCAAGATACCCAAACTCACGCTTTCCTGCCGTGATGTTCTGCTGTGCTGTAATGGTCTTCAAAGATTCCGCCGTGATAACGGATTCCTTTTCGTAGGCAGCTTTTTTCAAAGCGCTGTCGATAATGCGAATGATCTGACCTGTTTTAAATGGCGCCAAAAATGCCTTACCGGCATCCTCCAGTTTGGCGCACCCGATACCAAAGGACTTTGCCCGCGATTGGAAGGTGGATTCGATTACCGTTTGCTTTTCGGCATCACTGAGCCGCGCAGTCCAGACCACATCGCACTCCTCTGCCAGCTTTCTGACGCTTTCATTGGTCTGAGATGCAAAAAGCACGATCAGCACATCAGATAAATCCAGTGAAACCGTAGGCTCCAGGAGTTTGAATTTGCGTCTGTAATCATAATCCAGCAGCTTGATCAGCTCCGAAAGGGCGTTTTCCTCAATCTCCTCACATTGCTTGACCAAAAACACCGTATGGGACTGCTTGGTTTCCGACAAGCCCCTGAGTATGAAATTTTCCTTTGCGCCGGCAAAATCCAGTGCAGAAAGTGTACCGGCATCCACTTCGATGACCTTGTTTCGTTTGTCAAAGCCTGCCTTCAGTGCCTCAACATACATATCCGCAACATATTCATCATCACCTGCCACCAACAGTGTTTGGTACAGCGCATTGCGATGATTGGTCGCCGGCGAAAGGCTGCAAAGGATCTTGTGCATTTCAGCTTCCCTGTTCAAGGGCGTTCGCAGCGCCTTTTCACTGTCAAAGGAAAGCAACTTCTGTCTGTCCACATCAAAGGGAATGTCCGACAGAGAAACGATCGCATCCTTTTTCTTGTTAAGCAGCAGTTTTTCCTTGTCCTCCGCAGAGATCAAGCTGGAAAACGCGACCTTAGCAAAGATCTGGTCGTATGTATTTCTCGCGATGATACCAAGACCGAATGCCTTTTCAACGATCCGGGCCACCGGACATTTGGTACAGGATTTGTCATAAACGGTAGCCTCGCAAATGTACTTAAACACCTCCCGTTGATTGGAACTGCGCAATATGGTAAACAGGGTATTATAGTAATTCTGCCTGTTGGGCACATCATAGGCAATTCCCATCAGATTACCGAACAGGTGGTTCCATTTTGCACAAAGCGTCAAGCGTTTAACCGCATTTTTCGCATCCTTGCAGATGCAGATCCCGTGGTATTCCATATACGACAGTGTCACCATCGCATCCACATTGCCGTTCATAGCAGTATTCAAAAGCGTATCTGCGATAATGTCCGCAGTCAGATTTTTGCTTTGCTTGAATATTTGAGACTTGATCAGCATTGCCTCTCTTTTTTGCGCAAGTACCACACGGTCAATGGGGGTCAAATCCACACTCTGTCCGCTGGTTTCGGCAAATTCAATGGTTCTGCAAAGGCGCTCATACGCGGCATAGTCGGCAATGGACTTGTACTGATTTGCATTTGCCACAGCATAATAGATTTCTGTTTCCGCATTCATAGGAACGCAAAAGACCTTTGCTAATTCTTCAAAAATCTCTCTTTGCTCCGTTTCATCGATGAAACCTCTGCAGATCGCATCGATCAGAAAAAATTGTGTCAAAAGGGGTTCCATCAAGTAAGTAGCAGAATTCTTCATTACATACACTCCTTTGCTTTAATTCTTTCCGGCACAAGGATATGGTCAATCAGTCCGTACTTTAACGCCTCCTCCGCTGTCATCGTGTTGTCCCGATCGGTATCCTTGGCAATTTGTTTGACCGTCCTTCCCGTGTTCATTGCCAATATGGAATTCAAGGTCTTTCTTGTGTGTTCAATGTGCTTGGCGGCGATAATGATATCAGAGGCTTGTCCCTGTGCGCCGCCGAGGGGTTGGTGGATCAGTATTTCGCTGTTGGGCAGCGCAAGACGCATTCCCTTACTGCCGGAAGAGAGAAGGAATGCACCCATAGACGCAGCAAGGCCGACGCAGATGGTCCGCACCTGGCATTCGAGCATATTGATCGTATCGTAGATCGCAAGTCCATCTGTAACCGAGCCGCCGGGACTATTGATCAAAAGTGTCAGGATCCGTTCTTCTTTCGGCAGGTTTTCATCAATCATCTTCTGTTCAATATAATGCATCTGCGGAATCACACGCGCTGCCATACCTGTTTCAATAACGCCAAACAGATAGATTTGGTTCTTACGCAGCAAATACTGGTCAGACAGCACTTCCATTTGCAAATTTTCTCTTGCCATATTTCGTTCCTACCTTTCATTTTTTTATCATATTCTTTGACCTGTAATAACTGTAACGGCAGGACATTCGTTTTTTCGCACCAAAACTGCATATGTACAAAAAATTTTTTAAAAAAGAACACCATCGGTCAAGATGGTGTTCTTTGGAAATATATCATACTGTTTTGGGATTGGAGCAACGCAGCAAGGCAGGTGCGCTTGGCATTTTAAGCACCAAAAACGCCGTATTTTGCCAAAACCCCGTCCACTGCAATTTGCGTGAACGGGGTTTTGGCATTTAACAGCAGAATCAACCTGCTTTAATAGGATAGGTGGAGTCCGGCTTAGAAAAAGACACCGAACCGGTTGATGTATATTCGCCCAAACGCGCTATTTCCGACCGCGACACTTCACTATACGAGGTTTCCGCGGGGACCTTACCAAAAATCGCCCGGTATATCATATGCGCACCCACATAGCCGGCAAGGGGTGTGCTGTGCTTATGACTGTCCACGACGCAAAAATGCGTTTGGTCTATTCCTCTGCTGATCAGGCTGTCTATCTCCGCTTTCCAATCCAGCAAAACGGCAGAGGAATACATCGCGCTGGCAGGCCCGATCATTGAACGGTTTTCGTTGTGTGCCGGGAAAATCGCCAGCTTGGTATTGGAGGATGCGCAGGCATTCACCATATGTTCCAGATTGACAAGGCTTTCCGAATCATATAATCCGCACAAAATCACTGCCGCGTAATCACCGGAGCGGATGCGGTTCATCACGCTCTCATCCTGGACATAGGTGGTAACACGGGCGTACGCTCTGGATTGGGCTTCCACCAACAGGCTTGTGCCGCACATTTTCTGCAAAATAGAGCCTACCTTGGAGCTTGCCACAAAGCTGTTTCCCAAAATCAAAACGCTTTTTCGGTTATCTGCAAGAGGAAGGACTCCCATTTTCGGCTCGGTGGAAGTATGTATTTTTGCCTTTATCATCATCGTCCGCACAGCTTCGTCATCGATTTGCTGATAGGGCATAGTGACGGTAAGGGTTCTGCTGTTGCTTTCGGCTTCCGTATAGCGGTAGCTTAGGGTACGGATATACATCGTCTCACCTTCAGAGGCAATGCGATCAATTCGGTTTGTAATATTCACGCCGGACATCATCATTTCTTCACTGTGAACATTCTCCGGCGCTTCTGCTCCTACAGCATCGGAGACCGTAACACTGCCAATGACTTTTGACGCCTGCAGGATGCTGTAGCCCTTATCGTTCTCCTCCAGTGTCCAGTGTTCGGGGAACATGATATGGATTTGGGTCCTGCTGTTGGATACGAAAAAGCTAACCTCCCGAAAAGCGGAGACTGTCGCGCAAGCAATATTTTTATAAGAATCTTCCTGTCCGGGAGTTGAGGCCGATCCTGTGCTTTGGGAAGAGGCGGCAGTGTCTTCTGTTCCGGAAGGGGTCCTCGACTGCAAAGACGGTTCGCCGTTATTACATGCAGATGCCAAAAGAATATACAAAAAGCACCAGGTAATGATAATCACTTTTTTCAATTTTCTCACTCCTTTTGTTTCATACAGCATAATCTTACTTCCTTTATGATGATTGTACTGCAAAATGAAAACAAAATCAACGGTTTACAGTTGTATATTATTCCTTGCAAAACGATTTTAAATATATGTTATATGTGATGATCTACCATTGCTTACGGAATAAATAAAAAATCCAAGTCCGTTTGGACTTGGATTTTTATGGCTCCCCCTGTTGGACTTGAACCAACGACCTGCGGATTAACAGTCCGTCGCTCTACCGACTGAGCTAAGGGGGAATATTGGTGATTTTTTGTCGAGAAATCTAACTCGTGTTCGCGTTACCTATCTTCCCGGGCAGTCACCCGCCAAGTATTGTCGGCGCAAATGAGCTTAACTTCTGTGTTCGGGATGGGAACAGGTGGACCCTCATCGCAATCAACACGAACTTCATTCAGATGGCTTTTTACCATCCTTTATA
>JAZRLE010000051.1:0-11986 GCA_045646665.1 Faecousia sp. | reverse complement strand
AAACCAAATGAACAACTCCTTGGCACACAGAACGACATGGCTACGATCCGACTTATCTGGGACTACGAGGACCTGAAGGAAATGACCAACATGGAGGCTGTCGAGGAGTTCCGCAAGCACTCCCTGAACCCTGAGCGTCCCGCCATGCGTAAGTCGGAGGCCAAGCGGTCTTAGGAAGACAAACCAAATGAACCACTCCTTGGCCCACACTACGACATGGCTCCGATCCGACTTGGAGTGCTTCCGGAACTCGGCAACAGCTTCCATATTGGTCATTTCCTTCAGGTCCTCGTAGTCCCAGATAGCGACCTTCTGGATCTCGTGGGAGGTACGGAAACCGTCGAAGAAGTTGATGAAGGGAACACGACCTTCGATAGATGCCAGGTGAGCAACAGCGGCCAAGTCCATAACTTCCTGGACGTTGGACTCTGCCAGCATAGCAAAACCGGTCTGACGGCAGGCATACACGTCGGAATGGTCACCGAAGATGTTCAGAGCCTGTGCAGAAACGGTACGAGCAGAAACATGGAACACGGAGGGGAGCAACTCGCCGGCGATCTTGTACATATTGGGGATCATCAGCAGCAGACCCTGAGAAGCAGTATAGGTGGTGGTCAGGGCACCGGCGGCCAGGGAGCCGTGAACGGTACCGGCAGCACCGGCTTCGGACTGCATCTCAACGACCTTAACAGTGTCGCCAAAGATGTTCTTACGACCTGCAGCGGACCACTGGTCAACATAGTCGGCCATAGGGCTGGAGGGGGTGATGGGGTAGATGCCAGCGACCTCGGTAAAGGCATAGCTGACGTGGGCGGCAGCGGTATTGCCGTCCATGGTTTTAAATTTTCTTGCCAAGATGAATTACCTCCTAAAGTAATCAAATTCTTACTGCCATATCATATCACCTTAAAAACGATTTGTAAAGTGAGCAAAAGGAATATTCGGTGAAAAAAACAAAAAGATTTTGGAAATTAGGCGATTCTTGACAGCGTATAACAAAAAAAGAATTGAGTTTTTTAGTGAAATGAAGTATGATGTAGATAATATGCAATGGGAGGGGTATCCTTTGATCTGTAGTATCAAAACGATGGGTGTAACCGGAATTGAAGGTAATTTGATCACAGTGGAGTGTTACATTTCTAACGGTTTGCCCGGATTTGATGTGGTTGGTCTTCCGGATGCGGCGGTCAAGGAAGCCAGAGAGCGTGTCCGTGCTGCTGTGAAGACCAGCGGTATGAAGTTTCCTTCCAGCAGAATCACGGTTAACCTCGCACCTGCAAACTTGAAAAAAGCAGGTACCCATTACGATTTGCCGATTCTGCTGAGTATTATGTCTGCCAGCGGTATGATTCGCAGACCCAAATCCACCTCTGCGTTTATCGGAGAGGTAAGCCTTGACGGACAGATCCGCCCCATATCCGGTGTGCTGCCTATGACAATTGCGGCAAAGCATAACGGTATCGACACAGTATATGTGCCTGCTGAAAATGCGCCGGAGGCGACCCTTGCCAGAGGACCGGCAATCATTCCCGTGCACACAGTCCGGGAACTGGCTGATGCACTTAACGGCGAGACAGAACTTGTTGAAGAGCCTATTTGGGTGCCGGAAAAACGGGAGGATACCCTTCTCGATTTTAAAGATGTGCTGGGACAGGAGAATGTCAAACGCGCATTGGAGGTAGCTGCTGCCGGTAGCCATAATGTTTTATTGGTGGGGCCTCCGGGATCCGGTAAGAGTATGCTCAGCAAGCGATTGCCGTCCATTCTGCCGGATATGACATGGGAGGAATCGTTGGAGGTAACACAAATCTATTCCGTGATGGGTATGGTATCCTCGCAGTCACCGCTCGTAATGTACAGACCTTTCCGTAATCCCCATCACACCGTGTCCAATGCCGGTCTTGCCGGTGGTGGAACCAATCCAAGACCCGGTGAGATATCCCTTGCCCATAAAGGTGTGCTGTTTTTGGATGAGTTGCCGGAGTTTCATAAGGATACATTAGATATGATGCGTCAGCCTTTGGAAGATGGGAAAGTTACCATCTCCCGTGTGTCCGGTACAGTTACATATCCGGCTGAGTTTATGCTGGTATGCGCCATGAATCCGTGCAAATGCGGCTGGTACGGAGATCCCTCGGGCAGATGCACCTGCACGGAACATTCCGTTGATGCCTATCGCAGCCGGATCTCCGGTCCTCTGCTGGACAGAATTGATATTATCATTGAAGTTCCGGCTGTGAACTTTGAGGATTTGCGCAGCCGTAAAGAGGCAGAGCCGTCCTGTGCCATCAAGGAGCGGGTGAATGCAGCAAGGCATCGCCAGCATATGCGCTATGGAGAACTCGGCGGTATGTGCAATGCCCGTATGGGTCCTGAGGAGCTGCGACATCACTGTAAGTTGGATGCAGAATCTGAGATATTAATGCGTCAGGCATTTGATGCGTTCGGTCTTACAGCGAGAAGTTATGACCGGATACTGAAAGTAGCAAGAACGGTAGCAGATCTTGAGGGCAGTGAGACAATCACCGCTGCGCACATTGCAGAAGCAATTCAATACCGCACGGTTGAATTATAAGGAGTAAATTATGAAAGAAATTTTTCTGTTGAAATTAGGTGAGATTGTTCTAAAGGGCGCCAATAAGCGCCAGTTTGAGGATAAATTGCGGCAGAACGTCCGTCGCAGAATGAAAGCCTACGGTAATTTTGATGTGTATTTGATGCAATCCACGGTTTATGTGGAGCCCATGGACGAAGAAGCAGATATTGATGGCGCTTGGGATGCTTGCCATGCCATCTTTGGCTTGGTCAGTCTGTGCCGTTGCCGCGCCTGTGAAAAGGATATTGACGCAATCTACAATACCATTGAGGAATATTTGGGTGAAGATTTGGATGCAGCTCCTTCCTTCAAGGTGGAATCCAAGCGTTCAGACAAGCGCTTCGCTATGACCTCTATTGAGATTTCCCGGGAAATCGGTGGCAGATTGGCGGAAGCGCATCCTGATTGCATCGTAGATGTCCACAAGCCTGCATATACGGTTTATGTAGAGGTCCGCGATCTTGCAGCCTATGTGCACGGTCCTGCCGAACCCGGTGCCGGCGGTCTGCCCACCGGTGTGGGTGGACGGGCAATGTGTTTGCTGTCCGGTGGTATCGATTCCCCTGTGGCGGCATATATGATTGCCAAGCGGGGTGTTGAGGTGGAGTGTGTTCATTTCTTCTCTTATCCCTATACCTCTCAGCTTGCAAAAGATAAAGTTATGGAATTGGCAAGACTGGTGACCCGTTATTGCGGAAGAATGACTGTGAATATTGTCGGTTTCACCCAAATACAGGAAGCAATCCGGGATAATTGCCCGGAGGAGTTCTTCACTTTGATTATGCGCCGGTTTATGATGGAAATTTCCCAGCGGATCGCAAAGGGCGACGGCTGCGGTGCGCTGATCACCGGTGAAAACCTGGGTCAGGTGGCAAGTCAGACTATGCAGGCAATGCAGGTTACAGGCGCAGTGGTGGATATTCCTGTTTTTATGCCGCTGATCGGCATGGATAAGGAAGAAATCGTGACCATCGCAAGAAAAATCGGCACAATGGAGACCTCTGTGCTGCCTTATGAGGATTGCTGTACTGTCTTTACACCCAAGCATCCCAAGACAAAACCCACAATTGGACAGCTGATCAATGCCGAACGAAAGCTGGATAGGGAAGCGCTGATTCAGCAGGCTTTGGAAACTGTTGAAAAGGTATTGGTGAAGTATGATGATGCGCCTTTCATCTGATGTGCTTCGTGCCCTTGCGGGTAAGACCTTGGCAACAGCGGAAAGCTGTACCGGTGGCGGTATTGGTGCTGCACTGACCGCCATTCCCGGCAGTTCTGCTGTTTACAAGGGTGGTGTGATCTCGTACACCAACGAGATCAAAGAGCATATCCTTGGAGTGGACGGGGAGGTGCTGGCACGGTACGGCGCAGTGTCTTCTCAGGTTGCGCAGGCAATGGCAGAGGGCGCGAAGAAATTACTGCAGACGGAGATTGCTGTGTCGGTGACCGGTCTTGCCGGTCCGGATGGTGACGACAGGGGAAATCCTGTTGGAACTGTGTTCATCGGTTATTGCGATGGCATCAAAAGCTATGCAAAGGAATATCTTTTTAACGGTGATAGAGAGTCTGTGCGGAATTTGGCAATCGAAACAGCGCTGCACATAATTTTATCTGAAAATGAATAAATTAAGCGGCGCATCGTATGGTGCGCCGCTTGTTATATGGATGAATATTTTGTGCTGTATGCACAATGGCAAGTATGTTAATTCTGTACAAAAACCTATTGCAATCTATGGGTTGAGATGGTATACTTATGCTGTTGGCAGACTGCAGAACTCCACTAATGTTGGCTTCAAGACGCTGCTGATGGATATGCTGAACTACGGTGCTATGGCACAGACCAAATTTGAATATAACACCGAAAACCTGGCCAATGCCGGTCTGGATGATTATAAGCACTACGCAACCGCTACTATGAAGACCTGCGTTGATTATTCCACCAAGGAAGGCGAAGGTCACTTGGGCACACAACTTGAGCTGGAGAATAACATCTTTATGCGTATGGTTGTTCTTTCCGAGGCGGTTGGTCCTAATGCTTATGCTGTGATTACCTACACTGACTATTTGGGCGAGGAAATCACAACAACTGTACAGGGCACTGTGCAGGATGGCGTAGCTTACACTGCATTCCAGTGGTTACAACCGTTACGGACAGCATCGAAAGCTATGTTTCCCGTCAGATTGGCAAGTATGCATATCTGAAGGATATGATGATCTACTGTGATTCCGCATTGAATTATTTCGGCAACAACTAATTGTGCCTGTATCTGTTGTAATTAACTAACAAACGACACTCCGGTGATCTGATCACCGGAGTGTCACCCCGTTTATTATTTAAAAATTGATGTTGCTTCCGGTGTTAACACCGGGAGCAATCTGTTCAGAATTTTGGAAAGGGATGTGCATAAATGCGGATTCCTTTCTAAAGTGCTGAAACAATCACTCGGAGGAACACTTATGAAAATTATTTCTGCAGCAAACGAAGCTGTTCTTGAGGTTTTGGAAAAATTTAAGAAACATTCTGACCAATATCGTCGTATTTACTACATTGCTGAGGAAGTCACCGAAGACGGTATTCTTTTGTTTAACCTGCTGACCCGGGAATTGATTCTTCTGACAGAGGAGGAATATAACCGAATAACAGATTTGGATTACTTGAAGGATCGCTGGTTTTTGGTGCCTGAAGGGACAAATGAAAAGGAATTGGTCAGTCTTGTAAGATGGGTATTGTCTACAAGACAAAAGAAACAGGGTCACATTACCGGTTACACCATCTTTACAACAACAGATTGCAATGCCCGCTGTTTCTATTGCTTTGAACTTGGGCGTTCCCGCATCCCTATGTCAGAGGAAACAGCCTATAAAACAGCAAAATATATCTGTGATCATTGCGGCGGAGAAAATGTTAATATCAGCTGGTTTGGCGGTGAACCGCTGTTTAATTCCAAAGCTATCGATATCATCTGTGATGAACTGCGCAAAGCTGGTGTGGAATTCCGTGCCGGTGCAACCACAAACGGTTATCTTCTTGACGAAAAAACCGTGGAAAAAGCAGTGAAGAGTTGGAACCTGAAAAGAGTTCAGATCACTTTGGATGGTACGGAAAAGGTTTATAATAAGATCAAAGCATATATTTATAAGGATACCAATCCCTATCAAATCGTGATGGATAATATCGGTCATCTGTTGAATGCAGATGTGACTGTGCAGATTCGGTTGAATATGGACCTTAATAATGCGGAAAATCTTTTGGAGCTGGTAGATGAACTGGCAAAGCGTTTCCCGGATCACAAAAGACTGTACATTTATGCTCGTCATATTTTTAAGAGTGATAAGCCGTTGGCGGATATCCACACAAAGCAGGAGTGGGAAAAGCACGACCGGGCAATGCGTCTGCTGAATGAGCGTATTGTGCAAAATGGCCTTGCCAGAAAAGGCGGTATCAAAAAGGAATTTAGACTGCATTATTGTATGGCGGACAGCGGTCAGGCAGTGACTGTTTTGCCCAACGGTGAAATTGGACTTTGTGAGCACTACACCGAGAGTGAGTTTATCGGTCACCTGGATGGCGATCGGTTTGACGAGACTGTCATCAAGCGCTGGCGTGAGACGATTCCGGAGATCCCAGAGTGCGATACCTGTTTCTATTATCCGGAATGCATTTTGCTTAAAATGTGCAGTAACTGCAGTGTTTGCTTCCAACAGGAACGAGAGCGGTTTTTGGACGAAACAAAGTTGGCAATGGGCAATGAGTACAAAAAATGGCTTATGCAGATGAGTGCTGAGGAATCGGATGACAACCTTTGCTGAAATGTGTCTAATTAAGTAAACGGAGAGTGCGCTATGAAAAAGACAATAGGAATTATCGGCGACATGGGTCCGCTAGCTACCTGTGACCTGTTCCGTAAAATTATTGACATTACAGACGCATCTTGCGACCAAGAGCATATCCGCATTTGCATCGATAATAATACTGAAATCCCTGACCGTACTGCCGCCATTGTTGCCGGTGGCACAGATCCCGTGGAGCAGATGTCCTGCAGTGCAAAGGGGTTACAGGTTATGGGCGCAGATGTGCTGATTATGCCCGGTAATACCGCCCACTACTTCCTCAAACGCGTCGCTGAAACAGTGGAAACACCGCTTCTGAATATGCTGGAGGAAACCGAAGCATATGCCCGCCAAAAGGGAATCCAAAAGGTGGGACTTTTAGCAACAGACGGAACCATTCGTTCCGGTGTGTATGCAGCTGCTTTCGAAAAGGAAGGAATCAGTATCTGCATTCTATCATCGGAGAATCAAAAGGCAGTTATGCGCGTGATTTATGATGGTGTGAAGGCTGGTAATTACAGCCTCGAAATGTATTATAATGAAAACCCTCACGGTATATTCCGTGAGGGTTTTCTCAGTTTACGGTATTGATAGGCTTGCCTGACAGGTAGCCTTCTATGCTGGCTACCGTGCAATCCAAAATGCGCTGCCTGCTCTCGATAGGCGCCCAAGCCATATGGGGTGTAATGATACAATTTGGTGCTGTTAGCAGGGGATTATTGATGTCTATTGGCTCTTTGCTTACTACATCTACCGCAGCACCGCGCAGTTTGCCGCTTTGTAATGCAGCTGCAACGTCTTTTTCTACAATCAAACCGCCTCTTGCCGTGTTCAGTAAAATGGCACCGTCTTTCAACTTTGAGATCGTTTTATCACAGATCATACCGGAGTTTTCCGCTGTTAATGGGCAGTGAAGTGATATGATGTCAGCCTTGTTCAAAAGCGTATCCAGTTCCACATACTTTCCGATTGCTTCACCTTCGGGGTGACGACTGCGATTGTAGGCAATGACTTCCATACCCATTGCTTTTGCGATTCTACCTACAGCTCTGCCGATACGACCGAAGCCGATAATGCCCAATGTCTTTCCGGCTAGCTCCATCTGCGGTGTTTTCCAGAAACAAAAATTAGGACAATTTGTCCATTCTTCTTGATGTACCGCATCACTGTGAAGACCAACGCTGTTACACAATTCCAACAGCAGAGAGAAGGTGAACTGTGCAACGGCATTGGTACCGTAATCCGGTACATTACATACGGGGATCCCTCGATCCTGTGCAGCCTTGCAATCTACCACATTATATCCGGTGGCAAGGACACATATCAGCCGCACTGTGGGGCAGGCATCCAGTAGTTCGCCGGTAATAGGTGTCTTGTTGGTCATAACAATATCGGCGCCCTGTAGCCGTTGGGCGGTTTGAGATGGGTCGGTGCGCTCGTGTACGGTAACGGTGCCAAACCGTCGGAAACAGTCCCAGGAAAGATCACCGGGGTTGACAGCATGGCCGTCTAAAATCACAATTTTCATATAAGTCCTCCTTTTGACTTGTAATGGGGGAGAATATTTGATACTATGAAAGAAAAACGGGAGCGATTTATGGAAATTCTGTATTGCGATGATGAGATCATCGTCTGCGTGAAGCCTGCACGGGTTTTGTCTACCGATGAACCGGGTGGTATGCCGGAATTGGTGCGGCAGGCACTTGGAAACCCTAGTGCTGATGTGCGGACGGTGCATAGGTTGGATCGGGTGGTATCCGGTCTGATGGTATTGGCGCGTTCGGCAGAAGTAGCTTCAGCGCTGTCTTCTCAAATCAGAGATCAAAAATTTGAAAAAGAATATGTGGCTGTGATCCACGGTCGCCCCGAAACAGACACCGGTATGCTGTGTGACCTGCTGCTGCGAAATAAACAGGAGCGAAAGACATACATCGTCACCCAGCCGGGAAAGGGTGTGCAGCAGGCAATCTTGACCTACCAGACCAAAGGGATGACGGATGATCTGACCTGTGTGCGAATCCAACTGCAGACCGGCAGAACCCACCAAATACGGGCACAATTCTCCGGACGCGGATTGCCGCTGGTAGGCGACAGGAAGTATAGCCTTTTAGAAGATAATTGTGAGATCGCTTTGTGGTCTTATAGATTGGCTTTTTCCCATCCCAAGACCGGGAAACCGCTGGAATTTGTGCTGGAACCGCCTAAAGAATATCCTTGGAATTTATTTGGTTAATTCCTTACGCTTTGAACGGCGCACCCGATTGATGTGCCGCTCGAAATCGCCGTTTGAAATCAGTTCAGCCAAAACAAATTGTATGTATGTAGGCACTGTGCAGGCATAAAATCCGAGTTTTGTGTGAAATTCTTCTACAAGCTTCTTCGGAAGGATCATATATCCCACACGCAGCGAAGGGGAGATGGTCATAGAAAAAGAGTTCATATAAATCACGTTGTCCCGGTTGGTGTGGGTAAATAGGGTTTCTTCAGCCTTTCTGGAAACAGAGAATTCTGATTCAAAGTCGTCCTCAATAATCCATCTGCCTTTGTCTGCCCACTGGAGATATTCGTGCCGTTTGGAGGCAGAGGCGGTAATGCCGCTGGGATAGCTTCGGTAGGGCGAGATGTGGAGAATATCGGCGTTGCACTTTCTCAGCGCGGCGCTGTCGATACCCTCAGAGCCCAATTTCAGCTTGTCGATCTTCACGCCGGAGGCAATGTAAACCTGCTCAATTTTTTTGTAGGATGGCGACTCTATGGCAAAGGTTTTCTCTCGGCCTAGTAGTTCTACAATTCGATTATATAGATACTCAGAACCGGAACCGATTACGATTTGGTTGGGGTCTGCAATAATGCCCCGGTTGCGTTTCAGATACTGGGCAATAGTGTTTCGTAGTTCTGTTGTACCGATGTTGGGCGAGCGGTCAAGAACGGAATCACCCATGTTGCTGATGACTGTTCGCATAGTTTTTGCCAGCACGGAAAAGGGAAATTCTGCGCTTGTTTCTGCGTGATCGGCAGCAGGGAAGATGTGGGCAGCCTGTTTGTCCGGTGTAAAAAGGTCGCTTGCGCGGAAAATAACGATATAACCGCTGCGCTCCCGGGATTCTACATACCCCTCGTCGCAGAGCAACTCATAAGCATGGGTGACGGTGATTATGCTGACACCGGCATCCTGTGCAAGGGTTCTCTTGGATGGGAGTTTATCCATAGGTTGATACATGCCGTTTGTGATATCATCACGAATCTGTAGATATAACTGCAAATATGCGGGTTCTTTGGTATCTTTTTGAATAAAATATTTCATAATTGATCCTATTAAAAGGTTGAATAATTGTTGTTTTATAGTACCAGATTATTATAATCGATACTATGCAAATTTGCAATACGGTCTAAATAAAAATACCGGAATTCCTGCAATAGAAATTCCGGTATGGAGCTAGTGTCCTGACTCGTTTGCATTTTGCTTACAGCAAAATAGAGGTTCGGCTCAGTCCGGCCGTCGCCGGCAACGCTCGTTCGCGTTGCATTTTAATAGTTCGAGTCAGATCCATAATAAATAAAATACTCCACCTGCATAGAGGTGGAGTATTTATTGGAGCTAGTGACCTGACTCGAACAGGCGACCTTCTCATTACGAGTGAGATGCACTACCGACTGTGCTACACTAGCAAGCTTCAATATTATATCTGCAAAAGGAAATGTTGTCAACTGATTTTTCTGCGCGTATCTGCGTTTTTCAGAAAATAAGGGGTTGACAAATTCGGACAAATAGAGTAATATATCAAACCTGACTGCAAAACAAGTCAATAGTATGGAGAAGTCGCGTAGCTGGCCGAGCGCGCACGATTGGAAATCGTGTATACCCCAAAAGGGTATCGAGGGTTCAAATCCCTCCTTCTCCGCCATAAAAACAACCCCACCAACCGGTGGGGTTGTTTTTATAAGTAAGAGGGATTTGAACCATTCAATGCAACGCGGACGAGCGTTGCCGGCGACGGCTTGACGGCGCCGAACCTATATTTTCGCAAAAGCGAAAATGCAAACAAATCCCTCCTTCTCCGCCAAACAACAAAGCCACCCAATAGGGTGGCTTTGTTGTTTGAACTGAGAGATTTGAACAATTGAATATTGAAATAACTTTTATTTTTTATATAATAAAAGCAGCGAGGTGATGGATATGATAGCGATCACAGCATGGATGGACACCTTTTTGGAAAAGCTTAACAAAAATTTCGGCGAACGGGTTTGGTTTGTGGGTCTGCAGGGAAGTTACAGCCGCGGTGAAGCAACGGAAAATAGTGATATTGATGTGGTTGTAATTTTAGATGAATTGTCTGCCGTTGATATACAAACGTATCATACAATGCTGGATACATTACCGCACAGAGAACTGATCTGCGGTTTTCTTTCCGGAAAAGACGAGATTTTGAACTGGGAACCGTCTGATCTGTTTCAGTTTTATTATGACACAAAGCCGATCAAAGGCAGTCTTGATGCGTTGCTGCCATTGCTTGATGAATCAGCGGTGAATACTGCAATAAAAATAGGGGTGTGCAACATTTACCACGGTTGTGTACACAATATGCTCTTTGAAAAGAGCGAGGATATATTGAAAGCGCTATATAAATCCGCTTCTTTTGTTGTGCAGGCGATCTGTTTCAAAGAAACCGGCAACTATATTAGTCGGATGCTAGACTTGCGGACAGTTGTACAATCCAATGAGCGCGTCATAATTGATACTTTCTTAGCGTTAAAAAACGGTGGAAACGTTGATTTTCAAAGTATGTCAGAAATTCTGTTTACTTGGTCAAAAGAGTGGGTCAAAAGTAATAACTTGAGGTGATTGCATGAACAGTAAGCGTATATGGTTAATCCTTCCAACTTCAATTGTCCCGTATCTTGCTCTTGGCGCTTTGGCGATGCTTTTCTTTTCTACATCGAATCAGGTGCTTGAAACGATTATGGAATCTCTGTTCCACGGAAATTTTCTGTATTTAGTTGTGGTTTTTTTAGCTTTTTGCGTAATCGCGCTTGCCTTGAATGTGGTATATCTTGTTTCAGCAATCCGGGGAAAATGGGATGCGCTTTCGTTGGCAAAATATGCAATGCTTGTGAAGCTCATTCAAGTACCTGCATATATCCTGATTTTTGTTTTAGGCACCGCATTGTTGCTCACAGTTTTTACATTTCCTGTTACGATCGCGCTGATTTTGGTGGATGGCTTCACTTTGTTCTTGACTGGCCTAATGTCTGTTGCAGCTGCGATCAATTCGGTCAAACAAGGCATAAGCAAACGCAATGAAATCTTTTGGGTTGTTCTGTTGCAGCTGTTTTTCTGTACGGATGTGATTGCTGCGTGCGTGTTCTATTTAAGACTAAGAAAAAATGCTGCTCAGTAAAAGTACATAAAAAAGACCCTGTGAAGCGACCCCAAAAAGTTAGACAAATATTTCTAACTCAAATTGTTTAAGCTGCCGAAAGGGCTTGCTGTCTGTGTAATGCAGGCGGCAAGCCCTTTAGTCTTGCCTTAATTCGCCGGTTATTATAGTAATCAATATA
>JAZRLE010000050.1:0-39003 GCA_045646665.1 Faecousia sp. | reverse complement strand
TCTCAGTTGCCCGGTGGCGCAAACCTGAAGGGCGTTAAAGTGGATGAAAAGCAGATGGCAAGAACAGAAGCAATCATCCTGTCCATGACTCCCAAGGAACGGGAAAATCCCGATATCATTCAGGCATCCCGCAAGCGTCGTATTGCTGCCGGTGCCGGTGTGAAGGTGGAGGATGTGAACCGGCTGCTGAAATCCTTTGATCAAATGCGAAAGTTGATGAAGCAGTTCTCCGGTCCCGGTATGGGCAAAAAAATGAAGCGTATGGGCCGCGGTTTTGGCGGT
This sequence comes from Faecousia sp., assembly GCA_045646665.1. GTDB lineage: Bacteria > Bacillota > Clostridia > Oscillospirales > Oscillospiraceae > Faecousia. Next base: position 38,721 of record JAZRLE010000050.1, on the reverse strand, counting down.
TTCCCCGGCTTCTAAAAAAGTTCGTTAAAAGCAAATGGCTTTGCGATATAGATTATTTATTGATTTTTTTATGGAGGTGAATTCTCAATGGTTAAGATCAGACTGAGAAGAATGGGTGCTAAGAAGGCTCCTTACTACCGTATCGTTGTCGCTGACGCTCGTTCTCCCCGCGATGGCCGCTGCATCGAGGAGATCGGCACTTACAATCCCATGATCGAGGGCAACGCCATCACTGTTGATGTCGAGAAGGCTCAGACTTGGATCAAGAACGGCGCACAGCCCACCGATACTGTACGCGGCCTGCTGAAGAACGCCGGCGTGCTGTAATTACCCTTAAGGAGTAACCCAATGAAAGAGCTTTTGCTGTATATGGCAAAGAATCTGGTGGACGAGCCTGAGGCGGTTACAGTAACCGAAGTTGCTGATGAGGAAGGCAAGGTGCTTGAGCTCCGTGTCGCCCCCGGCGATATGGGCAAGGTCATCGGCCGTCAGGGTCGGATTGCCAAAGAAATTCGCACCATTGTGAAAACCGTTGCACAACGCACCGGCGAAAAAGTCACGGTGGAAATCGTGGATTAACGGCTTATGCGTGACGCTTGTCGCCACGCATATTTCGTTTTTTGGAGGAAATTATGCGTAAGACCTATATTGAAGCAGGGGAGATCGTCACCACCCACGGTATCCGCGGTGAAGTAAAAGTTCTGCCTTGGTTGGACAGCCCCGATATGCTTTGTGAATTTGAACGTTGCCGTATTGACGGAAGAGAATATAAAATCGATATTTGCCGGGTACAGAAGACCTGTAATCTTTTAAAACTTCACGGTATTGATACTATGGAGGATGCACAGTTGCTGCGTGGGAAAACCATTGAACTGTACCGTGAGGACATTGACAGCGATGTGATTTTTGCCGCAGAACTGATTGGTGCAGATGTATTCTGTGATGGTAAAATCATTGGTCAGATTACTGAGGTTCTGGACTATCCGGGCAATGCTGTGTATGTGGTCGGTAAGGGTGAATATATGATTCCTGCAGTCAAAGAGTTTGTGCTTTCTACCGATATTGATAAAAACGAAGTTCATGTAAAACTCATTGAGGGGATGCGCAGCGATGAGAATTGATATTCTGACCCTGTTTCCGGAAACGCTGGGGGATGTGTTGTCAGAAAGTATTCTCGGTCGTGCGCAGGAGCGTGGCTTTATCACCATTGATACCCACCAAATTCGGGAATATACCGCCAACAAGCAGATGCAGGTGGATGACTACCCTTACGGTGGCGGAAGAGGTGCTGTGATGCAGGCTGACCCCTTATATCGCTGTTGGGAAGCTGTCTGCGACCAAGCAGGCGGACCGGTGCATACGATCTATCTGTCACCCTGCGGCAAGACCTTTACACAGTCGGATGCCATTCGTCTCAGCAAGCTGGATAATATCATTTTTGTCTGTGGCCACTATGAGGGCGTAGATCAACGATTCATTGATGAGTGCGTGGACGAAGAGTTGTCACTGGGCGATTTTGTTCTCACCGGCGGTGAGATTGCGGCAATGGCGATGACCGATGCTATTTGTCGTATGGTTCCCGGTGTGTTGGCTGATCCGGAGTGCTTTGAGGACGAAAGCCATTTTAACGGCTTGCTGGAATATCCCCAATACAGCCGACCTGCAGTTTGGCACGGTAGGTGTGTGCCGGAGATCCTTTTATCCGGTAACCATGAAAAGGTTGCCCAGTGGCGCAGGAAACAATCTCTGCGTCGTACCCGTGAGCGCAGACCGGATATGTACGAAAAGCTGGATCTGACAAGCAAGCAGGACAAAAAACTCCTGCTGGAAATGCAGCAGGAAGATTCTGAAACGAAATAATAAGCGTGTTGTGTTTTATCACAACACGCTTATTTTTATTTTGTGGGATCGTAATTGACGACTATGCTTTGAGAGGTCAGATCGCTGACATTTCTCACACCGGTACCATAAATATTTACCTGAATCAGTACCGGACAGGTGGCCAGAGCTTTGACAGATGTGATGTTCTTGTTGTAGTCCATAAATACATTGTTCAGATGCTTAAGACCCTTTAAAGGTTCCAGCGTATTCAGCTGATTATAAGAACCGTCAATGTTGACAAGTGCACAATCTGTGCTCCATTGGGGTAACTTGCTGACTTTATTTTTAGAGAAATTCAAGTCAGTCAGTGCGTTTAAACCGGACAACATGGAGATATCTGCAACAGAATTATTTGCGATCTCCAGTTTTGTGATGGCTGTACAGCTGGCAAGGGTAGAAATATCCGAAATCTTGTTGTTGGCCACGGTGAGTTCTTGCAAAGCTGTCAAATGCTGGAATCCACTCAGATCTGCAATAACGTTGTTATTGGCAGACAGCGACTTCAATCCGGTAATAGAGGTAATAGGGGAGAGTGTTGCCAAATCATTGTGGGCAACATTCAGCTCGGTCAAAGTGCTGAGATTGGAAATTGCTGTCAGGTCATTCAGTGCATTGTGGGACAGATCAAGGTTTTGGATCTTTTTCAGCTCACTAATCGGAGCGATATTGCGGATTGCGTTGTTGTTCAAATCCAAATAAGTCAGTTCTTTAGCGGATTCCAAACCAACCAAAGTGGATATTCCGCAATTTGTCATAGTCAGTTTTTGCAGATTGGGAAGCTTGCCGATATGCGGAATTTCATCGGCATTAACAGTCATATTGGTGATAGAAATCTCTTTTATGTTTGCAAGACCGGAAATGTTAGATAATTGTCCGGGTGTTCCTGCATCAACAGTGAGTTTTTCCAAAAAGGCAAGATGACGCAAATCGCTCCAATTTACTGCGCCTTGGGGTACTGTGAATTCTTTGATGGTCCATAGATTATCTGTATACAGAACCTTGTCGGCGGTAACTTGCAATACCTCCCTAAGCGCAGCTTCCATAACTGCGTCGGCAAAGGTTACTTTTTCAATAACACCACCAACGGTAAAACCAAAAATTGCGGAGGGACTTACAAGGCCGTTGTCAGCAACTGCAATTGCTTGAATGGTATTCTTTCCGTCCTTGAGTTTGATTCCACCAGCATATTTGTCGGTTGTCATAGAAGGAAATTCGCCGTTGCTGCTGACATAAAGTGTTGCATTTTCAGCCGATATTTCAACTGTAATATACTGTGTGTAATAAGAACTGGTGCCGTGGGGATCCGGTGTACACACCGGGATACGGGGGCGCAGCTGACCCAGTTGTGCTTTAATTTCCGGATTTTGAACATTATCCAGCATCTTAACAGCGTCCAAAAGCTTGTCCTGTTCGACATATGTTTTGGAAAGTGCGATATACAGATCAATGCCGCCGCCATCTGCAATGGCGTGTGTCAAGGTGTATTCTGCTTTGGTGTAGTTGCCGGTTTCTTTGTACTGTTCTGCTAGTTCTATGGCAACGGCATCATTATTACCGGCTTGTTTATAAGCGCTGTCGTAGAACCAGGCAGCAACTGTGTGGTTACCTCTGCTGTCAAAAGAACGCGCGGCGTGCAGCAGCATGTCACGGGTAAAGTCACGGTCATATATAAACAGATACCAAGCGGTACATACAATGATGATCAAAGCCAGGGCAATTGGAACAAGAATACGCACTGATTTTTTCATAATTCGCTCCATTTCGACTAAATATCAATGTAATTATACCTTTGATAAAGAGTTGTGTCAAGTGGAACAAAATTCTATATCTATGGTGCGTTGATTCGTTTCGATTCTGCGATATTTGTATGTAAAATAGCTATGGGTGATGAATATGAATGAAAATATTAAGGCATTATTGTGTGCGATTGCAATTGCTGTTTTGCTTCCGGCAGTGATGTTTTCTGTAGTAGAGAAGAAGATAGGTTATCAAGTTCCGGAAGGTACGACAATGGCTGTAACGGAACAAGCATCTGATGCAACAGTTCCGTTGCCCGCCGGTAGAATGGCGATACCCGTGCTTCTGGGTGATGGGACGGTTGACACAATGGATATGGATACATATATAACTGGTGTTGTGTTAGGGGAAATGCCGGCGGATTTCGATACAGAGGCTTTAAAAGCACAGGCGGTTGTGGCAAGAACTTATGCATATAAAAGGCATACGACCGGTCAAAAGCATATATTGAACGCGGTTTGTACGGAATCTTCCTGCTGTCAATCTTACATCTCACAACAGGATTATCTAGCACAAGGCGGTACAGAAGAATCAGTTCTGAAAATAGCCCAGGCTGTTCAAAGTACAACAGGACAGGTACTTACTTACAACGGTGCATTGATCGAAGCGACTTATTTTTCCTGTTCCGGCGGAAAAACTGAGGATGCACAGGCGGTGTGGGGGACGGCCATTCCTTATTTACAGGCAGTGGACAGCCCCGGGGAAGAGAATGCGACCCATTATAAAGATACTGTTAAATTTACAGCTAAGGAATTTTCTGCATTGCTGGGGTTCACTCCTGTCGGTTCCCCGATAAGTTGGATCAGCAGCATTACCTATACACCCGGCGGAGGCGTTGATACTATAAAAATTTGCGGTGTGACATATAGAGGAACGGTTTTGCGGCAGAAACTGGGATTGCGTTCAACTGTTTTTACAATCATGATCGTTGGGGGTGATGTACACATACAGACGAAAGGTTTTGGACATCGGGTCGGTATGAGTCAGTATGGCGCAGAGGCTATGGCAGTAAATGGCAGCAGTTATCAACAAATACTTTCACATTATTATCCAAACACAGTTTTGCAGGAATATTTAGAGAATTGACAAAGAATGATTTCTTTAGTAGAATAGGAAAAAATGTCGCAAAGGGGATACAGTATGCCCATACAAATACCCAACAATCTGCCTGCAGCTGAGACTTTACAGCAGGAAAATATTTTTGTAATGCCGGAAAATCGCGCAATGACGCAGGATATCCGACCACTGGAGATCGTGGTGCTGAATCTGATGCCCACAAAGATCGTCACGGAAACACAGCTTAGCCGTTTGCTGGGCAACACACCCTTGCAAGTGCGTTTGGAGCTAATGCATACTAAGTCTCATACTTCTAAAAACACCGCGCAGGAACATCTTTTGACCTTTTATAAGACCTTTGATGAACTCAAGGACAGAAAATTTGACGGTATGGTGATCACAGGTGCGCCTGTGGAGAATTTGCCCTTTGAAGATGTTGATTACTGGCAGGAACTGTGCCAAATTATGGAGTGGAGCAAGTCTCACGTGCAAAGTACGCTGCATATCTGCTGGGGTGCGCAGGCGGGACTGTATTACCACTACGGCATCAATAAGTATCCGCTTGATGAAAAACTGTTTGGTGTGTTTGAACATACTAAAGACTACTCTCGTTCAATTTTGTTGCGTGGATTTGATGATGTCTTTTGGGCACCGCATTCCCGTCATACAACTATCCATCGTGAGGACATTGAGGCGGTTCCCGGTTTGAAAATTCTCGCATCATCCCAGGAGGCCGGAGTCTATGCTTTAATGAGCAAAAACGGTAGACAGATATTTATCACAGGTCACTCGGAATATGATCCCGATACACTGGAAAAGGAATACCTGCGGGATAAAAACCAAGGTCTGCCCATTTCCGTTCCGAAGAACTATTATCCCAACGATGACGATACCCAATCGCCTGTAGTTCGCTGGAGGGGACACGGCAATCTCCTGTTTTCTAATTGGCTCAATTACTTTGTGTATCAGACTACACCTTACGATATATCTACGATTGGTAATGAATAAGAATATGCGTCCGAAACTGTCGGACGCATATTTTTTTATTGACAAAAGCTGGAAGCAGATATATAATTAAGAAAACAGAAGTTAGCATATGCTAACTTGGTGAATTGGAGAGTAATTTTATGACAATTGATGATCTGCAAATAGGACAGCCGGGTATAATCAGTGCTGTTGGTGGTGAAGGTACCTTGCGTTTGCGTTTTTTGGATATGGGTCTAATTCCCGGCACAAAGGTGCAGCTGCAAAAAGTCGCACCGATGGGGGATCCCGTACAGATTCTCGTTCGCGGATATGAATTGACCATTCGCAGAGAAGATGCCAAGTTGATAGAGATACAGGAGGGGACAAAATGATATTCGCGTTAGCCGGCAACCAAAATTGCGGTAAAACTACACTGTTTAACGCCTTGACCGGCGCCAATCAGCATGTTGGTAATTTCCCCGGTGTGACAGTGGATCAAAAGATTGGCGTTATCCGCGGTACAGAGCATCAGGTCGTGGATTTGCCGGGTATTTACTCTATACGCCCGTATTCTCAGGAAGAATTGGTGACCCGGGATTTTATTTTGAATGAGAAACCCGATGCCATCATTAATATTGTGGATGCCACCAATATTGAACGCAACCTCTATCTCACACTGCAACTGCTGACATTGCGTGTGCCTACCGTGGTTGCGCTCAATATGATGGATGAACTGCACGGTAACGGCGGTAGTGTAGATGTTAAAAAAATGATCGATGCACTCGGTGTGCCTGTTGTGCCTATTAGCGCAGTGAAAAAGCAAGGTATCTCTGAATTGGTAGATACCATTGTTAAGACCGCCAGGGAAAAACAGCTCCCCAAGGTACTGGATTTCTGTCCGGATGGTCCTGTGCACCGCTGTATCCACGCAGTGAGTCATATTATTGAAGATCACGCAAGCAATGCCAATATCTCCCGCCGGTTTTGTGCTATGAAACTGATCGAGGGGGAAAAGGAATTTTATGACCTGCTCCGATTAAGCAAAAATGAAATAGAACTGATCGAGCACTCTGTGATCGAAATGGAATCCGATCGTGGACTGGATCGAAATGCTGCACTGGCAGATATGCGGTATAATTTCATAGAAAATGTTTGCCGGGAGTGTGTAGTACGCGCTAAGGAGAGCAAGGAGCACCGCAGAAGTGTTCGCATTGATAAGATTCTTACAAATCGTTATTTGGCGATCCCTCTGTTTGTAGGCATTATGGGGTTGGTGTTTTACCTAACATTCAATGTGTTTGGTGCGTGGCTTTCCGATCTGCTTGCTTATGCGATCGATGGGCTTACCATGTTTGCAGACGATCTGTTGGGTCGATACGGTATGAATCCGGTAGTGCATAGTCTTATCATAGATGGTATTTTCTCCGGCGTAGGCAGTGTGCTGAGCTTTCTGCCTGTGATCGTTGCGTTGTTCTTCTTCCTGTCTATGCTGGAGGATTCCGGTTATATGGCACGCGTGGCATTCGTGATGGATAAGCTGCTGCGGAAGATCGGTTTGTCCGGCAGGAGTTTTGTGCCTATGCTGATTGGTTTTGGTTGTACAGTACCGGGTATTATGGCAACAAGAACGCTTTCTTCCAACCGTGACAGAAAGATGACCATACTGCTGACACCCTATATGAGCTGTTCTGCCAAGATTCCCATTTATTCTGTCTTTGCGGCAGCATTTTTTCCCGGTAAAGAACTGCCGGTGATGATCGCGCTGTATTTTGGCGGTATGGCAGTGGGAATCCTGGTTGCGCTGGTGATGAACAAAACCACATTTCGCGGTCAGCCGATTCCTTTTGTGATGGAGCTGCCCAATTATCGCCTGCCCTCCGGAAGAAGTGTGCTGCTTTTGATGTGGGAGAAAGCAAAGGATTTCCTGCAGCGGGCATTCTCCATAATATTTGTTGCAACTGTTCTGATTTGGTTCCTGCAGACCTTTGATATTCGCTTTAATGTGGTTTCTGACAGTGCCGACAGTATTCTTGCTACATTGGGTCGTTTGGTTGCGCCTGTCTTTGCACCGTTAGGTTTTGGCGATTGGCGCATGGTTACCGCACTGGTATCCGGATTTACAGCCAAAGAGGCTGTAGTCAGTACCTTTGGTGTTGTTTTGGGTGTTGGTACTGAACAGCTGACCACGGCATTACATAATTTGTTTACAACTCGCTCTGCTGCCAGCTTCTTGGCATTTTGTCTGCTGTATACCCCTTGTATGGCGGCAGTTGCCACCATTCGTCGAGAACTGAATTCCCGTTGGAAGACTGTTGGTGTAGTGATTATGCAGTGTGTTGTTGCGTGGTTGGTCTCCTGTTTGGTGTATCAACTGGGGGTGCTGCTGTGAGCTGGTCTGATGTTGCATTGTTGGTTCTGATATTGGGCTACTGTGCATATATTATATTCCGCCCCCAAAAGCATGGGTGTGGAGGCAACTGCGCAAAGTGTCAGGGGTGTCCCCATAAAGAGAAAGAATGAAAGGAGATTGCTTGTGAAATTGCGTATCGATGGCCATGAAATTATGGCGAAACCCGGTCAAACCTTACTGGAGCTGATAAATCAGTTGGGTTTTGATGGAAAGAAATTATCTGAGCGCCCGATTGCTGCAAAAATTGCCGGAGAAGTGTTCAATCTGAATTATGTACCGGTGCGCGTCACAGAGTTTTGTTCTGATCGTTCTTCAATCCGCCGTGCAATGGAATCTTCCGGCGGCGAGATCCAACTGCTGTATTACCGTGACCCCAGTGGTAAAGACGTATATAGACGGACAGTACAATTTGTTCTGTTTCTGGCATTGGAAAATACATATCCCGACCTCAATGCCAGAATGGGCAGCACCATCGGTTCTGCTTTGATGATTCATTTATCCCATCCGGATCGGTTTGATCTTTCTGTGTTAAAACAGGAAATGCAGCGGTTGATCGATATGGATATTCCCCTTGTTCGCCGCCGTGTAAGCACTCAATCAGCGATTCGCCGCTTTGAAGCAGCCGGCAAGGATGATAAAGCACGGCTTCTGCGTAGCCGTACAGCGGACTATTTCGATGAGTATGCTTACGGTGACTTTTCCGATTATTACTATGGCGAACTTGCGCCATCTACCGGCTATCTGCAGACTTGGGATGTGTTGCCTACAGAGGGAGGTTTCTTGTTTTTATATCCGGATGACAACGATCCAAACAAAGTCAGTCGTTATGTGGATATGCCGCATTTTCGATCCGTTACCAACGAGGGTGCCCACTGGTGTGATTTGATGGATTGCGAATCTGTAGCTGACCTGAATGACCTGGTACAAAACGGAAAGATCCGAGAACTTATCAGAGTCAACGAGGCGCTTCACGAAAAGAAATACGCACAGGTTGCGGATTTGGTTTGCCAGCGCGGGTGTAAGGTTGTGATGTTGGCAGGTCCCAGTTCATCCGGAAAGACAACATCTGCCAATCGCTTGTCTACACAGCTTCGTGTTCACGGTAAGCGCCCGATCTTGATGAGTTTGGATGATTATTATATCGACCGGGATTTAATTCAGCCGGGAGCCGACGGAAAACTGGATCTCGAGCATATCAATACTATAGATACCACTTTGTTCCGTCAGCATATCAAAATGCTTTTTGATGGTGAAGATGCGGAACTGCCTACATATAACTTCCTCACAGGCAAACGGGAGTGGCATGGTCATAAATTGCAACTGAATGAAGACACGGTTATTATTGTGGAAGGTCTGCATGCACTGAATCCCCAGCTTTTACCGGAGGGACTGTCCGCAGATGCAGTGTTCAAACTCTATGTCAGCGCTTTGTTACCGCTGAATCTGGATGACCATAACCGGATCCCATCCAGCTACCTGCGTCTTTTGCGGCGCACTGTTCGTGATTATGAGAACAGAGGTGCCTCTGTAGAGCATACCATCTCTATGTGGGATTCGGTGCGCAGGGGAGAGGAGCGTTGGATATTCCCGTTCCAAGAGAATGCGGATGTTATCTTTAACAGCTCGACTCTTTATGAGCTTGCGGTACTGAAAAATCATATATTCCCACTTCTGACTGCTGTTGAGCCGGAGCAGAGCTGCTACGAAGCTGTCAGAGGTATTGTGAAAATCCTTAACTATGTTCAGGCAGCGGATGTGGATGATGAGATTCCGCCAACCAGTCTTGTTCGTGAATTTATCGGCGGAAACAGCTATTATAAAAAATAAGGAAGCGGTGGAGCATCTGATTGCTCCACCGCTCTTATTTATAACTGTTGTGTAACTACAGAGGAAGTTTTTTCATCTTCCTGTTTATATTTGTTGGGACTGGGGAAATTTAATATCAGAGAGAACAGCAGGCATATCGCTATGGAAGCAGCGCCTACGGTTATCCACAGGCTGCGTTGCCGCAGCAGTTCACGGGTTGTATACAAAAACCACAGTAGTAGACCGGAAATACCAAAACAAAGGAGTGTCAGAATTACCTTTAACCAAATAATACCGTTGCCGGCAACGATCATGTACAGAATAAATGCCGCTGCGTCTGCCAGCAATGCATAGGTCATATAGCGTTCCATTTCTTTGTAACGGTTGGATTTGCCTGCCATTGAGCATCCCTCCAATGTTTTTTAATATTTTATCATATTTTGTCGAAAAATGCAACGATTTTCGTGTGTGAAAATTTTCCCGGAATGCTTGCAGATTTTAAGGTTTTTTGATATAATACTGTCAACATTATGTGAAAGTATACACAAGGAGCGATTATGGGAGAACCACAATATCGCCTGGAGGGCATTGTCCGCACGAAGAGTGAACTGATGGAGGATTTTGAGGGTCCTCTGAATGTTATCTTTTTGCTGTTGAGTAAAAATAAAATAGAGATTCAGGATGTGTCCATCACGGCGATTTTGGAGCAGTATTTGGCATATCTTGAGGAGATGAAACGGCTTGACATCGAACTTGCCAGCGAGTTTATTACCATGGCATCGCACCTGATGTTAATCAAGACCAAAATGCTCCTTTCCACAGCTGAGGCTATTGAGGCAGAGACGGAACTGGATATTCTTCGGCAATCTCTGATTGAGCGTCAGCGCCATGAGGCGATGGATCAGATCCGTATGGCAGTAACCGCCTTGGAACCGTTGAATGAAATTGGTCGCAATCTGTTTACTAAGGCACCGGAACCCCTGCGTCGGGATACCACCTATCGCTATCAGCATGATGTTATGGATATGCTTTGGGCGTTAGACGAGATCGCAGAGCGGAATCAGCGCCGTCTGCCGCCCCCTACAGTTAATTTTAAGGGCATCGTAGGTAAAGAGCCGTACCCGGTCACCAGAAAAGCAAAGGAATTGATTCGAAATTTGATGCTGCGGGGTGTGCAAAAGCTGAAAAATCTGTTCAAGGGTAGCCGTAGCCGTTCCGAAATCGTTGCTACTTTTTTGGCAATTTTGGAGTTGTGTAAAACAAATTCCATCAGCTTGGGAGATGATGCTACCGGTGAAAATCCCGAAGTGGAATTGTTGGATGAAAACGCTATGACGATGCAAGGAGATGACGAAAATGGAACAAATTGAATTACAAAGGGCCATTGAAGCCATTCTGTTTGCTGCCGGCGAGCGCGTAGAAATCGCCCAGCTTGTGGGTGTCTTAGAGGCAGACGAGAAGGCAGTGGTCGCTGCGGCTGATGCACTGGCTGATGAATTGGCTTTCAATCGCCGTGGTATCCGTATCCTGCGTTTGGAAAAGGGATATCAAATGGTCTCTTCCGGTGAAATGGCAGACTACATTACCCAGGCCTTGGAGACCCGTAAGCCGCCAAAGTTGTCGGCATCTCAGTTGGAATCATTGACCATTATTGCCTATTATCAGCCTGCTACCAAGGCAATGGTGGAACAGCTGCGTGGTGTAGACAGCAGTTATTCCATCGGCGCACTGCTGAATAAGAAACTTATTGAAGATGCCGGTCGCTTGAATGTACCCGGCAGACCCATTCAGTATCGTACGACACCTAACTTTTTGCGTACCTTTGGACTTAGCTCCCTGGATGAGTTGCCCCCCATTGAAAAGGTGAGCCTTGGTGAACCGGAGATTCCTGAGGAGCCTGTAGACCCCAATCAGATGACCATGGAGGAGGTTTGACCATGGCATGGCTGATCGTATTGGCGGTGCTGTGCGGACTTGCGTTTCTGCCTTTGGGTTTTCGTGCAGTCTATCGGGAATCCAATCCCGGTGTGTGGCTGCTGATCGGACCGCTGAAATTCCGCGTGTACCCGGGAAAACCGAAGAATAAAAAAGAAAAGAAACACGCTTCTAAGAAAGATAAAGAATCGAACAAGGGTGGAAATTATCGTGATTTTGTTCCTGTGACCCGTGCGATATTTGATTTTTTAGGTCAGTTCCGTCGGAAAATTCGTGTGAATGATCTGGAATTCAAGCTGACCCTTGCAGGTGATGACCCCAGTGACCTTGCGATTAATTACGGACGAGCTTGGGCAGCACTTGGTAATTTGATTCCCCAGCTGAAACGGCTGTTTGTAATCAAAAACAGGAATTTGGAAGTTGCCTGCGACTTTAACGCTGATAAGACACTTGTTTATACTAAAGTGGATGTTACGATTACGTTAATCAGATCCATTCACCTTTTGTCCAAGCATGGCATTAAAATTCTGAAAGAACTATTTGAATTGAAGAAATTACGAAAAGGCGGTGCGCAATTATGAGCAAAAATATTCCCAATATGCTGGAAAATACTATGGCGAAAATCCGTGAAATGGTGGATGCCAATTCTGTTGTAGGTGAACCGATTACAGCAGCTGACGGTGTGACCATTGTGCCTATTTCTAAAATCAGCATCGGTTTTGGCGGCGGTGGTTCCGATTTTGCCAAAAAGAATGCGCACGAGCAGGAAAATCCTTTTGGCGGTGGTGTTGGTGCCGGCGTTAAGGTGACACCTGTGGCATTTCTGATTGTGAAAGAGGGGAGCGTTCGCGTTCTGCCTGTTGCAGCACCTGCAAACACGACTGCTGATCGCATTGTGGAAATGATTCCCGATACGCTGGATAGAATTGCTGCATTTATTGATTCCCGTACGGAGAAAAAAGCAGAATAATTGATTCTTCCCCGGGGAAAATACCTACGGGTGATGAAATGAAACGATTGTTTGCCGGGGTGGCAGCTGCATTACTGGCTGCTACCCTTGCTTTTCCTTGCAGTGCTGTCTCAGCGCGAAGCGCTATTCTGATGGATGCCCAAACCGGTCGGATCCTTTACGAAAAGAATGCAGACCGTCAAAGTTTGATTGCCAGTACAACGAAGATTATGACAGCGCTTGTTATTTGTGAGCAGACCAATGTGCTGGACAGGGTGCGCATTCCTAAAGAAGCGGTGGGCATTGAAGGATCATCTATGTACCTGCAAGAAGGCGAAGTGCTGACGGTACAGGATCTTCTCTACGGATTGATGCTCCGCAGCGGAAACGATGCAGCTGTTGCCTTAGCGATCTATTGCGGAGGTACCGTTGAGGGATTTGCGGAGTTGATGAATGACAAAGCGCACCTTTTGGGTATGCGTGATACACATTTTGTCAACCCCAACGGTCTGGATAGTCCCGGACATTACTCCACTGCCCGGGATATGGCGGTGTTGGCAGCCTATGCTATGGATAATCCTATTTTTGCAAAAACCGTATCCACCAAAACCGTTCATATCGGTAGTCGTGTTTTGCAGAATCACAACAAGCTTCTGTGGCTTTTAGAGGGTGCTGACGGTGTCAAGACGGGTTTTACCAAGGCGGCAGGCAGAATTTTAGTCTCCAGCTGTACAAGGCAAGGGCGCAGATTGATCGCGGTGACAATGAATGACGGCAATGACTGGCAGGATCATCAGCAGTTGATGGAAAGCGGTTTTTCTGACTACACTGTGCGGCAAATCGTTTCTGTCGGCGATTGCATTGGGATGGTATCGGTAGTTTCCGGTGATAAAGAATGTGTGGAATTGATTGCGGATGCCGATTTTTCCTTTGCATTGACTTCAGATGAAAAAACGGAAATTCGGTTGCAGGAACCCGGATTTGTTTATGCACCGGTATCTGAAGGGCAGGATGCGGGTTTCGCTTATGTTTGTCTCGACGGAAAATCTGTTGGGAAAATCCCGCTTGTTTATGGACAAACCGTGGAAATGGAAGAATTGAAACAACCCTCGGTGTGGGAAAAACTTTTCAAAGGAGGTAGAAAATGACCGAACGCATACAGAAAATCATTGCGTCACGGGGTGTCACATCCCGTCGCAAGGCAGAAGAATTGATTACTGCCGGGCGTGTGACCTGTAACGGTCATATCTGCCAACTTGGAGAAAGTGCCGACCCGGATCAAGATATCATAATGCTGGACGGGAAACCGCTCCCGTCCGGCGGTGAATACGCGTACATTATGCTGAACAAACCCAGAGGCTATGTGACCACACTTTCAGATGAAAAGGGGCGACGGGATGTTTCGCAACTGGTTGCAGATTGCGGACAGCGTGTCTATCCGGTTGGGCGGTTAGATATGGATTCTGAAGGATTGTTGCTCTTGACCAATGACGGTGACTTTGCCAACAGACTTATGCATCCTAAGCATGAGGTGAATAAGACATATCGTGTGTATGTAAGTGATTATTTGCCGGGTAAGTTAGAAAAACTCAGTCAACCTGTTACATTAGATGGCTACACGATTGCAAAGCCTACAGTCAGGTTGATTAGCTGCAAGGAAGATGGTACTGCGCAGCTTGAGGTAATTATCCACGAAGGAAGAAACCGGCAGGTTCGTAGAATGTGTGCTATGGCCGATATGACAGTCAAGCGACTCGTCAGAATTGCTGAGGGGGCATTGCAATTAGGCGATTTGCCCCGTGGTAAATGGCGTGTGCTGACAGATCAGGAAGTAAAAGAGCTGTTAAGGTGAAACCATGAACATAGATGTAATTGTAATAGGCGGCGGTCCTGCAGGTATGTTTGCAGCCATTACGGCAGCAGAACAGGGGAGTAGTGTGCTGCTTTTGGAGTCCAATGATCGGTTGGGAAAAAAACTGCTGATCACAGGTAAGGGACGCTGTAATGTGACCAATAACTGCTCTGCGCAGGAAGTGCTGCAGAATGTGCCGAGAAATGGTAGATTTTTGTATAGCGCCTTGGAAAACTGTCCTCCATCATATATGATCGATTTCTTTGAGAAACGCAAATGCTCTTTGAAAACAGAGCGAGGCAACAGAGTGTTTCCTGTCAGCGATAGATCGCAATCTGTTTTGGAGTGTCTGCAAAATGAGCTTCGCAGGCTTGGCATAAAAGTGCGAAACGAAAAAGCCATGGAGATTGTAGCGGAAGACGGTAAGATTACAGGAGTTAGAACTGCCGGTGGTGTGATTTTCGCATCTGCTGTTATACTGGCTACCGGCGGTGTTTCCTATCCGACAACCGGTTCTACCGGTGACGGTTATCGAATGGCTTCTGCTTTGGGTCACACCATCATAACCCCGGAGGGCTCGTTGGTACCGCTGGAAACAGATGGTGATTATTGCCAACGTATGCAGGGACTCAGCCTTCGAAATGTGGCTGTGAAGCTGCTCAACGCCAAAGGTAAGGTGTTATATAAGGATTTTGGGGAACTGTTGTTTACCCATTTTGGTGTTTCCGGCCCCACTGTGCTCAGCGCAAGCGCCCATCTGCAAGGAGATGGGTGCCGTCTGCTGATCGATTTGAAGCCGGCACTTGAAGAAAATAAGCTCAATGACCGTATTCTGCGGGACTTGGAAATGTATAAGAACCGCACGATGGAAAATGCGTTGACTGACCTTTTACCCCGCTCGATGATCCCTGTTGTGCTGCAGATGCTGTCGGTATCTGCGGATATGCAGGCGAATTCCTTTACAAAACAACAGCGTAGGGCGCTTGTGGAGTTATTAAAGGCATTTCCGGTTACGATAACGCGGAAGCGACCTGTGGCAGAGGCAATCATAACTTCCGGTGGAGTCAAAGTGTCTGAGATCGATCCCAAGACTATGGGTTCAAAGCTGATCTCCGGCTTGTATTTTGCCGGTGAGATCATCGATTGTGATGCATATACAGGTGGTTTTAATCTGCAAATCGCGTGGTCAACGGGTTATGCATCCGGTATGGCTGCGAAAACGATGATTGACAAATATAATCCAATGTAATAAAATGATAGTGTTAAAAGAAGACCTTTTGGAGGGATAGAATTATGTACGAAAAACTTGTTTCTTATGCAGTTAAGCAGTTGGATCTGGATCCGGAAGAGATTACTCCCGATAGCACTTTTGAAAGTCTGGGCATCGATTCTCTGGATATCGTGGAAATGATTATGGATTTGGAAAGTGAGCTGGGTGTGGAATTGGAAATGGAAGATCAGAAGATCACTACATTCCAGGAGCTGGCTGATTTTATCGATTCCAAAGCAAACTAAAAAATACAATACCCTTGTTATGGCTTGCCGGCTCATAACAAGGTCGCACTAGTCGGGGAGTTAGCGGTGCCCTTTTCCTGCAATCCGCTACAGCAGGGATGAATCCCCACACCCGGGCTTGCTTCAGTGCCGTCCGGACCTTGTAAGCGGTGTTGACGGAACGGTCTTGCGCAACAGAATCCCGTGAACCATGTCAGGTGGGGAACCAAGCAGCATTAAGCGGATCTTTTTGTGTGCCGCGAGGCCGCCGCTCCTGAGCTGGCTGCAGGGAAACCGGGTATTGAGCAGGTTCAAATGTGGGTGTGCGATCTTGTTATGGGCCGGCTTTTGGAGGTTGTTATGTACCAGGCACTGTACAGAAAATACAGACCGCAGACTTTTGATGATGTGGTTGGGCAGATGGCCGTTACGCAGACACTGAAAACACAGTTGCAAAGCGGACGGCTAAGCCATGCATACCTGTTCACCGGTTCCCGGGGAACAGGCAAAACCAGCAGTGCCAAAATTCTGGCAAAGGCGGTTAACTGCGAAAATCCGCAGGATGGCAACCCTTGCAATCGCTGCAAATCCTGCCTGGCAATCGATTCCGGTTCCTGTATGGACGTGCTGGAGATCGACGCTGCGTCCAACAACGGTGTTGACAATGTCCGTGATCTGCGGGATGATGCAATTTATACCCCTTCGCAAGTAAAAATGCGTGTGTACATCATTGATGAGGTGCATATGCTGTCTATCTCTGCGTTCAATGCACTGCTGAAGATCATTGAAGAACCGCCTGAGCATTTGCTGTTTATTTTGGCGACGACAGAACTGCATAAGGTGCCTGCAACGATCCTGTCCCGCTGTCAGCGGTTTTCTTTTCGTCGGATAGGTCAGGATGATATTGCAGCGAGATTGCAGTATGTGGCGTACCAGGAAAACATTGAACTGGATGATACCGCTGCACGGGTGCTTGCCCGTCTTGCCGATGGCGGTATGCGTGACGGTTTGAGCCTTTTGGATCAGTGTGCTTCAGCAACTACCGGAGAGTTGACTGCGGATAAGGTATATGCTTGTCTTGGCATTGCCGGTATCCAAGAATGCGGTAAGCTGATGGCTTGTATTGCAGATCATAACACCTCTGATGCGCTTGCCCTTATGAATCGTTTCTATGCAGAGGGTAAGGATATGGGCGCACTTTTGGATGAACTTGCCTGTCTGACACGGGACTTTATGATTATGCGTTCTGCACCTCGGGAATCGATTGGTATGCTGTCCGGTGTTGCCTCCCACGATGAGGTCAAAAAGCTGGCGGAAAGCTTTACCGATGCGGAGCTTGTCAGAATGTTGTCTATAATTCAGCAGACAGCAGCCGGATTTATCCGCAGCGCAAGTCGTCGGTTGGATGCTGAGTTGTGCATTATGAATTTGTGTATGCCTGAATTGCAGCTGGATGCACAAAGTTTGAATGCCAGATTGACCCGGTTGGAGGACCAAATTAAAAGCGGTAGTTTTACTGTGCAGCAGACACCTGCTACACAGTTGTCGCAATCGGAAACTGCGATTCCAGAAATAAAAGAGGAATTGCAGCCGGTAACAGAAACCCCTGCTTTCCAAATCGAGGATGAGGCGCCAGCAGGTTTCTGGCTGGAGATTTGCTCGCAGGTACGCATGGAACTGAAACCTCCGGTTTCCGGATTCTTTGCTGCCAACGGTCCGGTTCAGGGTCTTTTGAGTGGCAACACACTGGTTTTGTTGTGTGCAAATGATTTTACAAAAGCGGTTGTGGATAAAACCGAGGTTTTGGAACTGGTTTCCCGCAAGGCATCTGCAAAACTGGGGCATCAGATTCGTGTGATTGCTTCTGATAAAACAGGTATTCAAAATGAACAAATGGAGCAACTGCTGCAATTTGGCAGAGCCCATTCTGATGTGATCAATATTAAGAAGGATTAAGGAGAAATTACAATGGCGAAAGGTGGATTCCGGGGTATGCCCGGCGGTATGAATCAAGCAGCTATGATCAAGCAGGCACAGAAAATGCAGCAGGAAATGTTGCGTATGCAGGAAGAAATGGAGAATAAAACCTATTCTGCTGCTGCAGGCGGCGGTATGGTCAAAGCAACCGTCAACGGAAAACATGAGTTGGTCTCTCTGGAGATCAATCCTGAGGCAGTGGATCCTGATGATGTGGAAATGCTGCAGGATATGGTCATCGCTGCGGTTAACGAGGCAATGCGTACCGCGGATGTGGACTCTGCCAACAATATGTCTAAGCTAACCGGCGGTTTGAACCTGGGTGGTTTGTTCTAAGGAGGCACTATGCAGTATTTTCCCACGGCATTGCAGGAACTGTCTGACCAGTTTGCCAAGTTGCCCGGTATTGGCGGTAAGACTGCGCAGCGTCTAGCTTTCTATGTACTTGGTCTGCCGATGGAGGAGGCGCAGTCCTTTGCAGATGCTATTGTTGAGGCGAAGCGTACGGTTCATACTTGTCCGGTGTGTCAGAATCTGACGGATAAGGAAGTGTGTGCGATCTGTGATGACAGCACCCGTGACCGTAGCCTGATTTGTGTCGTTGCAGAGCCAAAGGATGTGATCGCTATGGAGCGAAGCCGTGAGTTTAACGGTGTATACCATGTCCTTCACGGTGTGATCTCACCGCTGAATCATGTGACGCAGGATGATATTCGCGTTAAGGAACTTTTGCAGCGTGTAGCAAGCAGTGATGTCAGCGAGGTTATTATGGCTACAAACCCGGATACAGAGGGTGAGGCCACGGCAATGTACATCTCTCGGCTTTTGCGCCCTATGGAGGTCAAGGTAACGCGTCTTGCCTATGGTGTGCCGGTAGGCAGCCAACTGGAATATGCCGACGAAGTGACGCTCTCCCGTGCGCTGGAAGGCAGACAGGAAATATAAAAATAAGAGCCGTACGGTTTATTCGTACGGCTCTTATATATTACAGATTCAGTTTTAGATCGCCATCTTTAATCCAATTCCACTTCCGTAAGATCTGGCAGAAGACCCAGCTAAGAATGGCGGGCAGTACAAAGCAGATCAGCGCCATAGCAACCCAATCCATTGTAGAGATAGCGGTTTTTGTGCCTGCTGCAATGTCATTGACCCAACCGGTGTAAACACCGATTTGACCGACCAAACCGCAGGTACCCATACCGGAGGATACAGGCGCGCCGTTCATCTGGAATTTGAACAGGCAGGTCGCCAAAGGACCTGTAATGGCGGATGCCAGAACAGGGGGGATCCAGCAACGGGGGTTCTTTACAAGATTGGGCATTTGCAGCATGCTGGTACCGATGCCTTGGGCAACCAAACCGCCCCAGCGGTTTTCTTTAAAGCTCATCACGGCAAAGCCGATCATATGTGCGCAGCAACCAGCTACTGCAGCACCGCCGGCAAGACCGGTCAGACCAAATGCTGCGCAGATTGCAGCGGAACTGATGGGAAGGGTCAAAGCGATGCCGATGATGACAGAAACCAAGATGCCCATAAAGAAGGGCTGTAATTCGGTTGCCCACATGACGGCGGTACCAACAGCCTGCGCAGCTTTGCCGATAGGTGCTGCAATCAGACTGGAAAGACCGATACCGATCAGAATGGTCACAATAGGTGTTACCAGAATATCAATCTTCGTTTCCTTGGATACCAATTTACCACATTCGGAGGCGATGATCGCCACGAAGTAGACAGCCAAAGGACCGCCTGCACCACCGATGGCGTTGGCAGCAAAGCCAACAGGGATCAAAGAAAACAGGACCAGTTGCGGACAGCTTAAGGCAAAACCGATGGCAACTGCAATGCCGGGACCTACCATAGCGGAAGCAAGTCCGCCGATGGTGTAGTCGGCAACAATAGTTTTTGTCAGAAATGCGATACCGAATTGCTGACCAATGGTGTTGAGGATTGTGCCCACAAGCAGTGTGCAGAACAGACCCTGTGCCATTGCACCAAGGGCATCGATACCATACCGTTTACCGGAAAAAATGATGTTCTTTCGCTGTAAAAATGCTTTAAATTTACTCATTTTCAATCCCTCTTGATTACAGTTTAGAATATGCTTTATCTAAAAATCTTTGCGTTGATACAATAAAGCGCTTGTGAATACCTTCGCCAATCTTACCGGCTTCATCAAATGCAGCAACCCGGAAGGTAATGGCATTGCCATCAACTTCAGTTACCTCAGCTTCAGCCCGTACCTCAAGACCTACAGGTGTTGCGGACAGATGGGAAATATGAAGTTCGGTACCGACGGTTGTCTTGTCCTCAGGAAGCGCTTGCGCAATAGCTTCGCATGCGGCGCCTTCCATCAGTGCTACCATACAAGGTGTAGCATATACCAAAAGAGAACCGGAACCTACTTCGTATGCGGTATCTTCCCGTTCCACAGAGGTGGATACTGAGCCGGTCATTCCAACAGTGATTTCCATAGAAACCCTCCAATCCTTTTTTACATAAATATAGTCGAAAAGTGTTGTGCTGTCAATAAAAATGTATTGCAATTTCTGAAATACTGACCTATAATATTACCAATAAAAAATGTGAGGTGCTGTATATGGCAACACAGGATAAACTGAACCTGACAATGTTGTGCGATTTCTATGAACTGACCATGGGTAATGGCTACTTTGAGAAGGGTTATAAGGACAGAATTTGTTATTTTGATGTGTTTTTCCGGCAGTGTCCGGACAATGGCGGTTTTGCGATTGCTGCCGGCCTTGAGCAGATTATTGACTATATTCAGAATCTGCATTTTACACCTGAGGATATTGAATACCTCCGGGGCAGAAAACTGTTCAGTGAAGCATTTTTGGAGTATCTGTCCAATTTCCGGTTTACAGGTGATATTTGGGCAGTACCTGAAGGCACACCCATTTTTCCCAAAGAACCTATCATGACCATCCGTGCACCCGCTATTGAGGCGCAGCTGATGGAGACATTTATTCTGCTGTCGATCAATCACCAGAGTTTGATCGCTACCAAAGCGAACCGCGTGGTGCGTGCAGCGAAGGGCCGTACAGTTCTTGAGTTTGGTTCTCGTCGTGCGCAGGGTGCGGATGCTGCGATTCTTGGCGCGAGAGCATCCTACATCGGTGGCTGTAACGGTACTGCTTGTACCATTTCTGATCAGTTGTTCGGTGTATATGCCGGCGGTACTATGGCGCATGCTTGGGTGCAGATGTTTGATACAGAGTATGAAGCCTTTAAGGCCTACTGCCAGATGTACCCCAATAACGCAACCTTACTTGTGGATACCTATAACACCCTGAAATCCGGTGTTCCTAACGCTATTAAGGCATTTAATGAAGTTTTAAAGCCTATGGGTATTACCAAGTGCGGTATCCGGCTGGACTCCGGTGATATGGCATATCTGAGCCGCAAAGCCAGAGAAATGCTGGATGCTGCTGGCTGGACCGAATGTAAGATCTCTGTTTCCAATTCCTTGGATGAATATATTATTGAAGATTTGCTCCATCAGGGCGCACAGATCGATATGTTCGGTGTTGGTGAGCGTTTGATCACGGCAAAGTCTGAGCCTGTGTTTGGCGGTGTATATAAGCTGACCGCAATTGAGGATACTGACGGCACCATCATTCCGAAAATAAAAATTTCCGAAAACACCGGAAAGATTACGAATCCCCATTACAAAAAGCTCTACCGTTTCTTTGGCAACGATACCGGAAAGGCTATTGCTGACTATCTGTGCGTTTACGACGAAACTGTGGATGACAGTAAGAATATGGAGATTTTTGATCCGGAAGCCACCTGGAAGACTAAGACTGTTTATGATTTTACCGCCAAGGAATTGCTGGTTCCGATTTTCAAGAACGGTGAATTGGTATACAAATGTCCGCCTATTGATGAAGTTCGCAATTACTGTATGGAGCAGGTGGATAAACTGTGGGACGAAGTCAAGCGTTTTGACAATCCCCATACCTACTATGTGGATCTGTCCCAAAAGTTGTGGGATATCAAGTATAATCTTCTGAAGCAGAAGGGTCAAAAATAATCGTTTTTTCCCTAATAGATTGGAGAGGGGATCAAATGAAGTATTTCTTAGCGACTACTGAGACTATTGAAAGCGGTGTGGGTTTTTCACTTTTTGATCCGCTACATTTATCGTGGTTGGTCGTGTGTTTGCTGGCGGTGCTGGTCAATTGCGTTCTATATAATAAAATTGGGCAGCAGGGAAGGTGTCGTTGGCGAAAGACGATTGCGTGGCTATTGTTGGCAGATGAGCTGTTTAAGATGGCGATTCTGATTTTCGGCAGAAATTATACCCTAGATTATCTGCCGTTGCATCTTTGCAGTATTAACATCTTTGTCATACTGATCCACACATACAGACCCTCTGCGATGCTGGATAATTTCCTGTATACGGTATGTATTCCCGGTGCGTTGGCGGCATTGTTATTTCCCACTTGGACCAGCTTGCCGATTACAAGTGGAATGCATTGCCATAGCTTTACCGTACATATCCTATTGGTAATGTATCCGGTGGTGCTTGCTGTAAACAGAGATATCAACCCGTCTTTAAAGAAACTTCCCAGATCGCTTACCTTGCTGGTTTTGATGGCAATTCCCATTTACGGGATCAATATGCTGCTTAATACGAACTTTATGTTTTTGATGTCAGCAGACCCCGGTAATCCTCTGTATCTGTTTGAACAGCTGTGGGGCAGCCATCTTTTAGGCTTTCCGGTGATCATCGCAGGTGTTTTACTGGTGATGTATGGACCATTGGAATTGATTCGAAAATTACGCAAAAAAAGTGCTTTGAGTTGAACTCAAAGCACTTTTTTGTTACATGTCAAAGACACCCATAATAATGATACCGGCAATCGTGATTACGATACAGGCATAATGCTTCCAGCTGAGCTTTTCCTTCAGGAACAGTCTGCTCCAAAGAACAGAGGCGACACAGTAAGAAGAAATAATGGGTGCAGCCAATGCAGACTCACCGCTGGCAAGAGCGTATATGTAGAATAGCTGACCAATGGTTTCGAAAATAGCACCCACATATTTAGGCGCTTCCATTTTGGGGATCAGCTTTTGTTTCTTGATGATGCAGGTGTAGATAAAGCAGACAACACCGGCTGCAAGGAAGGTGAGCTCGTAAGCGACATTTGCGCTGTCTTCATTTAATGTTTCCAATACCAAGTCATCGGCAAATGTGCCGGCTGCATCCAGAAGACAATACGCAATGGGAAGAGCCAGGGCAAGCCAGCTTTTTGCATATTTAAAATTACCGGCTTCCTGCCGCTTGGCACGGAGTTCATCATCTTCGTTGGCTTCCACAAAACCAAGACCAATCACGCCGAGAGCGGCCAATGCAATCGCAATATACTGCATCGGTTCCATAGGATCAGCCGTTCCGGAAATGATGGCAATGATTGCAACTAAGGCACCGGATGCATTACAAATGGGAGAGGATATAGACAGTTCGATGTACCGTAGTCCGATATAACCCATTGCCATAGAGAGAATATACAGCAGAGAAACAGGTAAATAGGTGAGTATAACATCCCAACTGATGGCAACACCACTTAAAATTTCAATCAGTGCGTGAATACCCATAACCAGGCCAACTGCCATAACCATTTTCAAATGGCTGTATTTGTCCCGGTTATCCCGACAGCCGATCTTTGAGAAGAAATCTGATCCGGACCAACACAGAAGAGCAATTATAGCAAACCAAAACCAATTCATAAATGTAACCTCCAATTAAAATTTGATCAAGTCTGCATCGACCATTTTTTGCAGACTCATTAATATACCCAATTTGGCGTGACACCAAGTCAGACCACCTTGGAAATACACAGCGTAGGGAGGACGGATAGGACCGTCAGCAGACAACTCTATGGAAGAACCCTGCACAAAAGCGCCTGCAGCCATAATAACCTTGTCATTGTAACCGGGCATATCCCACGGCAGAGGTGTAGCAAAGGAATCTACCGGTGCGGCGGCTTGGATGCCCTTACAGAAGGCAATCATACCTTCCTCGCTGCCCAGTTCTACCGCTTGAATGATGTCGTGTCGGCTCTCTGTGGCGTTGGGAACGCACTTGAATCCGAGGGGTTCATACAGATTGGCAGCAAAGATGGCGCCCTTTTCGGCACCGGCAACTACTGTGGGTGCAAGGAAGAAACCTTGATACAGCGCAGGCATAAGTCCCAGGTTTGCGCCTACTTCCTGTCCCAGACCGGGAGCGGATAACCGGTATGCGCAGCGCTCAACGCAAGCGGCAGTGCCACAGATATAACCGCCAATAGGAGCAAGTCCACCACCGGGGTTTTTGATTAGACTGCCGACTACCATATCTGCGCCAACATCAGACGGCTCAATGGTTTCTACAAATTCACCGTAGCAGTTATCTACCATACAAATAACATCCGGCTTTATGGACTTTACAAATGCGATCAACTCACCGATCTGGTGCACAGAGAAGCTGGGACGGGTAGCATAGCCCTTGGAACGCTGGATGGTAACCATTTTAGTCTTATCATTAATGGCTTTGCGGATATTTTCATAGTCAAATGTACCATCCGGCAGTAAGTCGACTTGATTGTAGGAAACACCGTACTCTTTCAGGGAGCAGGGACTTTCCCGAATGCCGATAACTTCTTGCAGGGTGTCATAGGGAAGACCCACAGGCGACAGTAATTCGTCACCCGGCAAAAGATTTGCTGACAGCGCAACGGTCAGCGCGTGGGTGCCGCAGGTGATCTGCGGACGCACAAGGGCTGCTTCCGTGTGGAAAACATCTGCATAAACCCGCTCCAGATTATCGCGACCTACATCGTCATAGCCGTATCCGGTGGTTGCGGCGAAGCAAGCAGCAGAGACTTTGTTTTTCTGCATTGCGGCGATGACTTTCGCTTGGTTATGTTCAGCAATTTTGTCGATTTCTTCGAATCGTTCTTTCAGCCGTTCCAAAGCAGCTTCACCATAATGATATACAGCGGGGCTAATGCCCATAGTGTTGTATAATTCCAGTAATTCTTCCATATTGATTAACCGTCACTTTCAAAAATTTCGTCTGCTAAATCACGGAGCAGTTCCGGACGCGAAACAATGAGTCCTTTGTTTTCTTCTCCCAAAATCAGCAATGTATCTCCGGGACGAATGTTAAACAATTCCCGTGCTTCTTTGGGGATAACGATCTGTCCGCGCTCGCCAACTTTTGCTGTGCCGAAAACCCGTTTGGAATTGGCTTTTCCAAGAATGTGTTTTCCACCGGCCATTGCCAAGCTCCTTTCCTACTTTTCATACTTTTCACACAAAGTATAATGCAATCCGCCCCGGTTGTCAATACCGGGGCGGAGAAATCAGTCGTTTCTTCTGCGACCGCCAAACAGCAGGATCAAACGGAGCAACTGTGCGGCGGACACTGCAACGGCGGCAACATAGGTCATTGCAGCGGCTGTCAATGTTTTACGGGCGCCTCTTTGCTCCTCGTCGGTGAGAATCTCAGCATCTTCAATGGCTTGCATCGCACGGCGACTTGCGTTAAATTCCACAGGCAGGGTTACCAGTTGGAAAACAAGACTAAGGGCAAACATTGCAATACCCACATACACCAGTGTGTAAGAATAATAACCCAGCGAACTAAAGAGAATGCCCAGCAAGATCAGCGGCATAGCCAGCCTGGAACCGAGATTGGTCAGCGGAATGATAGCTGTACGCACTTTAATGGGAAAGTACTCTTCCGCATATTGTACCGCATGACCGGCCTCGTGACAGGCAACACCGATAGCTGCGGTGGATGTGCTGCTGTACACACTATCGGACAGACGAATCACATTGGTTTTGGGGTCGTAATGGTCAGTGAGATTACCGGATACACGCTCGATTCGAACATTGGTTACACCGTTGGCGCGCAATACTCGCATTGCGGCTTCCTGACCGGTAATATGTCGGACGGAGATCTGCTTGGAATAGCGTTTAAAGGTGCTGTTGACTCTGGCGCTGGCAAACATAGCAAGCAGCAGGCAGGGTAGGACGATGTAAAGATACGTCCAATCAAATCCATAGTAATAATAGGGCATAAAATACCTCCGTATGAGAAATACTTTCTTTTAGTATACCCTGTTTTTTCCAAAATGCAATAGACAATGATTGCCTTTTTATCGTATGGAGTGTATAATGATAACAATCTTTCTGTAGGAGGACGGCAATGAAATTCTTATATCTTTTAGAAGATATTCGCGTACCTGTATTGAATGAATTGATGCTGGCAATCACTATGTTGGGCGAAGAAACAGCATTTCTGGTGATTGCATTGGTTCTATTTTGGTGCGTAGATAAATATTGGGGATACTATACTTTATCTGTTGGCTTTGTTGGAACCATCACCAATCAGTTTTTGAAGCTGTGGTTCCGAATTCCCAGACCTTGGGTACAGGACCCGAATTTTACCATTTTAGAGCAGGCAAGAGAAGCTGCTTCGGGCTATAGCTTTCCCAGCGGACATACGCAGAGTGCGGTGGGTACATTTGGCAGCATTGCGTATGCAACCAAAAACAAAAAGATTCGCATTACAACCATTGTGATGGCATCACTTGTTGCTTTTTCCAGAATGTACATCGGTGTCCATACACCGCTGGATGTGGTTGTTTCTATTGGTATTGCGTTGCTTTTAATCTTTGCCATTTATCCTATATTTTTTAAAAATGGACGCAAATTTGTGCCGTTGCTGTTGGGGGCAATGATAATGCTTGCTGTGGCTTTTTTGTGTTTTGTGGAGTGTTATCATTTTCCTGCGGACATTGATGCACATAATTATGCCTCCGGTGTCGAGTGCGCATATACGCTGTTTGGCGCATTGCTTGGTCTTGTGGTAACTTACATCGTGGATGAAAAGTGGCTGAATTTCAAGACAAACGCTGTTTGGTGGGCGCAAATTCTGAAGGTTGCAGCCGGTCTTGTTTTGGTATTGGCAGTGAAAAGCGGAACCAAGCCGGTGCTGAAAATGCTCTTTGGTGAATTGGCTGGTAGGGCTGCGCGATACTTTTTGGTCGTGCTGACAGCAGGCGTTCTGTGGCCGCTTACATTCCGTTGGTTTTCTAAGTTGGGGAATAAGGAGTAATCATTTTATGCCCGTTATCATTTTTATCCTGTTATCACTTCTAATGCTGACACTAATTAGCGGTCTTTTGGTGTTTGTTATGGGTTGTGTCCGCAGAAAAGAGATCGATTGGATGAATGAGGAGAATGTACTGCGAACACCCTATGGCAGGCATTATTCCAATATTCTTGCAGGTGCTCGTTTTTTGAAGGAGCATAATGCGCAGGATATTTATATCAAAAGTTATGACGGCTTAAACCTGCATGCTGTATATGTGCCGGCAAAGGACCCAAAGGGTACGATTATCCTTGCTCACGGTTATCGTAGTTGTAAACTAGTGGATTTTGGACTGGTTTTTGATTTTTATCATAATCAAGGTATGAACCTTTTAGTGCCGGATCAAAGGGCGCACGGTAAAAGTGAGGGGAAGTATATCACATTCGGTGTGAAAGAGAGCCGGGATATGAAGGCGTGGATCGCATTCCACAATGCGCATTTTGGCACTTATCCTGTGATCCTCAGCGGTCTTTCCATGGGTGCATCCACAATGCTGTACCTTTCAGATGAAATTCTGCCGGAGAATGTGAAGGGTATTATCGCCGATTGCGGTTTTACCTCACCGAAAGAGATCATTTCCATTGTCTATCGGAATGTTGTTCACCTGCCTGCTTCACTCAGCCTTTGGGCGACAGAATTGTTTGCTCGTTTGTTTGCCGGTTTTAGCCTTACAGAAAAAGATACACAAAAATCCCTTCAAAAAAGCAGACTCCCGGTTCTTTTAGTTCACGGGGTCGAGGACGGCTTTGTGCCTTGCGATATGACCCGTAGAGGTTATGCAGCATGCAACAGTAAAAAGAGTCTGTTACTTGTCGATGGCGCTGATCATGGGGTCAGCTTTTTGGTAGACCGCCCCCGGTATACACAGATGGTTAAGGATTTTCTAAAAGAAAATGTGGAGGGCAACCAATGAATTATGCTGCTATTAAAAACTGTGATATTGCCAATGGTCCGGGTGTCCGTGTGAGCCTTTTTGTATCCGGTTGCACCCATCGCTGCAAGGGGTGCTTTAATGAGGTTGCTTGGGACTTTAATTACGGAGAACCTTTTACCCAGCAGACCGTGGATATGATCCTTGATATGCTTGCCCCGGACTATGTAAAGGGCATTACGCTTTTAGGCGGTGAACCCTTTGAACCGGAAAATCAGCCTGCCATTGTGGAATTGCTTCGACAGATCAAAGAAAAGTACCCGAAAAAAACCATTTGGGCATTTTCCGGGTACTTATTTGACAAAGATATTCTCTCGGGCAGATTGGGCCCGTGGGAGATTACGCGCGAGTTTATCAGTTACTTAAATGTGCTTGTTGACGGACCGTTTATACTGGAAAAAAAGAATTTGAGCCTGCGCTTTCGCGGTTCTTCCAATCAAAGAATCATAGATGTGCCTGCATCCTTACAAAAAGGAGAGATTGTCCTATGGAAGGATTGGCAGGGTCACGAAAGGAGAATGAAATAATGGATCCAATTCGAGTAATGAAGTTAAAGAACAACGCAATTTTACCAACCTATGGTTCATCTGAGGCAGCAGGTGCTGATCTGTATGCTTGCTTGGATGAAACAATTACAATAAAGCCGGGTGAGTCGGTGTTTGTACCTACCGGCCTTGCGATGGAAATCCCCAAAGGGTATGCAGGACTCATATATGCGCGCAGTGGTCTTGCGTGCAAAAGAGGTCTGGCACCCGCTAATAAGGTTGGTGTAGTGGACAGCGACTACCGGGGCGAATTTATGGTTGTTCTTCACAATCACGGTGATGCTACGCAGCAGATCGCCCACGGTGAGCGAATCGCCCAGTTGGTGATCACTCCGGTGTTTACACCGGGTTTTTCAGAAGTAGAAACACTTTCTAATACACAGCGTTCTATAGGTGGCTTCGGCTCCACAGGAAAATAAAAAATCGGGTGCTTAGCACCCGATTTTTGTTTATTAATAGAACAGCAAGTCGGAATATGTAGGATATGGCCAGTAAGATTTATCTGTCAAACTTTCCAGAATATCAGCCTGTGTCCGCAGGGCAGCCATATCAGTGACAATTACCTCGTGATAGTAATTTACGATATTTTCCTTCCCCTCTGGGATGTGCACAAGATCTCGCTGTAGTCTCTCGCAGCACTGATACAAAGCATCAGCACCTGCGGACAACTTTTGCGCGATCTGCATTTCTGCTTCACAGGATAGTCCGAGGCTTTTCTTTGTCTGAATACCGGTGCTGAGATCTCTGCTGTAATGGATCGCTGCAGGCAGGATTTGGTGCAGTGCCATATCAATGCAGGTCTTGGCCTCAATATTGATGATCTTACGGTATGCATCCAGATGGATTTCGTGTCTTGCCCGGAACTCATCCTCTGTGTAAATGCCGTGCTTGGTAACCAGATCAATATTCTTCTGATTGATATATGTGGGCAGGCATTTTGCAGTAGAGGGATAATTGCTCAGACCACGGCGGTCCGCTTCTTCTGTCCAGGCAGAGGCATAACCGTTACCGTTAAAGATGATCCGCTGATGCTCGGTAAAGGTTCGACAAACCAACTTCTGCAGTGCGGCATCAAAGTCTTCAGCCTTCTCCAACTCGTCAGCAAACCGGCTCAGTTCTTCTGCCATAATGGTGTTCAACGCAATGTTGGGACCGGCGATGGATTGGGAGGAACCAAGCATACGGAACTCAAATTTGTTACCGGTAAAGGCAAGGGGAGAGGTACGGTTGCGGTCGGTGGTGTCCTTGGGAATGGCAGGCAGGACGTCCACACCGATTCGCATAATGCTCTTTTCGGGATCTGTGTAGTTCGTGCCGTTGATAATGGAATCAACCACAGCATTGAGCTCATCACCCAGGAAGATGGAAATAATGGCAGGGGGTGCTTCGTGAGAACCCAAACGGTGGTCATTACCGGCGGAGGCCACAGTGCAGCGCAGGAAGTCCTGATATTCATCAATGCCCTTGATAAAAGCGGCTAAGAAAACAAGGAATTGCGCATTTTGACGGGGAGTCTTACCGGGACTGAACAGATTTCTACCGGTATCGGTGGCCAGCGACCAGTTGTTGTGCTTGCCGGAGCCGTTGACACCGGCAAATGGCTTTTCGTGCAGAAGACAAACAAGATCGTGTTTGGCGGCACATTTTTTCATTACCAGCATAATCAGCTGGTTGGTATCGCAGGCACTGTTGGCATCTGTGTAGATGGGTGCGAGCTCGTGCTGACAGGGTGCGGTTTCGTTGTGCTTGGTCTTAGAGAGAATGCCCAACCGCCACAGCTGTTCGTCGAGATCCTGCATAAATTTGGATACGCGGGTACGGATGGTACCAAAATAGTGATCATCAAGTTCCTGACCCTTGGGGGGCAGCGCGCCAAAAAGTGTTCTGCCGGTCAGACGCAGGTCTTCCCGCTTGGCATACATATCCCTCGGAAGAAGGAAATACTCCTGTTCTGCGCCCACGCAGGTCACCACACGCTTAGTTTCGTTGTCGCCAAACAGATGCAGAATCCGAAGCGCTTCGCGGGAAACTTCGTCAATGGAACGCAGCAGGGGGGTCTTCATATCCAGCGCAGCGCCGGTGAAGGAGAAGAAGCAAGTAGGAATATACAGACTACCGTCTTTGACAAAGGCAAATGCTGTTGGATCCCAAGCTGTGTAGCCGCGGGCTTCAAAGGTGGCACGAAGACCGCCTGAGGGGAAAGAGGATGCATCCGGTTCGCCGCGAACCAGTGATTTACCGGAGAATTCCATAATAACCTTGCCGTCATCTGCCGGGGCAATGAAAGAGTCATGCTTTTCTGCGGTGATGCCGGTCATAGGTTGGAACCAGTGGGTATAGTGGGTCGCACCCTTTTCAATTGCCCAATCCTTCATTGCTTCTGCAATTTCGTTGGCAACTTGCAGTTCAAGTGGGGTGCTGTTTTCAATACACTGTTTCCAGGCGGTGAAGATCTCAGGACGAAGGCGCTGCTTCATAACGGCTTCGTTGAAAACATCGCTACCGAAGATCTCCGGTACATTCAGAAGATGACTCATTTTGATACATCCTTTCAAAATGCGATAATTTGGTTGTTATTACATCTCTTAAATTTTATTCCAGATAGCAGAAAAATGCAAGGGAAAATTCTGCATAAATTTCACTGATAATATGCAAACCTCTTGTTTAATGGCTACAAATTCTCAGTAAAATAAACTTTTTTATTGCAATTATTTCCCAGTAGGTGTATAGTAACAGTGTAAATTATTAAGAAAAGAGTGATTATATGTTATATACAGAAATGTCCAAATCCCAAATGCAAGAAGAATATAAGGTTCTGAGTGACCGGTTTTCCACTTGGAAAACACAAGGACTAAAATTAAATATGGCTCGCGGTAAGCCCGGCGCTGAGCAGCTGGATATCGTCACGGATATTCTTGGCTGTTTTGTTGATCCTTCCGATTGCCTTGTTGATGGCATTGACGCCAGAAACTACGGTGAACTGGCAGGTTTGCCGGTGGCAAGAGCTTTTTGGGCAGATGTGCTTTGCTGCAAACCCCAGCAGACATTTTTAGGCGGAACTTCCAGCTTGACCCTGATGTTTGATGTGATTGCACGCGCATATTCTCATGGACTTTTACATAGTGAGCGTCCCTGGTGCAAGGAAGAGACTGTGAAATTCCTTTGCCCCAGCCCCGGCTATGACCGCCACTTCCGGATCACGGAAACTTTCGGCGCGGAACTCATCACTGTACCTATGACCGCCACTGGTCCGGATATGGATTTGGTTGAGGAACTTGTAAAAGATCCGCAGGTAAAGGGTATTTGGTGTGTGCCTAAGTATTCCAATCCCGACGGCATTATTTATTCTGATGACACCATTCGTCGTTTTGCAAATCTGAAACCTGCTGCACCCGATTTTGTCATTATGTGGGATAATGCTTACTGCGTTCACGAATTTGATGGCGATTTCGTGCCCTTTGCCGACATTATTTCTTTGTGTGAGCAGGCAGGCAATCCGGATATGGTGTTTGAGTTTGCATCTACCTCTAAGATCACTTTCCCTGGTGCCGGTATTTCCGTTCTTGCATCCTCCGAGGCCAATGTTGCCTACTTTACAAAGCTTTTCGGTGTGCAGATGATCTCTCACGATAAGATCAATCAGCTGCGTCATGTGAAGTATTTGAAGGACAAAGCCAATACGCTTGCGCTCATGAAAAAGCACGCTGCAGTTCTTGCTCCCAAATTTGGTGTTGTTGCCGATACGCTGGAAAAAGAAATTGCTCCCTGTGGATTTGCTCAGTGGAATCGACCCAAGGGCGGTTATTTTATCAGTTTGAACACTATGCCCGGCACTGCTAAGCGTGCTTTGGGGCTGTGCAAAGAAGCCGGTGTTATTATGACCGATGCCGGTGCCACATTCCCTTACGGTAAGGATCCTCTCGACAGCAATATCCGTATTGCTCCCAGCCTTCCTCCTGTAGAGGAACTGCAGAAAGCTGTTGATATTTTCTGCATCTGTTTGAAATTGGCTGCACTGGAAAAACTGTTGGAAAAATAATGAAAAAGGCAGACTGATCGTCTGCCTTTTTTACAAAGAGGTGAAATAGTATGGACAAAGCGAAGGAATGCTATTTTGAAAAGCGCGGAGAGTTGTTGGTCAAGAATCTGAAAAAGCGGCATTTTGATGCTGTATACTGCAAAACAAAAGAGGATGCACTTCAACAAGCAATAAAATGGATTCCGGAGGGATCATCTGTTGGTTGGGGCGGTGCATTATCGGCTCAGCAAATAGGGCTTATGGATGCTGTAAAAGCAGGCAATTACCGTGCTTTCGACCGTGATTTATGTGAAACAGCGGAACAAAGAGAGCAGGTTGCAAAGGACTGTATGTTTGCAGATGTGTTTCTGACCGGCGCCAATGCCTTAAGTATGGATGGTGAGATGGTTAATGTTGACGGAAACGGCAATCGGGTCAGCGCGATTATCTACGGCCCGAAATCTGTACTGGTTGTTGCAGGTATGAACAAGGTTATGGACACACTGGATGCTGCAATCGTGCGGGCAAGAACCGTTGCAGCGCCTACAAATCAGCAAAGATTTCTTTTGGATAATCCCTGCACCGTGACCGGACGATGCGCAGATTGTAAGTCCGAATCTTGTATTTGTAATCATATTGTTATCACCCGTCATTGCCGTCCTGTTGGGCGCATCAAGTTCATTATTGTTGGAGAAGAGTTGGGATTTTAACAGCTTTAACCAACGAAAAATTTCTTGACAAATGCTTAGGGATTTTATATCATTTTTTATATGAATTATAGCCTGGAGGACGCAAGCGTATGAATACGCCCAATGGCTTGTTTGCGGATATACCTGCTGAAGCTTGGAATGACTGGACCTGGCAGAGTAAAAACCGTATTACAACCTTATCTGATTTAAAAAAATATATTGCACTGACTCCGGAAGAAGAGCAGGGTATTGAAAAATGCCTTGAGACCTTCCGGATGGCTGTGACACCTTACTATCTTTCTTTGATAGATCTGAATGATCCTGCTGACCCCATCCGCAAGCAGGCGATTCCTTCTGTTGAGGAACTGTATTTTGCGCCGGAGGAGTCTGCTGATTCTCTCCACGAGGATACGGATTCTCCAGTAAAGGGTCTGACCCATCGGTATCCGGACAGAGTTCTCTTTTTGCTGACTGACCGCTGCGCATCCTATTGCCGCCACTGCACCCGCCGCCGTCTGGTGGGCCAAACCGACAATGCTATGCCCAGAGAACAGATCGATGCCTGTATCGACTATATCCGTCAGCACCCGGAAGTACGGGATGTGTTGCTTTCCGGCGGTGATGTATTTATGCAGAGTGATGAAATGCTGGAGTATGTGCTTTCTGCTTTGCGTAAGATTGAGCATGTGGAGGTTATTCGACTGGGAACCCGCACGCCTGTGGTGATGCCCCAGCGCATTACGCAAAACCTTTGCGATATGCTGAAAAAGTATCATCCCATTTGGGTGAATTTGCACTTCAATCATCCCAACGAAATTACACCTGAGTCTACAGCTGCCTGTGCCCGACTTGCAGATGCCGGTATTCCCTTAGGCAACCAAAGTGTCCTGATGGCAGGCATCAATGATTGTGTCCATGTGATGCGAAAGCTGGTCAATGATCTGGTTAAGATCCGTGTGCGTCCTTATTATATTTATGCCTGTGATTTGAGCTTGGGTCTGTCCCATTTCCGCACACCTGTTAGCAAGGGCATCGAGATCATTGAGGGGCTTAGGGGACACACCAGTGGATTCTGTGTGCCTACCTTTGTGGTGGATGCACCCGGCGGCGGCGGTAAAGTACCTGTGATGCCAAATTATGTACTGAGCCAGACTCCCGGAAAAGTCGTACTACGGAATTTTGAGGGTGTGATCACCACCTATACAGAACCGGAGCATTATAAATCCCTTTGCAATTGCCCGGTATGCCGCGGTGAGGCGGAGAATAAAATAAACGGCATTGCCGGTTTGTTGCAAGGTGAAGCATTAAATCTTGAACCCACCGATATGCCCAGAAAGAAACGATTTAACAGAGAATAAAAATAAAGAGCCGTTCAGCTGAACGGCTCTTTATTTATTTCTTGGGCTTGTTCTTGATAAATTCAAGTGTTGCATCAAAAGAATCGGATGCGATGGTGTGATGCGTTTCGGTTTGCAGACAAAAGTGCTTTTGCAGCAGGATATCCTTTAAAATGCTTTCAGCATACCAAGGATTTTTCACAAACAGAGGACCGAGACAGTTGGTGTAAATCAGATTTTTCCAACGGGCACCCTCTGCACCGGTATTGTTATTGCCCATTCCATATATTGTTGTTGCAAGTGGCGTTTTGGCATCTGCATCCGCCATTTGAATCTGTGAACCGACAAGTTCCTGCTTGGTGCTATCAATGCGGATGTGCAGATCATCACCCCACACATATTTGCGCTCTTTGGCTGTCATATCAAGATAACCAAGGCACTTAAGTGTGCTGCCATCCTCACGCAAAACGGATTTGCCAAACATCAATCCGGAGGTTCCCAGGGCCAACAAATAACCGCCACGCTCCAGGTACTTCTTTAGTCCATCTGTTTGCAGCGCAGGAATTAAATAATAAAAACTGGAGATCTCACCGGGCAGGAAAATCATTAAATCCAAATTATCAAAGGGAATGGGATCATCAAAATCCTCGATTCTCAGGATTTCCATATCAATGCCCAGTTGTTTGCCGATGGATTCAAGGGCTTGCACACTGCCGCGCTCACCGTGGAGATTTAACAGGTTCGGATACATCCAACCGACAGTAATTTTAGCCATTGGTTGTCCCTCCTTGTTTTAAATAGCCTTTGATTTCCGGTGCGTGATAGGTGTTGGTCAGTACATAGATAACATCTGTTTCAATGTCGTCAAGCTTTTGGAAGAACACACTAGGATCATTGCTGTCATAAACCGTGACCAGCGATTCGTCCGCACCGGCCAGGATCATACGGCTGGCAATGTTACCTGCAACCGTTGCAGAAAAGGCAACATACTGCTCGACACCGCTTT
Source organism: Faecousia sp. (assembly GCA_045646665.1). Classification (GTDB taxonomy): domain Bacteria; phylum Bacillota; class Clostridia; order Oscillospirales; family Oscillospiraceae; genus Faecousia. Next base: position 2,906 of record JAZRLE010000050.1, on the reverse strand, counting down.
CCACCACCGGGGTAAAGTCACAGTCAAAGAAGTAGAAGCTACCGCCGTAATGAGGATAAAAATCTGTGATCTGATACATTCCCACAAACACAGCTTTTTTGCGCTTGTCTGCTGCAATGATATCCAGCTGGGATTGCAATGCTTCCGGATTTTCCTGTTTACCGCGCAGATAGTGGATCTGCTTTCCGTTGTAGGATATCACATCTTCGTGGGATGCAGGGTTTGCAAAGGCGGCAAATCCGGTTTGGATCTCACGGTCGGTCAAACCAATCTTCCGACAGATGGCAATACACATTGCAAAATTGTAAATATAAAATGGATTGCTGTAAGGCACTGTCCACCGGGAATCACCGCACAGGAAGGATTTTCTCTCAAAATCCAGTTCCTTTATGATAACATCCGGATATTTTTTGGTGGCATACTGACATTTTGTACAGGAAAAGTTACCGATATTTGCCAAATTATAATGTTGATAAGAAATGGGATGGCCGCATTTGGGACAGGGAAGGGTAACGGTGTAAAAATTATCACGGGTGTAGCTCTTTTCGTTGCGTTCTACACTGAAATATATATTTTTCTCTGTACAATCCTCCAAACTGCGGCTGCGAGGCTCCTCGTTGTTGAGGTATAGCGTCATGTCCGGTGTGATGGCGCTGCGGATCTTGCGAAGGATGAAATCCGGATCGCCGTTGCGCTGTACCTGGTCTTTTTGCAGGTTTGTCAGACCTAAATTTCGACCGGGAAGCACTTTGCGAATAATAGGGAAACTGCGCTCATCGATTTCCAGTACCAGATATTCTTTGTTGAACACACCAAGTAGGTTGGAATTTTTAATCAAGGTCGTTGCCACACCGCTTATCATATTGGCGCCTTCTGTGTTGCAGGCAACAGAACGACCGGCGGAAATAAGGGTGTGATACAGCAGGTTGGTGGTCGTTGACTTACCGTTTGTGCCGGAAATAAAATATACTTTATTGCAGTTGATCTTCTTAAATCCTTTGACAAAGTTGGGCATCAGTTTTATTGCAATTTTGCCGGAATAGCTGCTGCCGCGCTTTTTATCCACCAAGTTCACCACAAAGGCAATGAACTTTGATATCCATAATGTAAGCAGAAAACGCATAGATACATTTCCTCCGTATCTTTTTTAGTTAGTATACCACATAGCTGTGTAGATTTCTACTTTTGCTTTAACCATCTTTTATGAACAATACACCAATGCAATGTGTTGATTACAGCAAAGAATAAACCATTTGTGATCAATGCGATCACGGACCCTAAAATAAGAGCCCACAGCGGTGTTTCAGCTGAAATACCGATCAAAACCGTAAACGGCATTGTGAATGTTAGGTATGCGCAAGTGTGCATCAAGTTATCGGCAGATATAAATGTGCTCACAAAATCTTTCCGGAAAACATAAGTGCGTTTGGTGTTTTTTTCTTGGAAGACTTCCTTGTACTTGATGTTTTCGATCCGCAGGAAATAAACACCTAACAGCTCCAAAATCAGCCCAATGATCAGTACAATGCTATATTGAATGTCTAAATGCATTTTGATGTCTAAAAATGCTTGTAATACTGATGTAAAAAGAACCCAGACAAATGAAATAACTGTTAGGAATACCAGAAAATACAGAGCTAAAAACGCAAGTGTAACCGGCAGTTTTTTGAAATACAATCGCAGCATAAACTCACCTCTGAAATCATTATAAACATACTGCGTATGTTTGTCAAATTTTGTGTAAACGCGGTTTCTGTTTCAGAATTGTGGAGATGATGGAAATCGATATGGTAATGTAGCCACCGTTGTTTGCGCTGGTGCGTTTTGATAGGTTCGATTTCCGGCCATCATAAATACCAATACCAATAAAACGCCACCCGTTTGGGTGGCGTTTTATTGGTGGAGATGAGGGGAATCGAACCCCTGTCCGAAAGCAACTTGGAGGGACTTTCTCCGGGCGCAGTTTGTTATTTACATTCCCTCAGCCGCACGGGAACAAACACCCTTACGGCCTTAGTAGCTTCATAATGCATGGTACGCGCAAAGCTTTGCGTACGCACGTTCTCTACTCAAATCACACCCGAGCCCGGCTCGTAGACCTTCCGGGGCGGATGAGGCGCCTAATTAGGCAGCCTGTGCAACAAAATTGTTGTCAGTTAAATTTAAAAAGATACCCGTTTTATCGTGGTCAGGCGCCACGGCCCGCTTATCCAGCCTCACTACCCCCGTCGAAACCAGTACGGCCCCGGATATAGATAATAGAGATTAGATAATAGTTTGTATTGAATAGTTGTGGTATCATGGGGTGCATCGCACCCCATGATGATTGGAATTGAAACCTGTTGCAGAAATTTGAAGAATTGTCAGTTCTGCGTGTTAAGTTTCTCTTTTAACAGAGAAATACTTGAGAATAAACGCATCCCATTGATCGTCATCAAAACTATAATGTGATCCATCTACTGTTTCATCTGAATACATAACTTCTTGGTATCCGCCATCCGAAATGAACTCCTGATCGCCGTTCAAATAGTCGATTCGAATGACATACTTATCAAAGTAAAAACTTGGATCTTGTGCGGCGATGGTGATGTAGAAACCAGTCGAGGAATAAATGCCTTCCAGTTCTGCAACAAATTCCGAAAAATCTTCAGGTGCAATTTCGGCAAGTGGCGTTTCGTTTAGTTCATTTGTCTCAGCATTTGGGCTGTCGTTGCGTTGATACAGCGCAATAGATTTTATCTGGTCAGTTTCTTGATAAATCTCGTAGTATTCATCTATAATTACGGGGATACATCCTGTGAGGCTGCATAGTATAACGATCATAAGGATTACGATCATGACCTTGCGAAGCATACATACACCTCATGCATACGAATGGCTGCTGTGATTAGAATCTGCCGTAGGGA
>JAZRLE010000049.1:0-12917 GCA_045646665.1 Faecousia sp. | reverse complement strand
CGGGAGGTCAGGGTCTGATCCAGTTCCAGATCGCCGATGATGTTACGCAGGGTGGTAGCGGTGAGGGTCTCCATGGCGGTCATGGGTTTTTCCACACCGTAGGTGTACAGCTTGGGGTCGGTGATCTGGAAATACACCACGGTGTCGATCTGCATGGTGACATTATCCTTGGTGATCACCGGCTGGGGGGGATAGTCCAGAACCTGCTCTTTGAGGGATACCCGGCGGGCGATCCGGTCGATGAAGGGCAGCTTAAAGTGCAGACCCACACCCCATACCGACTGAAATGCGCCCAGCCGCTCGATGACATAGGCCTTGGACTGCTGCACCACAACGATGCATTTGATAATGATGATAAACGCAATTACGATCAATGCAATGATAAACGGCATAACATTTCCTCCTTAAACTTTCACCGTAACCGGTGTGACATATACCTTGACACCCTCCACCCGGTCGATCTTCACTTGGGTGCCGGCAGGGATGGACTCGCCGGTAGTGCTCCGGGCGGACCACTCCACATCGCCGATTTTTACCTGTCCGGCAGCTGTCAGATTGTCAATATCGGCAACGCAAAGGCAGGTTTTGCCAACGAGGGCATCTACATTTGTCTTGGTGATGCGGGGTGTAAAATGCTTCTTAGCGATGGGGCGCAGCAGGGCAAGGGTGATGCCGGAGACCACAATGAAGGCGACCACCTGGAAACCCACCGGCGCACCGGTCAGTTCGGCAATCAGCGCCGTCAGCGCGCCCAAGGCAAACCAGGTAGATACCATATTTACCGTGGCTGCTTCCACAAAGATGAACAGCAGCAATAGCGCAAACCATACATATTCCATAGGTAAAACCCCCTTAAATAGAATGCAGGATGATTTTGCAGGGGCGACTTGTGAATCGCCCACCCAAATACCTTAATTACAAAATAACAGAAAACCGCTGAATAGTAAAGCATTTTTTGCTGGAACTTATGGAAAAACTGTTGCTATTCCGCAACCGGTGATGTATAATTAAACTGTAAAAATACGGGCAAATACCCGAAAACAATGGAGGCATCATTATGTTCAACAAAATGATCGAAGTTCTGAAAGCAAACCCCCGGAAGATCGTGTTCACCGAAGGTCACGATGCCCGGATCCTGGAAGCAACCGCACGGCTGGTTGAAGGCGGCTTCCTGACCCCCATTCTGGTGGGCAATGTAGACGAAGTGAAGGCCAATGCAGCCAAGGGCGGCTTCAATATTGAGGGTGTGGAGATCCTGGATCCCGCTACTTACGCCGGTATGGACGCTATGGTCGAGAAGATGGTTGAGCTGCGCAAGGGCAAAATGTCTGCCGACGAGTGCCGCGCTGCCCTGTCTAAGGGTAACTACTTCGGCACTATGCTGGTGAAGATGGGCTACGCTGACGCTCTGCTGGGCGGCGCTACTTATTCCACCGCTGACACTGTCCGTCCCGCTCTGCAGCTGGTCAAGACCAAGAAGGGTGCCAACCTGGTATCCTCCTGCTTCATTATGGTTCGCGGCGAAGAGAAGCTGGCCATGGGCGACTGCGCCATCAACCTGAGCTATGAAGACAGCGTTGACAAGGAAGGCAATGTGACCGTGTCCGCTGCCCGCAAGCTGGCTGAGGTGGCTATCGAGACTGCCAACACCGCCAAGGTCTTCGGCATCGAGCCCAAGGTTGCTATGCTGAGCTTCTCCACCAACGGTTCCGGCAAGGGCGGCACTGTGAAGCTGTCCAATGAGGCTACCAAGGTTGCCAAGGAAATGGCTCCCGATCTGATGATCGACGGCGAAATGCAGTTCGACGCAGCGGTTGCTCCCGAGGTCGGTCAGCTGAAGTTCCCCGGCTCTCCCGTGGCAGGTTACGCCAACACCTTCATCTTCCCCACCATCGAGGCTGGCAACATCGGCTACAAGATCGCCCAGCGTCTGGGTGGCTTCGAGGCATACGGCCCCATTCTGCAGGGTCTGGCTGCGCCCATCAACGACCTGTCCCGCGGCTGCAATGCCGACGAGGTCTACAAGATGGCCATCATCACCTGCGCAATGGTATAATCAACCAAATACTACAACACTGCCCCTACACATTTGCTGCAGGGGCAGTAAAACTAAGGAGGTGCGCTTATGAATAAGAAAACAGTATGGATTGTGATTGCATGGATGCTGGTTGTTGCCGCATTGGTGAGTGGGTGCACCCCCCTCCACCCGGACACCACGGAGAAGCCGGAACAAAACACTACGCAAAACCCACAGCAAAATTCGGAGCAAACCGCAGAACAAAACCCGGTGCAAAATACAGAAGATAACACAGAACAAAATACAGAGCAAGCCCCGGAGCAACCCAAGACTTTTTCCGTGATGATCGTCCATAAAGACGGCACGAAGAAAGAATTGACTTTGGACATCAAAGAGGAATATTTGGGCGCGGCGCTGATCGGTGCCGGCGTGGTGGAGGCGGAGGAAAACCGATTCGGAATGCACATCACCAAGGCCGACGGCGAGAGGGCTGTTTTTGAAGAGGACAGCGCTTACTGGGCTGTGTATGTGGGCGAGGATTTTGCCACAAAGAGCACCGACCTGACCCCTGTGGAAGGGGGCAAAACCTATAAGCTGGTCTACACCGAGCCGGTTTTGGAAGATGCCGAGGAACCCTCCTGGTATTTACTTAAGCATGTGTTTATGCCCATTGCCCGGGGGCAGGTAGGCACCGATTGGGACACTGTTTCCGCATTTTTTAATAAGCACGGCTATAAGTCCGGAATTGATGAAGGTACTTATGGTATCCGTGACCCCTATCGGGGATGGAGCAATATCGGCGGAGATGTAACCAACGCAAACGGTTATCGGGAGATTGCCTCCTTGTATTACATTTTGTATGACGGCAATAACATTAAGGCCAGCGCAGGCGTTATATGTCGCAACGATGCAAACGAGAACCCTTCCTACAAAATCAATGTCAGATATAACAACAATAAAAAAGAAGTGGATTCCCTGAAGGAAGTGGAAGAATGTATCCGAAATAACGGATAAACCCCGTAACACACAAAAAGGAGTGCCGCGAGGCACTCCTTTTTCATTGAGAATGTAGGGGCGACCATTGGTCGTCCGCCTGCTTCCTATCCGTTCGGTGATAACGGACGAGGGATGCTCGCCCCTACGATTGCCGAAAAACGGGCACCGCCAAGACCGGCGGTGCCCGTTATTTTTATTGATTCTGCAGGTACTTGTCAATGGCAGCGGCGGCCTTTTTGCCGGCGCCCATTGCCAGAATGACGGTAGCAGCGCCGGTGACAGCGTCCCCGCCGGCGAACACGCCGTCACGGGTGGTCATTTCGTCCTCATTGACGATGAGACAGCCCTTCTTGTTGGTGTCAAGACCCGGAGTGGTGGAACGGATCAGGGGGTTGGGGCTGGTGCCCAAACTCATAATGACAGTGTCCACATCCAGCACAAACTCGCTGCCGGGAACCTCGATGGGACGGCGGCGACCGGAAGCGTCCGGCTCACCCAGCTCCATACGGATGCAGTTCATACCGCAGACACGACCGTCCTCATCACCGATGATGGAAACGGGGTTGCACAGAGTCTTGAACTCGATGCCCTCTTCCTTAGCGTGGTGCTGCTCCTCCAGACGGGCAGGCATCTCAGCCTCGCCCCGGCGGTACACAACATACACCTTCTCAGCGCCCAGACGCATCGCGCAACGGGCGGCATCCATTGCCACATTGCCGCCGCCGACCACGGCAACAGCCTTACTCTTCACGATGGGAGTATCGTACTCTTCCAGGTATGCCTTCATCAGGTTGGTACGGGTCAGATACTCGTTGGCGGACATAACACCCTTCAGCGCCTCGCCGGGGATGTTCATAAACATGGGAAGACCTGCACCGGAGCCGACGAACACAGCCTTGAAGCCCATTTCAAACAGCTCGTCGATGGTCAGCACCCGACCGATGACCATATTGGTCATCACGGTAACGCCCTGTGCTTCCAGCTTGGTGAACTCGTTGGCAACGATTGCCTTGGGAAGACGGAACTCGGGGATGCCGTAAACCAGCACGCCGCCGGGGGTATGGAGAGCCTCGAACATGGTCACTTCGTAACCTTTCTTAGCCAGGTCGGAAGCGGCGGTCATACCGGCAGGGCCGGTACCCACAACTGCCACCTTCTTGCCGTTGGATGCGACCTTTTCGGGCATTGCGTTGACATTTTCCCGATACCAGTCAGCCACAAAACGCTCCAGTCTGCCGATGGCCACAGGCTCACCCTTGATACCCCGGACGCACTTGGCTTCGCACTGGCTTTCCTGGGGGCAGACACGACCGGAAAGTGCCGGCAGTGCGTTGGTGGAGGTGATAATCTCGTAAGCTGCCTTGAAGTCGCCCTCCTGCACCTTCTGGATGAACTCGGGGATGCGCACATTGACAGGGCAGCCCTCTACACACTTGGGATTTTTGCAGCCCAGGCAGCGGTTTGCTTCTTCAATTGCCATTTCGGCGGTGTAACCCAATGCCACTTCCTTGAAATTCCGGGCGCGAACCTGAGGTTCCTGCTCAGGCATGGGGGTCTTTACCAAAGTCATATTTGCCATTTTGCATTTCCTCCTTATTTGATCAGATCCTTGCCCATCTTTTCGATACGGCAGGCATGCTTTTCGGTGACCTCAGCTTCACGACCGCGGTACAGGCTGTTACGGCTCATCAGCTCAGCAAAGTCTACCTTGTGACCGTCGAACTCGGGACCGTCCACGCAGGCGAACTTGGTCTCGCCGCCAACGGTAACACGGCAGCCGCCGCACATACCGGTGCCGTCAACCATAATGGGGTTCAAAGACACGGAAGTGTGGACGCCGAAAGGCTCAGTGGTCTTGCAGACAAACTTCATCATAGGCACGGGACCGATTGCCAGCACTTCGTCAAAGTTCTCGCCGGACTCCAGCAGCTGCTGCAGCTTCACGGTGACAAAACCCTGCTCGCCGTAGCTGCCATCGTCGGTCATCAGGTACATATGGTCAGCGCAGGACTTAAACTCGTCTTCCAGAATGACGATATCCTTGCTGCGGAAGCCAACGATGACGGTGACTTCTGCGCCGGCTTCCTTAAATGCCTTGGCAGAGGGCAGTGCGATGGCGCAGCCAACACCGCCGCCGACCACACAGACCTTCTTCTTGCCTTCCACGGGGGTGGGCTTGCCCAGAGGACCGACAAAGTCCCGGATGAAGTCGCCTTCATTCAGCTGACCCAGAGCCTTGGTGGCAAAGCCGACCTTCTGGAAAATAATGGTAACGGTGCCCTTCTCCCGGTCGTAACCGGCGATGGTCAGAGGCACACGCTCACCCTGCTCGTCAATGCGGAAAATGATGAACTGACCGGCTTTTGCCTTCTTGGCAATGAAGGGGGCCTCAATGTCCATCAGTGTGACGCTGGGATTCAATTCTACTTTTCGCGCAATTTTAAACATTTGTATCCTTCCTTTTGCTGTGTTTTATGAATTTCAGCCGGTGAACGGCCGAATGCCTTCTAATATGATTTGAATTTCCGGTTGGTTTTCCTGCAGATTCTCGCTGGGGCAGTAAAATTGCAGGATCCAGAAATTGCTTGACCCCTCAAAGGTGGCCACGGTGTAGGTGTAAACCGTGTCGCCCACGGGTTTTTCGTAGGTGAACAGATACCCGTCGCCGTTTTGTTCCGGGGTGCAGGAGATGCCGTTGTCTTTGATGACCCGGTCAGTGTAGGCAGCCAAGGTCGTTTCCTGCAGGGTGTTCTTTGGTTCTGCAAGCCCCATAAATACCAGGGTTTTGCGACCGAACATAAAATCTGCGTCCTTAGCATAGTCTTCCCCGGAAAAATCGGCAAAATCCCCGGGAACGGTAAATTGAAGATCCTTACAAGCGATGTTCATTCCTTCCGGGTAGAGCTCCGGGTCGGTACATCCGGTAAGTAGACATAACACTGCCAACAGGATCGGCACCAAACGCCGCAGCATCGGTTTATTTCTCCTTCAGCAGGTCGCGGATTTCGGTCAGCAGCACTTCCTCAGCAGAGGGAGCGGGAGGTGCGGGAGGCTCAGCGGGAGCTTCTTCTTCCTTCTTCTTGCCCAAGTCGGCGATCTTGTTGACGATCTTCACGATCCAGAACACCACAAATGCCAGGATCAGGAAGTTGATGATGGCGGAGATAAAATTGCCGTAGGTCAGGTAATTGTAGACTTCTTTGGTGACTTCCACACCGTCAGCGCCCACGACCTTTTCAAAGGTGGGGTCTACCCAGGGCATACGGGGCAGGCGGATCTTGGCGTCGGAGAAATCGGCGCCGCCCAAGAAGATGTTCACGATGGGCATAATCAGGTCGTTGGTCAGACTCTTGGTGATGGTGGAGAAGGCTGCGCCGATGATGGTACCGACAGCCAGCGCCATGGCGTTGCCTTTGATTGCAAACTCCTTAAATTCGTCCAGCCATGAGGGTTTTTCAATCTTGATCTTTTTCATTTCTCTTTCCTCCCAGTTAGTTTACATAATATATTTTCTAAATGACGCTGTTATTACGATGGGTAGAACCTCATAGGGACGAGATACGAATCGCCCGTCCCACAAGAGGTTTACATAATTACTTCTTCTCGATGATCTCCAGACCGCCCAGATACTTGCGCAGCACCTCGGGAACCACGATAGAGCCGTCAGCACGCTGATTCTGCTCCACCAGTGCGGGGAAAATACGGGAAGTTGCCAGACCGGAGCCGTTGAGGGTGTGCAGGAATTCGGGCTTGCCGGTGGCTTCACGGCGGAAACGCACATTGCCGCGACGAGCCTGATAATCCCGGGCGTTGGACACAGAGGAAACCTCCTTGTAGCCGTCCATAGAGGGGATCAGAATCTCAATGTCGTAGGTTCTTGCCATGGATGCGGAGCAGTCGCCGGCGGCCAGCTTCACGGTACGGAAGTGGAAGCCCAGACCCTCCACCAGCTTTTCTGCCTTGGTGACCAGCTCGTCGAATGCAGCGTCGGAATCCTCGGGCTTGCAGAACTGGAACATTTCCACCTTGTTGAACTGGTGACCGCGGACCATACCACGCTCGTCGGCCCGGTGAGAACCGGCCTCACGGCGGAAGCAGGGGGTGTAAGCGAACAGCTTCTTGGGCAGATCGGCTTCGGTCAGAATCTCGTCACGGTACAAAGATGCCAGGGCAGCTTCGGCGGTGGGCAGCATATAATGGATACGATCATCGGTGGGGTTGGCGATCTTGTAGACCTCGTCAGCAAACTTGGGGAACTGACCGGCAGTTTCGCCGCACATGTACTCCAACATATGGGGAGGCAGAATGAAATCGTAGCCGTCTGCGGTGTGGGTGTCGATGAAGTAGTTCAGCAGCGCCCATTCCAGACGAGCACCCATACCGGTGTACATCCAGTTGCCGGCGCCTGCCAGCTTAACACCGCGCTCGTAGTCGATCAGACCCAGATCGGTGCACAGATCTACATGGTGCTTGGGTTCAAAGTCAAATTCCGGCTTCTTACCCACATAACGCAAAGGCTCGTTTGCCTCCTTGCCGCCGGGAACCAGATCGGGATCGGGCAGGTTGGGCAGGCTCAGCATAGCAACCTTGAACTCCTCAGACAGGGTCTTCAGAGCAGCGGCATCATCCTCGATCGCCTTGTCCAGGGCCACACTCTTGGCGGAATTTTCAGCGATCTGCGCATCCAAAGCGGAGGTGTCCTCGCCCTTCTTTTCTGCGCCCTTCTTCTGACCGAACAGCTTGCCGTTTTCCTTGGCCAGCTTGTTCTTTTCAGCGGTTTTGGTCTCGGTGGTGGTCTTTAAGCTGCGAATCTTCTCGTCCAGCACCAAAATTTGGTCCACGATGGCATCGCAATCCACTTCCTTAGCTTTCAGACCTGCCTTGACGGCATCGGGATTTTCCTTGATTTTTCTGATATCCAGCATAATAAAAGCTCCTTTTATTGATTATCATTCGTTACTGTCGATGACGGTGGTGTCATCGGGATCGTCGGGTATTACAATGGCGCAGATGATATAGATCAAAACGCCGGGGAATGCCGCTGAGAGCAAAGTGACCAGTGCCCATACCAAACGCACCAAAGTGGGGTCGATGGAGAAATATTTGGCGATGCCGGCGCAAACGCCGCTTATTTGCTGATTACGCTTGTCCTTGTACAATCTTTTTTGCATATGTTTACCCTCCCAGCTTCATAAGAATATCCAACAGGTTCTGCAGGTCATCCGGCCCGTAAAATTCCAGTTCAAAACGGCCTTTGCGCTTGCCGTCCACGATCTTGACACCGCGACCTAGGCGCTTGGACAGGGATTTTTCGCATTCTGACAGGTAATTGACCTGTAGAGTCACGGGTTTTGCGGGTACAGGTTCTTTTTGCAGGTTTTTGCACATCAATTCCGCCTGCCGCACGGAAAGTCCCAATGCAGCGATCTTCTGTGCCGCCTCTTTTTGCAGCTTTTCCGTTTTCAGCGGCACAATGGCTCTTGCGTGTCCGGCGGACAGAGCACCGGTGCGCACCATATCCAGAACTTCCGGGCAAAGCGCCAGCAGACGCAGCATATTGGCTACCGCAGGACGGGATTTTCCCACTCTTTCAGCGGTTTCTTCCTGGGTAAGACCGTATTCATCCATCAGCGTCTGATAACCCATAGCTTCTTCCACCGGGTTCAGATCTTGCCGCTGGAGATTTTCAATCAGCGCCAGTTCCATGACCTTTTTGTCATCGGCTTGGATAATGACCGCAGGAATTTCCCGCAATTCTGCCAATCTGGCAGCGCGCCAGCGGCGCTCACCGGCGATGATCTGATAATAGCCGTTTTCTGTTTCCCGTACCGTCAGCGGCTGAACCACACCGTGGGTGGCAATGGAATCTGCCAGTGATTGCAGCTCCTCCGGGTCAAAATCCCGGCGCGGCTGATTGGGATTGGGCTCTACTTTGTGCAGAGGCAGCAGTTGATAGGGACTTTTTTGGGTGGTTTCCTCGCCAAAATCGCCCATCAGCGCGCCAAGACCCTTGCCTAAGCCTTTTGCCATAGTATCACTTCCTTATATAGGTTGTCTGTGTCGGGCGATTCATGAATCGCCCCTACGGTGTTTGTTGCCGCTTGTAGGGGCGCATCACGATGCGCCCGCGAATTATGCTAATTTGTTATTGATTTCCTCTGCCATTGCTTTATAGGCAGCGGAACCCCGGCTGAGCCGGTCATAAACCGTCACCGGCAAACCGTGGCTGGGCGCCTCGGCAAGCCGTACATTTCGGGGAACTACGGTGGCAAATACCTTGCCGGGGAAATGCTTGCGCACTTCCTGTGCCACCTGTGTTGAGAAATTGGTGCGTCCGTCAAACATAGTCAGTGCCACACCGAAGATCTCCAGTGCGGGATTGATCCGCTTTTTCACGATGCGCAGTGTATTCATCAGATCGGTCAGACCCTCCAGCGCATAGTATTCGCACTGCACCGGCACCAAAATACTGTCCGCCGTTGCCAAGGCATTCAGCGTCAGCATTTCCAGCGAGGGCGGGCAATCGATAAAGATCAGATCATAATCCTTGGCAATGGGTGCCAATGCTTTCTTCAGCCGCATACTGGGCTGCTCCATATCCAGCAGTTCCACCGCGGCACCCGCCAAATCTGCCGCGGACGGCAGCACATCGCCAAACTTTGTGTGCACAATGGCTTGTTGAGCGGGTACATCGTTGATGACTACATCATAGACACTGTTCTGCAACTTCCGTTTATCCACACCCAAGCCGGAGGTGGCATTGGCTTGCGGGTCAAAATCGCACAACAGCACCCGCCGACCCAAATCGTGCAGGGCAGCGGTAAGATTCACAGCGGTGGTGGTTTTACCCACACCGCCTTTTTGGTTTACAACGGCGATGATTCTTGCCATATGGTTCTCCTTCTGCATTTATGTTTCACGTGAAACACGATCGGCTGGGATTGTTTCACGTGAAACAATCAATCAAAGGGACTGTCAAAAGTATAGTTGGTTCCCCACTCCAACTCTTCCGGTGCCAAGGCATTGTACACCAGCAGGGTGCAGGCAGCGCCCAAAAGCAACACCAGCGCTGCTGTGATCGCCACCAGGCGCCGTTGCCGGCTGCGCAGGATCGCGATCTGTTCTTCCGGGGAGAGTGCCCGGCGCTTTTTGCCGGATTTTTTCGAAGCGTCCAATTTGGGACGGGAGGGGAGTTGGATATGCACATCTGCCTTTACCGGATAGTTTTCCATAACCGTCAGGCACTGGGGGCAGAAAACCTGCTCATCTTTGGCTTTTTTACCGCATTTTAAGCACTGCATTCGCCCACCTCCATAACATGCTATTTTACCGCATCTATTGTACACCAAATTGTCCGGTTCGTAAAGAGGAAAAACGAAAAAAATAACTGTTTACAAAAAGATCATAAAATCACTATTGACAATCAGCTGACCATATGATATCATCGTATTACCACAAGCAGAAAGGCGGGATGTAAAATGAACTGGCAAATCCCCGGTACGGTGCTGATCGCCCCCCGGGAGGAAGCGACGCACATTGAACAGCAGTTTCGCGCGATGTTTCTCCCCGGCGGTATGGTGCTGAGTCAGATCTCTGCCATCACCGGTCTGGAGAGCTACAGTATCCAGAACTGGGTCAAGCGTGGGTTTCTGCCAAAGCCCCTGAATAAGCACTATACCCTGCGGCAGCTGTGCCGTATTATCAACATCAATATGCTCAAAAGCGTACTGCCCCTGGAGCGAATCTGTGACCTGCTGGGCTATGTCAACGGTCAGCTGGACGACGAGCGGGATGATATGATCGACGATTCAGACCTGTACTTTATGTTCGTGCGGCTGGCGGCGCGATCCCGGGAGCTGTATCTGGAGGAAAACCGGGAAGCGGTGCTGGAAGCAGAGCTGGCAGGCTATGAGGAGCCGGTGCCCGGCGCCCGGGAGCGGGTCAAGCAGGTGCTGCGGGTGATGCTGACTGCGTGGCTTGCCGCCCGTATGACCCAACAGACGGAGAAAATGCTAAATAATTTGCTGCAAGACAATGAAAGGATGATGTAAAATGGAAGAAAGAGATATCTTTGATTGCGAACCCGAAGAAGTATCCGGTGGCAGGATCAAAATGCCTTTCAAGTTCAAAAAACTGAAAAGACTGCTGCTCATTGCCGTGGTGGCGGTGCTCGCCATCATACTGGTGTCCACCTGCTTCTACACGGTGGATGATAAACAGCAGGCGGTGGTCACCACCTTCGGCAAGGTCACCGATGTGACCGATGCCGGCGTCCACTTCAAGCTGCCCTTCGGTATTCAGCATGCCCAAAAGGTGGATGTGAATGTCTACCAGAAATTTGAGCTGGGTTATAAGACCGATGATAAGGGCAATGTCACCACTGTTCCCGAAGAAAGCACCATGATCACCGGCGATTACAACATCGTCAATATCGACTTCTTCGTGGAATACAAAATTTCCGACCCGGTGGCATATCTGTACGCAGCCAATGATCCGGAAGTTATCCTGCGGAATCTGATCCAGAGCCAGGTGCGAAATGTGGTTGGTTCCTCCAGCGTAGACTCCGTGCTGACCGACGGTAAGGAGAACATCCAGATGCAGGTCAAGGATCTGGTTTCCCAGATTCTGGAAAAATATGAGATCGGTCTGACTCTGGTGGATGTGAAGATCCAGGACTCCGAGCCCCCCACCCAGGAGGTCGTGGAGGCATTCAAGGCCGTTGAGACTGCCAAGCAGCAGGCCGAGACCGTGGTCAACGATGCCCAGGCCTACAAAAATGCCAAGCTCCCCGATGCCCAGGCCCAGGCCGACAAACTCATCCAGAATGCGGAATATCTGAAGCAGAAGCGCATCAACGAGGCCACCGAGCAGGTCGCCATGTTCACCGCCATGTATGAAGAATACGCCCGCAACCCCGAGATCACCCGCTCCCGTATGTACTACGAGGCCATCCAGGAGATCCTGCCCGGTGTCAAGGTCTACATCGACACCACCGGCGCCGGCAACGTCGACATGATGCTCCCCCTGGAGAGCTTCGTCACCGATTCCAACAATGGAGGTAACTGATGCCATGAAAAAAACCGCTTTGATTCTGATCCTGTGTGCGGTGCTGCTTCTGGTGGCGCTGAACAGCGTCTATGTGGTGGAGGAAAATCAGTATGCCTGCACCGTCCGCTTCTCCGAGATCATCGCCACCGCCGATGAGGCCGGCCTGCACTTCAAGGTCCCCTTTATCGACTCCGTCAGCTACTTCTCCAAGGCCACCCAGTTCTACGACATCCCCCCCAGCGAGGTGCTGACCTCCGACAAGCAGAACATGACCGCCGACTGCTATGTGCTCTGGCGGATCGAGGACCCCAAGAAGTTCTACCAGACTCTGGGCACCACCGCCGCCGCCGAGCAGCGTCTGAACGCCACCACCTACAATGAGCTGAAGACCGTCATGGGCACCCTGGCCCAGGCGGACATCATCAACATGGAGGACGGCGCGGAGCGCAACGCCATCTACGAGGGCATCAATTCCAAGGTCGACGCCCAGGCCAAGACCTACGGCATCACCGTGGAGGATGTGAAGATCAAGCGTTTTGACCTGCCCCAGTCCAACGAGAACGCCGTCTATTCCCGCATGATCTCCGAGCGTAACCAGATGGCGGAGAAGTACACCGCCGACGGCAACTACGAGGCTTCCATCATCCGCAACGATGTGGACAAGCAGGTGAACATCATCATCAGTAACGCCCAGGCGGAGGCCGCAAAGCTGGAGGCCGAGGGCGAGGCCGAGTACATGCGCATGCTGGCGGAGGCATACGACACCGCCGAGAAGAAGGAGTTCTACGAGTTCACCATCGCCCTGGATGCCCTGAAGCAGTCCCTCAGCGGCGACGAGAAGACCATTATCCTGGAC
>JAZRLE010000048.1:0-16505 GCA_045646665.1 Faecousia sp. | reverse complement strand
ACCCTGCGGCAGCTTTGCCGGATCATTAATATCAATATGATGAAAAGCGTATTTCCCATGGAGCGCATCTGCGGCTTGCTGGGGTATATTAACGGGCACCTTGACGACGAAAGCGACGATATTATTGACGACTCCCAGCTGTATTTTATGTTTGTGAAGCTGGCGGCACGGGTAAAGGAGCTGGATCGGGTGGAAGAACGGGAAATGCTGCTGGAGCAGGCGCTGTCCGGGTATGAAGAGCCTGTTCCCGGTGCAAAGCAACGGGTCCGACAGGTGTTGCAGGTGATGTTGGTTGCGTATGTTGCAGCCCGAATGCGGCAGGAAGCTGAAAATATGCTGGATACTTTAAAGGAGTGATTACTATATGGAAAATAACGGAAGTTACAGATGGAGTCCCGGTCAGGAACAAAAACAGCCCCGGGATATGAAGAAGATCGGCAAGAACATTTTACTTTGTGCGGCAGCCCTGGCGGTGCTGCTTACGGTGTTTACCTGTTTTTACACCGTGGATGACAAGCAGCAGGCTGTGGTGACTACTTTCGGCAAGGTCACAGATGTCACTGATGCAGGCCTGCATTTTAAGCTGCCTTTTGGAATCCAGCAGGTACAAAAGGTGGATGTGAATGTCTACCAGAAGATTGAGCTGGGTTACAGCACAGACCGGGACGGTCAGTATACAACAAAAACCAGTGAAAGCACCATGATCACCGGTGATTATAACATCGTCAATGTGGATTTTTTTGTGGAATATAAGATTTCCAATCCGGAACGGTACTTGTATTCCTCCAACAACCCGGAGATCATCCTGCGGAATTTGATCCAGAGTCAGGTGCGTAATGTGGTGGGTTCGTCTACGGTGGATGGTGTGCTGACCGACGGCAAGGAGAGCATCCAAATGCGGGTCAAGGACTTGGTGACCCAGATCCTCGGCGAGTACAATATCGGCTTGTCCCTTGTGGATGTGAAGATCCAGGATTCCGAGCCGCCCACAAAGGAGGTCATCGAGGCCTTTAAGGCGGTGGAAACTGCCAAGCAACAGGCAGAAACCGTGGTCAACGATGCCAAGGCATACCAGAATGCCCAGCTGCCCCAGGCCCAGGCCGAGGCGGATAAGCTGATCCAAAATGCGGCATTTTTGAAGCAGAACCGTATCAATGAGGCGGTGCAGCAGGTGGCGATGTTCAATGCGATGTACAAAGAATATGCCCAGAATCCCAGCATCACCAAGTCTCGTATGTATTATGAAGCCATTTCCAAGATCCTTCCCGGTGTGAAGCTGTATATCAATACCGCAGATGCCGGTTCCGGTGTGCAGATGCTTCTGCCCCTTGAGCCTATGACAGGAGGTGCCAAGTGATGAAAAAAGGTATGATAATAGCCATTGTTGTGGTGTTTTTGCTGATTTTGGCAGCCAACAGTATCTATACGGTGCGAGAAGATCAGTATGCCTGCGTGGTGGAGTTTTCCAAGATCGTGGCAACCAATGACCGTCCCGGTCTGCATTTCAAGATCCCCTTCCTGCATTCTGTGAAGTACTTCTCCGATGCCGCCCAGCTGTATGATATCCCTCCTTCCGAGGTCATTACCCTGGATAAGCAGAATATGACCGTGGACTGCTATGTGCTGTGGGAGATCTCCGACCCCCTGAAGTTCTATCAGACCCTTGGCAGCGCTTCTGTTGCCGAGCAGCGTTTGGGCGATCAGACCTATACCGCGCTGAAAAATGCGATGGGTACTTTGGCGCAGGCGGATATCATCAATATGGAAGACGGCGGCAAGCGCAATGAGATCTACGACTCCATCGCCACCACCGTCAACGAAAAAGCCAAGAGCTACGGCATCAATGTGCTGGATGTGAAGATCAAGCGCTTCGACCTGCCGGAGAGCAACCTGAACGCGGTCTACTCCCGGATGATCTCCGAGCGGAATCAGATGGCATCCAAGTTTACCGCCGACGGCAATTATGAAGCATCCATCATCCGCAACGATGTGGATAAGCAGGTGAATATCCTGGTGTCCAATGCCAAGGCAGAGGCCGCCAAGCTGGAGGCAGAGGGCGAGGCCGAGTATATGAAGATGCTGGCCGAAGCCTATGACAGCAATGACAAGAAGGATTTCTATGAATTTATTCTGGCGCTGGATGCGCTGGAGAAGAGCCTGACCGGCGAGGAAAACACCATCATTTTGGATGCCGATTCCAAGCTGGCGCAGATGCTCACCGGTAAATAAAATTATGTAAACTGAATCGGTTGTGAGAGGAGAAGACTATGGAAATTTTGTTAGCTATTGTAGCGATCATTGCCATTTTGGTATTTATCATTTTGATTGGCTATGTCAAAGCACCCCCCGATACCGCCTACATGATCTCCGGTTTTCGCAAACCCCGCATTTTGATCGGTAAAGCCGGTATCCGCATTCCCTTTTTGGAGCGGTTGGATAAGCTTTCTTTGAAAATGTTCTCGGTGGATGTAAAAACAACAGATTTTGTGCCCAACGCAGAGTATATCAATGTAAAGGTGGATGCCACTGTTAAAATCCGCATCGGACAGAGCGAAGAGATGATGTCCCTTGCCTCCAAGTTTTTCCTGAATGAAAGCGAAGAAATGATTATTCGCCGGGTGCAGGACACCTTGGAAGGTAATATGCGTGAGATCGTAGGCCAGATGCGGCTGGAGGAGATGGTCACCGACCGGAAGGCATTCGGTGAGCGTGTGCAGGAAAATGCCATCCCCGACCTGCAGAAGATGGGTCTGGAAATGATCTCCTTCAATGTTCAGTCCTTCTCCGATCAGAATAATGTGATCGAAGATCTGGGTATTGATAACATTTCTCAGATCAAAAAGGGTGCGGCGGTGGCAAAGGCGCAGGCAGACCGGGATATTGCCATTGCACAGGCGCAGGCATCCAAGGAAGCCAACGATGCCAAGGTGCAATCCGAGATGGAAATCGCCGAAAAGCAGACCACCCTGGCAATCCGTCAGGCAGAACTGAAGCAGCAGTCCGATGTGAAGAAGGCAGAGGCAGATGCAGCTTACTCCATTCAGGAACAGCAGCAGAGAAAGTCCATCGAGGTCACCTCTGCCAATGCAGATATTGCCCGTGCAGAGCGGACAGCTGAGCTGCGGGCAAGAGAAGTGGAAGTGAAAAAGCAGACTCTGGATGCGGAGATCCGCGCCAAGGCAGATGCGGAGCGTTACGCAGCCGAACAGGAGGCGGAGGCTGAGCTGTTCCGCCGCACCAAGGAGGCAGAAGCCAAGATGATCGAGCGGCAGCGGGAAGCCGAGGGTATCCGGGCTGTGGGTGAGGCAGAGGCAGAAGCCATTCGGCTGAAGGCGCTGGCAGAAGCCGAGGGTATCGACCGGAAGGCAGAGGCTATGAAGAAGTACGGCGAAGCCGCGGTGATCGAAATGATTATGGCAGCGCTGCCGGAAATTGCCAAGAATGTTGCCGAACCGCTCAGCAAGGTGGATAAGATCACCATGTACGGCGAGGGCAACAGCGCCAAGCTGCTTTCGGACATCGTCAACGGTACAACCCAGGTCACCGAGGGAATCAGCGCCGGCATGGGCATCGATATCAAGAGCCTGATCATGGGCGCGCTGGGCGGCAAGATGGCTGCTGACAGCAATCCCCCTGTGGTGGTGGTACAGCCCACGCAGGAGATTCCGGAAGAAAACGAAGAATAAACCAAACACGGGGGACTGTTTATCACAGTCCCCCGTGCTATTTTTATAAGGGCAAACCCATCAAAAGCGTTCCCATAAACCACCGTAGGGCGGGGACTTGCTCCCGCCGCGCCTGCAAACAGAGAACAAAACTGCCCGCCCGTGTCATTGACAACCATTTTGTTCTGTGCTACAATGTTTTTGACAACCGAATAACCTTTTCGTGGCTGCCCGGGCGAGGAACCCGCGCAGCTGAACAAGATAATCGGGTGCAAATCCCGAACGGTACCGCCGCTGTAAGTGCTGATGGCGCGTTTTATGGTGAAAACCAGTCACTGGGAAACCGGGAAGGCGTAACGCGTCGCAAAGGTTCGCAACCGCTTTTGCAAGGCATAAGTCAGAAGACCTACGAAATGGCTCTCCTTCCTTTTGCGAGATACGAAAGGAGCGTTTGTCGCGGAAAATCGGCCGCGGTGCAGTGTTGCGCCGTGGTACTTTTATTTTTAGGAGGAAATTCTATGAACAAGAAAACCGTAATTTCACTGATCGTTCTGGTGGTCGTTGTGGCGCTGCTGGCCACGGTATTTGCCCTGACCCGACCCGGCGGAACCTGGGGTCCCAAGGCATTCACCTTGGAGATCGTCCACGCAAACGGTGAGGTCAAGACCATGGAAGTCACCGCCAACGAGGAATTTTTGGGCGAATACTTGGAAAACGAGGGCATCATTGAGGGTGCCGAGGGTCAGTTTGGTATGTATATCGCCAAGGTTGAGGGTGAAAAGGCTGTCTATGAAGAGGACGGCGCCTACTGGGCCTTCTATGTGGACGGCGAGTATGCCGCAAAGGGTGTGGACCAGACCCCCATCGAAAACGGTAAGACCTATCAGCTCAAGTACGAAAAGGCTTAAATTTTTATAAAAAAGGTTGCAGTCCCGGACGCTACAGCGTCCGGGATTTTGATTGCTATTTTGTAGGTTTTCGGCTATAATAAAGAAAAATAATCCTTAGGAGGTCCGGCAAATGGCATTATTGGACGGTTGTCAGGAAGGCAAGCACACACCCCGCCTGGTGGAGGTGCGCTGCCCCAAATGCGGCGAGGAAATGGAAGTATTTGTAAGGCTGGGCGGCAGAATTGGCGAGACCGGCTGCACAGTCAGCGATGAGACCTGCGGTTGCGGCTGTGTGATCCCCAGCGGCACGGCACTGACAGAATTGGAAACGGCGGAATAAAAACAGGCGTTGCCCTTGCAACGCCTGTTTTCTTTATTCAACAAACAAGTTGGTGGACAGATACCGGTCACCGGTATCCGGCAGCAGGACAACAATGGTTTTGCCGGGATTCTCTTTGGCAACCTCCATCGCTGCGTGTAATGCCGCGCCGGAGGAAATACCTACCAAAATGCCCTCTTTTCTGCCCATTTGCCGGGCAGCGGCATAGGCTTGTTCTTCCGTGACGGGGATAATGCGGTCATAGACCGCGGTGTTCAGCACCTTGGGCACAAAATTGGCGCCGATGCCCTGCAGACCGTGGGAACCTGCTTTTCCGCCGGACAAAAGAGGCGAGTTTGCCGGCTCCACGGCAACCACCTGCACCTTGGGATTTTGGCTTTTCAGGTACTCACCTACACCGGTAATGGTGCCGCCGGTACCCACGCCGGCAACAAAAATATCCACCTTGCCCTCGGTATCCGCCCAAATCTCCGGACCGGTGGTCTTTCTGTGGGCTTCTGCGTTGGCGGGGTTGCCGAATTGGTCGGGAATGAAGCTGCCGGGGATGTTTTTTGCCATTTCCTCGGCTTTTTCAATGGCGCCCTGCATACCCAGCGCGCCGGGGGTCAGCACGACTTCCGCGCCGTAGGCCTTCATAAGGGTCTGGCGCTCCACACTCATAGAGTCCGGCATCACGATGACCGTCCGATAGCCACGGGCGGCGGCCACGCTGGCAAGACCGATGCCGGTGTTACCGGAGGTGGGTTCAATGATCACGGAACCTGCCTTCAAAATGCCCCGTTTTTCCGCATCCTCGATCATGGAAAGGGCCACCCGGTCCTTTGCCGAGCCGGCGGGATTGAAAAGTTCCAGTTTTGCCAGCACCCGGGCGGGCAAATCCTTAGTCATTGCCGTTAATTCCAAAAGGGGCGTGTTGCCGATGAGCGCGGCGGCAGAAGTGTAGATTGCCATAGTCCTACCTCCAAATGTGTTTCTTAAATTATACCCCCCGAAAAGAATTGTTGTCAATAGGAACATTGACATCGGTCGGAAGCTATGATATAAAAAGAGAAAAGATGGGAGTGAGAAAACCGTGACTTTTGAAGAAAAATTAGAAGCTGTCACCGACGGCATTCTCCAGGATTATAAAAACGGCAGAGATATCGACCAGTTGGAATTTTACCGCACACCGGACAAGGATGTCATCATCGATATCATCGAAAAGCTTCGTCGGATCGTGTTCCCCGGCTACTTCCGGGACAAAAATTACCAGACCTACAACGCAAAGCACAACCTGTCCATGCTCATTGAGGATGTGATCTTCAATCTGACCCGGCAGGTGACGCTGGTGTTCCAAAATGGCGGCGAGGAAGAAACGGTCGCACAGGAACACGCAAAAGAGGTGTGTCTGGAGTTCTTCCGCCAGATTCCCAAGGTGCGGGCGATGGTGCAGACCGACCTGCAGGCATCTTACGACGGTGACCCGGCGGCCACCGGCTTTGCTGAGATTATCTTCGCCTACCCCGGTCTGTTTGCCATTACGGTGTACCGGCTGGCCCACGAATTATATCTGCTGAAAGTGCCGATGATTCCTCGGATCATGACCGAGCATGCCCACAGCATCACCGGTATCGATATCCACCCCGGCGCCACCATCGGCAAGTTCTTCTTCATCGACCACGGCACCGGCATTGTGGTGGGCGAAACCACAGTGATCGGCGACAATGTGAAGATCTACCAAGGTGTGACCTTGGGCGCGTTGTCCACCCGGGGCGGTCAGAGCTTGCGGGGCAAGCGGCGGCATCCCACCATTGAGGACAATGTTACCATCTATGCCGGTACTTCCGTGCTGGGCGGCGAAACGGTGATCGGTCGGGATTCGGTGATCGGCGCCAATGCCTTTATTACCAAATCCGTTGCTCCCTGCACCACAGTGTCCACCCAACCCCAGGAAATGCAGATGAAGACCCGCGCCGGCTGTGTCGGCTGTAAGCAGGCATTGGATTGCGACAAAAAATAACAAAAAGCGTGCCACCCGGCACGCTTTTTCCTATTCTCAGGTGAATGTGGGGGGTGATTCACGAATCGCCTGCAAATTTTTAACTATCTGACGGCAGCAGCAACAGCAATGGATATAACAGGCTTGCCCGGGAGGTGTTGATGGATTCCCACGCTCCCCCGTCCTTTTGCAGATATTGCTGCCCCTGCTGCAAATACACGCTGTCCGGTCCTTGGGAATATTGCAATGTGATGCGGCAATTGCTGTCGGAACTGCCGTCCGGTTCTACCGGACCAAAGGGCTTCAAGATGCGCAAATAGGTCAAAATAGATTGCATACTGGCAGGCTTTGTGTAGGTGCGGTCCAGGATATTCCCCGGCTGCTCATAATGCACTTGCACACCGGTAACCACCCGATATTCAATTTTTCGCCTGATAGAAGCGCAGCCGGTCAGCAGCAATGGAAAAATCAAGAAAATCGCAAGTCGTTTCATACCCATACCTCCACTTTCAGTATGGCTGAAAATTGCAAAAATATTAGAAAAATTAGCGGAGGTCCGGCATATACCGACCTCCGCTGTTTGTTTTGTAAAATTATTTTTTCTTGTCCGGGTTCAAAAAACGGAATGCACCCTTTACGATCAGGTTGACACAAAGAATTGCCAAAGAGACAACTGCGGCGCATTCCAATTGCATTTGCGCTTCAAACTGGTTAATCATCAGGGAAACCGGCTTGTTTGCGGTGGTGGAAAGGAAAGATACCGCGGAAATGGTCATCATACAGTTCACAAAGAAGTAAGAGAACATCTCCATAAGGGTGTTTTTGCACTGGGGAATGAAAACGTCCCGAATCATCTTTCCCCGGCTGATACCCAGCGTGTGTCCCACGCCTTCCAGATTGCTGTTAAGCTTGGACAGGCTGTTGTAGACCATCAGATAGGGTGAGGCGATAAAATGGATGATGTTGGCCATTACCAAAATCGCCAGTGTGCCGTAGATGGGACTGCCCTTAAAGGTCAGCACATAGGAAAGACCCAAAACCATACCGGGAATCGCGGCAGAGGTGATGGAGGACAGATGCAGAAACCGGGATGCTCTGCTGTGCATACGGGCGGTCATATAGGCGGTCATAAAGGAAATGCCCGTGCCTGCGCCGGCCACCAGCAGGGACATCAGCAAAGAGTTGACCAGATATCTGTCTGCCTTCAGTTGCAGCGCTTTTCGGATATTGTCCCCCGTTATGGTCAGATCAATGGGATAGTTTTTGGTAAAGGCAAGCAGAACAAAGGATATGATGGGCATCAGGACGAACAGACTTACCAGTACGCACAAAATGTAGCTGCAAAGCTTTCTCAGCCAGCCGTTTTCCGGCACAATGGGCTTGGCAACGAAGGCTGAATTGCCCTTGTCTTTGTTCACAAGGTCGATGATAAAGGCGGCAACTGCAGGAATCAGCAGCAAACAGCCGTACACCGCACCTTTGCCAAAGTCCAGCTGACCGATGACCTCTTGGTACATCACCACGGGAATGGTGGTGTATTTGCCGCCCACCATCAAGGGGACGCCGTAGTCGGTAATAATCAGGGTGAATACCGCAAATACAACGGAAATCAGAGGCTTTCTCAGGTAAGGAAAGGTGATGGCGGTAAATTGACGGAATTTGCTGATGCCCAATACCTGCGCTGCTTCATAGGGGGAGCTGTCCTCGTAGCGCATAATATCCGAAAGCATCAGAAATGCCACGGGGAAGGCATACAGCACGGAGCCGATGACAATACCGGACAGGCCGTAGATGTTGCCGTTTATGCCCAGCAGCTTGGTCAGCAGACCGTTGTTGCCAAAAAGCAAAATCAGACCCATACCGTTGGAAATGGAGGGGATCAGCATCGGCAGGACGAACAGAATCCCAAAGACACGCTTACATTTAATGTTGGTGCGCTCCACGCAAATGGCAAGGGCATAGGCGAGGATCAGCGTGATGACGGTAGAGATGGCGGTGGACACCAAAGAATTGACGATTGCGCTGGAAAATGTAGGGGTGTTGATCACTTTACGAATGCTGTCAGCATTCACATGGGTGAACATTTTGATCAGCGGGATAAACACCAGTCCAATAAAGACGCAGGCAAGCGTCAGACGCGTGATATCGGCTTTCTTGCCTCGCAATTTGGAAATGAAAGAGTTGTTCATTGCTTTTCCGCCTCCTGTCAAACATTGACATATTTGAAAAGAGAATCGATCTTTGTTTGCAGGTTATTGAGAACAAAATCCTTTACATAATCGTCTGCCGGGTTGCGGATGATGGCTTCCGGGGTGTCGATCTGGACAATGCGGGCCTCTTTCATGACCATAATCCGGTCAGACATGGCAAATGCTTCCTCCTGATCGTGGGTAATGTAGATCATAGTGGTGCCGAATTCCGCCTGAATCTGCTTGATTTCCTTCCGCAGGGAAAGACGGGTAGCAACATCCAAGGCGCTCATAGGCTCATCAAACAGGATAATATCCGGCTTCATAATCAGTGTTCTGGCAATGGCAACGCGCTGCTGCTGACCACCGGAGAGCTCGGCGGGTTTCTTGTGCATATGCTCTTTTAGACCTAAGCGGTCGATCATTTCTGTTGCTTGCCGGCGAATTTCGGCACGGGCAGCTTTGCTGCGGTTTTCTTTGCGGATTTTCAGCGCGTATTCAACATTCCCCAGCACAGTCATATTCTCAAACAGGGCATAATTCTGAAAAACGATACCCATACCGCGGCAAGAGGAGACGGTGTGGGTAATGTCCACCCCGTCTTTGAAGATAGTGCCGGCGGTGGGTTTCAGCAGACCGATCAGGATCCGCAAGATGGTAGTTTTGCCACAGCCGGAGGGACCCAGGATGGACAGAAACTCTCCGTCGTTCACATGGAAATGTATATGGTCCAGCGCACACTTGCCTTCGTAGACCATAGCAAGATTTTCTGCTTTTAACTTAATATTTTCGCTCATAGCGTCATACCTTTCTATCTCAGAAAAGGACACCCTAAGGTGTCCTTTTCATTTTGTCAGTGGGCCCACTTTTCCAGCAGACGTTCTTTTTCCTCAATGGTGTTGTTTTTCATATCTGCATAAGGAATCTCTGTCGGATAATTTTTTACGGAATAGGTCTTACCCTTATAGATCTGTTCCGGGAAGAACTTCTCGTTGTTGATGTGGTTGTATTCATTAACCAGATAGTCAAAGACTTCCTTAACCTTGGGGTCGGTCTCCTTGCCCTTGATTATGGACTGACCGTACAGGGTGTAGGGGGCGCCTTCGGCAAAAAACAGGATCTGCAAAGGTGCACCTTTATTGATCTCGGTGACAGCCTGGGCGGTCATACCCAGACCAATGGCAACCTCACCCTGGATCAGTTTTTGAACGGGTCCGGAGCCGGAGGAGGTGTAAGACTGTACATTTTCAGTGAGTTTGTCAAAGTATTGGTATGCCTTCTCTTCGCCCCATACATTGACCAGACTTTTCAGGAACATGAATCCTGTGCCGGATGCCTTGGGGTTGGGCATAGAGATCAGACCTTTATATTCGGGTTTCAGCAGATCTTCATAGCAGGTGGGCGTAGGCAGGTTTTTTTGGGTCAAGATATTGGTGTTCACAATGATGGCGCCGCTGTTGCGCAACTCGATGATATAATTATCGCCCAAACAGGTGTCTGGCATATAGATGCTCTTATCATAGGCGGACAGATCAGCAAGGACCCCTGCAGCATCCAGCTTTGCCAAATAACCGTAGTCTAAATCGTGGGTAATGTCGCACTCGGAGGCAGAGCCCTCGGCCAACAGTTTGGCGGCGTGCTCACCGGTGGAGACATATTCTACAGCGATATCGTAGTCGGGGAATTTCTCTTTCAAGGCGGCGCTCATGCTTTCGATTTTAAAATCCTCAGAGCTGGTGTAGATCAGAACATCCGGTTTGTTGCCGCCGCAGCCGGTCAGGCCAAGACACAGGACTACGGTAAGCACAAGAAACACAGAAATATATTTGCATGCAGTTTTCATAGAGATACCTCCATTTGCTTATTGCTACAAAAGTATTTTACAGGCAAAACAGGTGATTGTCAAGAAAATGTTCACCAAACATCTGAAATTGGGAAATATTGAACAAAAGTAAAAGAGGAAACGAAAATTTTTAAGCAAATATGTTCACACCAAAGGAAGGGGGGATAAAGAACAAACGATGATTATTTCGCATACAGCGGATCGATGCGCTTAAGTTCGCTGAAGGAGTCGATCTCCACAATATCGTCTGCCTTGCATTCCCGGACAAATACGGCATAATGCTCTTTCTTATAGACCAGAGCGGTCTGCTCCCAGTAGCGTTCCTTGCCGCCGGGACTGGTGTAGATCTCGTGCAGATCGTCCGCCAGATGGGCGCCGGCTGCGGCATCCCAGTAAGAAATACCGATCAGTTGGTGGCAATCCCGACCGCCTACACACTCCTCGGTGATGATGCCGTTGCTGTCGCTGTAGACGCACCAGTCATCGGTGACCTCCACAGGGACACCTAAGAAATTGGAGGAATATTCATACTTTCGGATCAGCTTGGGATTACTCAGCACCAGATCTGCCTCCAGCACATAGGCGTTCTGGAGCAGATACCGGATACACATCGCAGAGGAGATATTGTTGGCCTCGTTGTAAATGGGGTTCTCCACAAATTTGATCTGGGGATATTTATAAAGAAGTTGGTCGAACTGCTCGCCCAGGTAACCCCGGACAATGACGATCTCCGGAATCTCTGCAGCCACCACCGCATCCAGCAGGGTGTCGATCATACGCACACCATGGACCCGCACCAAAGGCTTGGGGGTGTTGAAGGTAATGGGCACCATCCGGGAGCCAAAACCGGCGGCCAAGAAGATCGCCCGCTTGACCCGGTAGGGTTCCAGAGCGTCCAGACCCTGCTGGGTGATGGCACCGCCGGCAACCAGACCGGCTGCGGAAAGCTCCTTGACGGTTTTATTCACATTGCCCAAGGACAGTTTCACTTTTTCGGCGATTTCTCGCTGGGTCATAGCGCCTTCGCTGTCCAACAGCGCCATTAAAACATCAAATTCTCGTTTGGTCATCTTATTCAGCTCCTTTGTATTCCTCTTTCAGCCGCGCGGTATAGTAGTGGTGTCCGATCCGAGCATCTTCCGGCGGCAACTGCATATAATCTCCGTACCAATCGGTCAGCAGCGCGTCGGTACCTGCAGGGACGGAGAACTGCTCACCTTCAAAGGTGAGGAAGGTGGGTTCTGCCAGCAATGTTTTATCGAACCGATGGTACCAATCGAACCACACGGTGCAGGAAACAAATTTGCAGGTCTCAAAGGCCAGACGCCGGGAGTTTTTGTCTGCTTTCCGGGCAAAATAACCGGCACCCAGCAGCTTACCGAAGCAGTAGCCGGCAAACTTGACGCAGGAGCGGACAAAACCGCCCTGCAGACTGGGTTTATACTTTTGCGTACCTGCCAGATGGGTCAGTTTTTGCAAAATGTTGTTTTTCTTATGGATTTTTTTCGCTTCGGCTTCGGTATCGCCGCAGCCGTCCAGGGGGTAGATGTCCACAAACAGACCCAGACCGTAATCCACAGTACCCTCGTAATCCACCTCATAACGGGTGTCGCACAGGCGGGAAATGGGATAGATGTATTCCTTGTCCTTGCGGCAGTGCATCAGCCGGAAAGGTGCAAGGGCAGCTTCGTGTTCATCGCAATAAGCCAACAGCTTTTCGTAATCGGGACGGGGCATTGCCACATCCACATCGTCATCCCAGGGAATAAAACCCTGATGACGGACGGCGCCCAGCAGCGTGCCGTAAAATAGATAGTAGCGCAAATCCAGTTGCTTGCAAAGTTCGGACAACTTCTGCAGTACACCAAATTCAGCCATTTGAATTTCACGAAGGGATAATTCTTTCATAGTATTCAGTCCTTAATTGATTGTTGGCTGTTCCGCTTTTCTTGCAATACGGTTCGCAACAGCAGAAGGGATACGGGAATGACCACCACGGCGCACATACCCCACCGCAGGAGCAGATTGTCGATCAGCCACAGATTCCACGCGGCCAATCCGGCAAGGAGAATGCAGGCAGCAGCGATCCATTTCAGCGGCAGCACAAAGAATTTCACCAGTCTGCGGGAGATGATGATATGCAGCACCAGATAGCAGACATAGGCAAATAATGTGGTATAACCGACGGCAAGGAAGCCGAAGCGCAGAATAAACACATAGTTCAGCACGATATTGATGATCGCTGCCGCCATAGTGCCTACCATAATAAAAGAGGTTTTCTTGGAATAGTACTCGGAGGGGACGATGATATTATACAAAAACAGAATAAACGCATCCATCACCATAGGGATGGCTACGAATTTTGCCAGCGCATATTCCTTTCCGCCAAGGATAAAGACCAGCTCCGGGGACAGGGCCATCAGACCCACGGTCAGCACAAAGAACAATCCCGTCAGCTGAACGGACCGCTTTTGGATACCGTTTTTATCTCCCTCATCCATACGGGCATAGAACCAAGTTGTCCAGGCGGTAGCGATGGAGTCGGTGATGATGGTAAGAACGAGCTTGATGTTTCCCGCCAAAGAGTAGATGCCCGCAGGGGCATCGCCCTCCATGTTGCGGATCATAATCCGTCCGAACTGAGCCAGCAGCACCTGAGAGATGCCGTGGGGGATAATGGGAAGGCTGTAAAGAATGCCGAACCGCCAGTATTTCCGGTTGGGACGGGGTCTTTCCTTCCGGAAGAAGGAGAACAGGATGAGCAGGGCGATGACAAACAAAGGCACCACCGAACCGATCATACGGCCCAGCGCCCGCTGCTCCCGGAAAACGGTGAGAACCAACAGCAGGGACACACCTACATTGGAAACAGAACTGCAGGCGGAGACCAGCAGATACTTCTTATAGGCATAGTCCAGACTGACCCGGGTGTTATACAAGGTGATGAGGGCGGTGGAAAAGCTGCCCAGCACCAGCAGGATCACCGCTACCGGCGGCAGATCCAAAAGATTGGAAAGTTGCCGGTAGAATAGCGCCACAATAGCCAGGAATACCAAGGCATTGCCTACATAGATCAGGGAAATGGAGGAGGTGTAGCGGTTGATCTGCCCACGAAACTCCAAATTTGCGCTTTGGATACTGGCGTGCAGCGCCAGCCCCATAATCACAAAGAGAATGGCGTCGTAAGAAACGAAAATGTTGTATACACCAAACTCCTCCGGAGAGAGGAGTCGGCTGAAAATGGGCAGAGTCAGAAAGTTGATACCCTTGATCAGGATATTGCCCAGCGTATATCCGATGCCGGAACGAAGAGCCTTGTTATCAGACATTATTTGATCCCCGGCCATTTCTGGTCCTTTTCACTTAAATTCAGCGGTGTGCCGTCAGAAAGGGTATAGCCTTCTGCGGTTGCACTGCCGGGATACTGTCCGGTCACTTCCGGCCACTCGATGCCGATTTCCGGGTCATTCCAGGCAAGACCGCCCTCGTCATTGGCGTGATAGAAATCGTCGCACTTGTAGCAGAATTCGGCGGTTTCAGACAGCACCAAAAAACCGTGGGCAAAGCCCTTGGGGATCAAAAACTGCTTTTTATTCTCCTCGGTCAGCTCCACACCGTACCATTTTCCGTAGGTAGCAGAGCCTTGGCGCAGGTCAACAGCCACATCAAACACCCGACCCTTGATGGCGCGCACCAGTTTGGTCTGGGGGAAATTGATCTGAAAATGCAGACCACGGAGAACGCCCTTGACGGACATAGACTGGTTGTCCTGCACAAAGGGGATGTCCAAACCGGCTTCTGCCATATCTCTCTGGCTGTAGGTCTCCATAAAATAGCCGCGGTTGTCACCGTGGACCTTGGGCATAATGACGCACAGGCCCTCAATGCCGCCTACATTCTTTTCAACAGTGATCTGTCCCATAATTATTCGATCTCCTTCAGATAACGAGTCAGTGCATCCTGCCAGGTGGGCAGGGGGGTAAAGCCAGCCTGCACCAGCTTGGACTTGTCCAGCCGGCTGTTAAAGGGACGGGCGGCTTTGGATAGACCGTATTCGGCAGTGGTCACGGGTACGACCTGTGTGGTGTAGCCTGCCTGCCGGAAAATTTCGCAGGTGAAATCGTACCAGCTGATGAAACCACCCTCATTGGTGGCATGATAGTAGCCATACTTCTCAGACGCCACCATATCCACCAACAACCGGGACAGGTCATAGGTGTAGGTGGGAGTGCCGATCTGGTCACAGACCACCCGGACGGTGTCGTGGTTTTTGCCTACATTCAGCATGGTCTTGATGAAATTCTTGCCGTTCAGACCGAACACCCAGGCGATCCGCACGATGAAGTACTTTTCAAGGGTGTTGGCAACTGCCAGTTCGCCTTCCAGCTTGGTCTGACCGTAGACATTCAGGGGCTTATAGTCCTTGCAGTCCGGCTGCCAAGGGAGTTCGCCCTGTCCGTTAAAGACATAGTCGGTGGAAATATACACCATTTTGCAGTTGAGAGCCTTGCAGGCGGTGGCGATATTCTGGGTGCCGCCGGCATTGATGGCGCGGACTTTTTCCTGCTTATCCTCGTCCTCGGCAAGGTCTACCGCCGTCCAAGCGGCGCAATGCACCACCGCATCGGGGGCGATTTCTGCCAAAGCGGCAGATACTGCCTTTTCATCGGTGATGTCCAAGGATACATACTTGCAGGCGGTGACGGCAGAGCCGTCTGCCACACCGCTATACTCCGGTGCAATATCGCTGCCGATGGCTTCATAGCCCCGGCGGCAAAGCTCGTTGACTACATCGTGACCCAATTGACCGGCCACGCCGGTGACAAATACTTTCATAATAACACCCTTTTGGTAATAAGAAATATTTTTCTTGCCTCTCCCGGAGGGAGAGGTGCCCAGTGCGCACACTGGGCGGAGAGGGCCCTCTCAGTCAGCTTCGCTGACAGCTCCCCCAAAGGGGGAGCCAAGAGGGCGTTTTATCGGTTGCCGTACATCTTCTCGTAGTAGTTCTGATACTCGCCGGAAATGATGGTCTGCCACCACTGCTTGTTATCCAGATACCACTGGATGGTCTTTTGGATGCCGTCTTCGAACTTGGTCTCCGGCAGCCAGCCCAGCTCAGAGTGGATCTTGGTGGGGTCGATAGCATAGCGCATATCGTGACCTGCCCGGTCGCCCACATGGGTGATGAGACTTTCCGGCTTACCCAGCGCCTTGCAGATGATCTTCACGATCTCGATGTTCTGCTTTTCGTTATGACCGCCGACATTGTAGACTTCTCCCACGCGACCATTGTGAATGATCAGGTCGATGGCCTTGCAGTGGTCCTCCACATACAGCCAGTCGCGGACGTTCAGACCCTCGCCGTAAACGGGCAGAGTCTTGTCAGCCAGGGCATTTGCGATCATCAGAGGAATCAGCTTCTCGGGGAAGTGATAAGGACCGTAGTTGTTGGAGCAGCGGGAAATGGTCACCGGCAGACCAAAGGTGCGGTGATAAGCCATAACCAGCAGGTCAGCGCCGGCCTTGGAGGAGGAGTAGGGGGAGGAGGTGTGAATGGGGGAAGTCGGAGGCCAAGCGGTCTTAGAGACAAACCAAAT
>JAZRLE010000047.1:0-6700 GCA_045646665.1 Faecousia sp. | reverse complement strand
GTCTTCAGATCGCGCTTGCGTCTTGCTGTTTTCTTGTTCATGTCTTTTCATCATTCCTTTCTTTTATGCGTGCGTGTTTCTGTTCCCGCCGGAACTATATGATCCCCGGGGCGGTGAAGTGCAACCGCCTTGGGAATATATACATTTATGTAAGGGCACTCTCCTGCCCCCCTTGCCTAAAGGGGGCTTGTGCGGAATTATGAGGTAGGTTCGGTGGGAACTGTGGGGGTGATGATCGCATCCACATATTCCTCGTTTTCGCCCTTGATCTGGAAGTTCAGACCGATATGTCCGTCCATCAGCTCGTTGGTGCATTGGGGATCGTCGCCTTCCAGCCAAATGACCACCGTATACTTATGGACTTCTTCATTCCTGTCCTTGATCCAAGGCAGCACGCCCTCGACCGTCCGCTCCACCAGCACATCGTCGGATTTAAACTCCTCTGCGATCACCTGGTAGTAGCTGTAGTTGTCGTAGGAGCCTACCTCTTTATAATGGCTTTTCCAATCGGCCGTTTTGAGCATCAGGCGAGTCAGGGGCTGAATGCCCTCCGCGTCGAAGTAGGCGTTCACCTGGGCTTCGTACTGGTTTGCCTGGGCGCCGAAGAGACTTTCCAGATCTCCCACCGTGTCCACGGTGATATCCGGGTGGATCCTGGCAAGTCCCAAGTTTATGTAGTCCATAGACCGGTCCTTGAATGCCACCCGCTGGCTTTCCAACACCTTTTGAGTGGGGATCATCTGAGGGATCAGG
The DNA here is from genome assembly GCA_045646665.1 of Faecousia sp. GTDB lineage: Bacteria > Bacillota > Clostridia > Oscillospirales > Oscillospiraceae > Faecousia. The sequence goes on along the minus strand of JAZRLE010000047.1, from coordinate 5,947 downwards.
TTTCCCTCTTCATCCTTTTCCGCCTTGGCGGCGATGATCACCTCATCGTCCCGGATCACAATCAGCCAAATAGCATCGGAGACCTGCACGCCGCTTTGGGCGGCGGTGGGATCGCTGGGGCCAGTTGTGGGGGCGGTAGTATTGAGACCCTCGATATGCTTACGGATGCCCCAATCATAATTCACCGCATACTTGGAAAGATCGCCTGCCGTATCTGCTTCCGCATTTTTATTGATATAGCGGCAGTAGAAGCTATAGGTGAAGTATTCCTTGACGGTGTTATTGGGGATCTGCGCCACATCGTGGGGAATCTGGGTAATGGATACGCAGGGAACTCTGGTCACCGGCACCGAGAACAGCGTCTGCTGAGGGTTTTCGAAGCCCGGGGTCTCGCTCAGCTCGAAGCCCGTATTCAGAAGCTCGTCGGAGAGATTGATCGTAAACCGGTCTTTATCCTGAAATTCCGTGACATATTCCGTGACATATTCCGTCATATACTGGGTCACATACTCGGTGACCGGCTCGAAGACCGTCACCAGCATGGTCACCACCACCGTGGTCGCCAGGATCTTCAGCGCCGTGCTGCCCCCTAAAAACCAGGGGATGATCAGCGCCAGTCCCCGGCGGTCAAAGTACAGACCCAGGCTGGTGGCTGTTTCGTCGAAGTCGCTCCAGCGTTTCAGCCCTCGCTCCTTCATGTCCTTGCGAAGGACACGGCGGCCACGCTTAATGGCTGTGACCTGCTCCCGGGTCAGGACGACCCGGCTGCGCCTTCGTCGGAAGACCGGCCGCAGCTGCCGTTTGCCCACCGGGTTTTCTGCAGCCAGCATATATACTTCCAGCGGCTCCAGCTTCGGCTTGAGCCAACTGAAAATGCCCTTTTTCTTCTCCATAGGCTTATCTCTCTGCGATCAGGCAATCCCGGATCAGTTCGTTATCCGTTACTTGCACGCCGGTGATGGTGCCGCTGGAGTATGCCACACCGCAGGCGGTGAGCCAGCGCAGAACATCATGATCGTCGGCTTTGCCGCCCAGGACCGTGAAGCCCTCCTCCTGCAGCTGCGCAATGAGATTGGCGGTCTCCGGCTTCATGTACAGATTTCTTGCCAGCCGCAGGTGGGTAAAGCCCATGGCCTTGGCCTGCTGGGGGCTGAGCTTTTCGCCCTGCTCCACCGGATCATAGCCGTCCAGCACCAGGCAGATTCCGTTGCGCAGGTAGCGCTCGATCTGCTCCAGGTTTTTCTTTGTGGTAGTTGCCACCAGCTGGGCAGGCACCGTCAGCAGCAGCTTCTCCTTGGAGATTGGCTGATCCTTGAACAGTTGGTTGAACATCTGCAGCTGGGTGTTCAGCTGGTAGAAGCTGGGCAGCATCTGCAAGACCACGCCCTGCAGCTGCAGCTTACAGTTCTCTATGCGAAGCACCGTATCTGCCGCTTCGTAGAGGAAGTATCGGGACACATCCTCCACCAGCTTCTTGCGCTGGAGCATTTCCTCCAGCTCCGCCATCCCCTCCGTCTCACTGGGGCGACCCAGAATACCGCCGAACCAGGGGCTCGCCTCATAGGCGACCACCGTTCCCACCGTATCGCAGACCATGGGACGGTACTGCAGACCCATGGATCTGTCCTTGCGCCGTTCCACCAGGGGAATGGTCTTGGGGAGAGTCAGGGTATAGTGGATATGCTTTGTATAGACAGCCCGGCATTTTGCCCGGCAGGTCTTAAGAATTTCGATCAGCTCCGGATTCCAACGTGTTCCGGCTTGCTGGATCAGGATCTGATAGGCCTCGGAGAAAGGATCCTCCGACTTGGTCTCGGACACCAGCCGATCCAGTTCCTTGGCAAGACCCACGATCTGGGCGATGGGGCTGATCTCGCTGCCCTGCATCTGCAGGGGGTAGCCGCTACCGTCCCAGCGCTCCATATGCTGCTCGCAGCTTTCCCGGATCATCAGCCAGGGAATGTTCTTGGTGGGACGCTCGGCAAATTCACCCTTACGCCGTTCCCATGCCCGTTCGCTGCGGGCCTGGAGGGTTGCAACCAGGGTGCGGCCGTCAGTGGTATACTTTTTGTACACCGCCCGCTCCTCCTCGGTGAAGTCCTTGACCCACACTTGATATTCCGGGGGAACCAGCGCCTTGCCCAATTGATGGTACATACCGCATTTATACGCCAGGTCCGCGTACTTGCCGTTGATCCGCTCCGCGCCCATGCGGGTGTCTGCCCCAAACTTACCGGCGCAGGCCTGCACATACAGCACCTGAGTGTACGTCGCCACACGAACCGACTGCTGTCGGATCACCGGCAGCAATCCCCGGAAGGCTTCGTCCCAGGACTCATATTCTTTTCGTTTCCAGTTGATCTCTGCCATAATCAGATCTCCATGTCGTCGTCAATATCATAATTGACCAGCGGGGTGTTATCCACCGTGTTTTTCTTCTTCCGCAGCACAAAGCCCAGCGCCACCAGAAGCAGCACATTGACTGCCACGCTGGCTGCAAACAGCAGCGGCCAGGTGCGATGGCTGGGGATGTTGCAGAAGGGCTTGGTGGGCGGAACCTCTACCGGCACCTCCTGGATGACTACCTCAGGCGTTGCCAGTTCCTCGCTGCAGGCGATCAGCTCCGCCATCAGCTCCTTGAGGGTGGTAACCATTTCGTCCACCGCCTGCTGGTCACCGCTGACCAGCAACGGGCGGGCCTTGTCCACCGCCTTATCCATTCGGTACCACACATCGTGATACTTGGGATTTTCGTCCATCTTGGCATATACCGCATCCAGCTGCGCGATCAGGGCGCTGTAATCCATCTTTACAAGATTTTTGATAGCCTTTTCGATGTCTTCCGCGGCGGCATCCAGCTTGCCCTGGTCGTATACGCCCTCCAGCCGCTTGTTGCCAAGCTCCACCGCTTTGGCAAGCTCCTTCCAGCTCTCATTTGTATAGTCATAAGATTTCAATCCGTTAGCGATGCCGATCTGCTTTTCCAGCTCAGAATAGTCCAATCCGTCAGCAGCCAGTGCCACCTGCGTCATGCCGGCGATCAGGCAAGCCATCAGCAGCAGTACAATGATCCTTCTCAAAGTTTTCAAGTATATTTCCTCCTCACACGGGTAAGGTCCGTAACGTTCGTATCTGTTGAAACGCCTCCCCATCGCCCCTTGGGCAAAATGGGCATTGGCATAGTTATAGGTATAGGTATAGTTATAGTTATAGTTATAGTTATAGTTATAATTATACTGATACAGCGTACCACATTTTTTTAGCAATTGCAAGACGTTCTTACAATATAATTAAAGAAACAACCTTAAAATCTGTTTAATTTTCTGTTAGAAAAGCTGTTGCGTCTCCTAGTTTTTCTCATTTTTGGAAATATTATTTATAAACGCTAAAAATGTGCACAAAAAAGCCGCCCGTTTTCGGGCGATTTTTAGCAGGGGTTCAGACAGAAAAGAGGGTGTCCAAAGACACCCTCACATTATTTTTTAGCACAGCTTTGCGCCGGTAGGCGCCATGATCTTGCCGTCAAAGTACTTGCCGGACATCGCCACAGTACGGTTGACCAGGTTGCCCAGGATGTTGACAAGCTCGGAGTTAATCCGCTCGATGATCAGTTCATGGTGTTGATCGATATTGCTCATTATAAAACACCTCCGTAAACAAAGTTATAGATAGTTTGCAAATTCCTTGATTCGTTTCGTAGACAGTTTCATAATGCTTCCTCCTTGATTGGTTACTTATATTGTACCCTAAATCAAGCAAGCAGCGGATAAACACAAAAACCGCATACCTGCTCTTACACAAGCATGCGGAATCGTATATAAAGGTAACCCCTCCCAATTGGGGGTAATGTTAACACAGACGACCTTTTTATTCAACTGTCATGTTCGACGAAAAGCTGCTGGTATCTCCAATGTCATTAAGTTAAGGATGTCATCCTGAGCGTGGTGCTCCGCGCAGCGAATCTGCAATCTTTATGCTTGCCGGTGGCAAGCATACCCTAATTCATGCGAAGGATCCCCATCTTAAGAAGGGGATTCTTCGTCGCTTACGCTCCTCAGAATGACAGGTTTTTCTTAACTAAGTGACACTGCCGGTATCTCTGGCTTTTTTCTGCGTCTTCTTACGAAAAACCTCGGTTTTCCTCGGTTTCCCTTGGTTGCCCGTATGCGTACTCTTATGCTATGCTCCTCATATCAATGTTTTTAGAGGTGAGTGCATATTGAAACTGCTTATTGCCGTAAAGTCAGAAATCATCACTGAATTGCTCGTATCCTCCTTATCTATCCACGATGTACATACTTGCAATACCGGCACAGATGCCCTTGCGATGCTGGAAACACATCCCTTCGATGCTCTGATTTTAGATCTGACGCTTCCTGTTATAGACGGGCTAACCGTTTTGCGAAAAACCAGCTTTCGGCCTCATAGTATTCTGGCGCTTACCAATCTTGCGACCCCGGCTGTGCTGCAGGCAGCCACTGACGCAGGCGTGCAGGATATGATTCTCATTCCGTGCACCATCCGTCACATTATAGAACACCTAAATGCCCTTATAGAAAAAGCCCCCTCTGCAGAAAGCTAACCTGCAGAGGGGGCAACCCTATTACATTCTGAGAATTTCTGTGTAGACATATCGTTCAGCAATGCCGCTGCTGTTTTTGGCGTAGAAGGTGATGTATGCCCTATAGTAGTATCCCGTAGTGGCATAGTTATATGTTACATAATCAATATGGGCTGTCGTATTCTGGGCTACCATTTGAGGGTGATTATCCATCGTATAGGTCCGCATTTTGGTCCAGGACTGCTGGTCAGCAGAGCGATAGACAATGATTTCGCGGACACCCAGAACCTGCATTGTATTTCCGGCAGTAGCTACTACATCAAACCAAATTTGAAAAGAGGATGAGGATGTTTTATAAAGATCCGTTCCATAGGAAGAAAAGAAGGTGCTTGCTCTCGACTCCGCTGTTTCAGCCGCTTGCGCAGGAACAGCAAGAAGCAGACCGCAAACAAGGATTACGCATACAAAACGAACAAGTTTTTTCATTCTGTTAATTCACTCCTGTAAATGGATATAATAATTGGGTAGATGTCTTCTTTCTGAATATCAGTATTCATTACACACTCCACGCCATCTACCGTCCATATTACAGATACGGTGTCCATATTTTCCACTACAAAGTGACGTTTGTCTCCTGCTTCAAATACTTCAATACCGGCTTCCTCTTTCTCAACTTTTACGGAAATATCCGCAGATATGCGATATGTAATCGAAAAATTATTGTCGCCGTTTTTAAACTCTCCATGCACTCTGGTTCCACCAGGAGCAGGTGATACCTGTAGTTCCAATAGTTCAAATTCCTCTGGCAACCACATGGGTACAACCAGCTCGGTTACACCCAGTTCTGTTATTTTGTCATACAACTGCTGTAATCCGGGGTTGTCTGTTTTAAAAACGATTTCTACCGGGGGATTGGAGGCATCTTGCTCTGGGGTGAAGAATTCGAATACGCTGCTCGTCCAGCGGAACAATATATCGAAAAGGCTCTCTGCCCGAACAGTCGGAGATACTGACATTATTACGATGCAAACGACAGCTGCGGCAGCCGCGATTCCGGCAAGCCATCTGCGTTTATGTATGAACTGTTTAGATGGTGTGTTGTGTTTACTTAATTTTTCTAATATTTCCAAGACCTCCGGTGTCTTCTCAACCGGAATGTCCTTTTCTCTCTCTTTCAGTTCATGCAAGATGGGCAATACCACCTCCTCATTGGGATATTCCTTCTCCAGCTCTGCCTGCAGAATCTGATCCAGTTCCTCTGTAGGCATTTGCTGCCATCCTGTGTTTGGGCAGGTTTTATTCTCTCTCATAGCGATCCCCCTTTGTTATTCTGCATTCCTGCCAAATTTCCAAAATGTATGCGATTCTGGAAATGAATTCACTGTT
>JAZRLE010000046.1:0-40995 GCA_045646665.1 Faecousia sp. | reverse complement strand
ATGCCGTCCTTGGCAGAAGCCACCAGGATAGCGCCGTCAGCAGCGCGCAGAGCTTCCATCACAGCACCGGAGAAGTCGAATGCACCGGGGGTATCCAGCACATTGATCTTGCAACCAGCGTACTCCACGGGAGCAACAGCGGTGGAAATGGAGATATTACGGCGGATCTCCTCGGGGTCGTAGTCACAGACGGTGTTGCCGTCGGCATTCTTGCCCATACGGTCGATGGCACCGGTTATGTAGAGTAAGCTCTCAGTCAAAGCGGTCTTGCCGCTGCCACTGTGGCCCAGCAGGGCGATATTACGAATGTTCATATTATGTTACTCCTTTCTTGGAACGCGGTGCTAAACACCGCAACACGATCATTATACACGAATGAAAGTGGGTTTTCAATGCTTTTTTTATCATTTTTGTAAAAAATACAGCATTTCACCGGAAATATTTTTAAAAAACACCGCCACTGGCATCAGTGGCGGTATAAAATGGCATATTGTGTGCAACGCCTCGGCTTTACAGGTCACAACGCAGAAGATCCTCCGGTGTTTCCCGGCGAACTGCAATATAGGGTCCGTTCTTTCCGATCATCACCACTGCCGGTCGTGGGACTCGGTTATAGTTGGACGCCATGGAATAGTTGTAGGCGCCGGTGGTCAGCACAGCCAACACATCTCCCCGGACAGACTTTGGCAGTATCACATTTTCCTGTATCAAGTCGCCGCTTTCACAGCAGCGTCCCGCCACTGTATACACAAAATCTGCTATCTGCTTCATTTTTCCGGCATTATACACTGTGTACGGAGATTGATAAAGGGTGTAACGGGGGTTGTCCGTCATACCGCCGTCTATGTTTACATAATTCTTAAACCCAGGAATTTCTTTGGTACCGGTAACAGTATACAGTGTGATACCGGAATCGGCAACGATACTGCGACCCGGCTCCATTAAAATGGCAGGGGGCGGAATTTGCAGGCTATCACACAGCGCTTTGATATGCGCACCCGTTTTCCGGATGTTTTCCGCATAATCCACCGCAGGCTCCGCCGCCGTATAGGGAACACCCATACCGCCGCCCAAATTCACTTCCTTTGCCATATAGCCGTATTTTTTTGCAATTTTTGCGACAAAGGTCAGCATATTGGTGGCAGAATCACAGAACAACTCCTCATCAAACAGCTGAGAACCAACATGGCAATGGTAACCGATCAGCTCTATATTTTTCTTTTCAAGGGCACACGCCGTCAAATCTTCCGCCTGACCGGTTTCGATGGCAACACCGAATTTGGAGTCCACCCGTCCCGTGTTGATCTTTTCGTGGGTATGCGGGTCTACACCCGGCGCCAGCCGCAGGAATATCTTTTGGCAAATTCCCTGTCTGGCTGCTTCCGTATCGATAGCGTCCAGCTCATCGGCATTGTCGCAAACAAAATAGCCAACACGGTTTTCCATAGCAAAGCGGATGTCTTCATCGGTTTTACTGCTTCCGTGGAAATAGGCATTTTCCATAGGAAAACCTGCCCGCACAGCTGTATACAGCTCCCCGACAGACACCACATCCACACCCATATCCTCCTGCTGCATGATCCCGTAGATCCGCTTAATACTCAGCGCTTTACTGGCATACAACGGACGGGAGCCCGCAGGCAAATATGCTGCCATCGCCTGTTTATATATCCGGCAGCGGTCACGAATCCGTTCCTCATCCAAGACCTGCAAGGCTGTTCCATAGGTCTTTGCAAGCACCACAGTGTCGTATCCTGCAAAAGTTAAATGCCCTTCGGCATTGACAGAAAGGTTATTGTAAATCATATCTCTATATTCCTTGTCATCACAACAGCTGTGCCAACATTTCCTCCCGGGATAAAAGGCTTAAGTCTGCCGGAGCAATATCAAACATTGTGCGACAGCCGGTTTCTCCCCTGCTTTTCAGCTTCATAGCTGCCCGGGCAGCGGCTACGAGCACACTGGCAGTAAACTGGGGGTTGGAATCCAGCGTCAGCTTATATTCAATCGTCTGTCTGTTTTCGCCTTCCCAGCCGGTGATGCCGCTACGGATCACACTGCCACCGTGGGGCAGACCTGCATGTTCACGTTCCATCTGCTCATGGGAAATAAATTCCACAGTGGTGTCATAATCGGCAAAGTAGTTGGGCATGGTCTAGATGGCGTTCTCGATGGCCGCCTTGTCTGCCCCCTCCTGCGCCACCACATAGCAGTACCGGGTATGCTTTTCCCGGGTGGTAAATTCCGGATTTTCCCCACTGCGAACACGGGTCAGCGCTTCCTCCACCGGAATGGTATACTGGCGGCAATCTGCCACACCGGGGATCCGGCGAACTGCATCGGAATGACCCTGACTGACACCTTTTCCCCAGAAGGTATAGGTGTTGCCCACCGGCAAAACAGCAGCGCCGTACAGACGGCTCACCGAAAACAAACCAGGATCCCAACCTGCGGAGATCACTGCGATATGGTCACTTTCCTTTGCTGCCTTGTCCACCCGGGCAAAATGGGCCGGAATATCGGCGTGGGTATCAAAGCTGTCCACTACATTGAAGTCCTTCGCCAATGCAGGTGTCATCTCCGGCAAGTCCGTAGCGCTGCCGCCACACAGCAGCAACACATCGAGCTTATCCTTCCACTGCGCCACCTCTGCCATAGGCAAAACCGGCACACCGGGTGTTTGCAGCTTCACTGCGGCAGGCATACGGCGGGTGAATACCGCCGTCAGCTCCATATCCGGGTTCTGACGGATGGCACATTCGGCGCCTCTTGCCAGATTGCCGTAACCCACGATTCCAATTTTTATCATACTCGTTCACATCCTTGCCGGTCTATTATACCTCTACACCCGCATCACGCATACATTGCAACAGCACTTCTTCGTGGTTTTTCTCCATAGGAACCAGCGGCAGACGCAGATAATTTTCACAGAAGCCCATTGCCGCCATGGCTGCTTTCACAGGAATGGGATTGACCTCACAGAACAGCGCGTTGATAAGAGGCAGATATTTCTTTTGCATTTCCATAGCGCCTGCCACATCACCGGCAAAGAACTTTTTGCATATGGTCGAGGTCTCTGTAGGCAGTACATTGGACAAAACGGAGATCACACCCTTACCTCCGCAGGCAAGGATTGGCACGATCTGATCGTCGTTGCCGGAGTAAATGTCCAATTTATCTCCCACCAATGCAACCGTCTCCACGATTTTGGAAATGTTGCCGCCTGCCTCTTTGATGGCGCAGATCCGGGGGTGCTTTGCCAGCTCGGCATAGGTTGCAGGCTCAATATTCACACCGGTACGGGAGGGCACATTATACAGAATTACCGGCTTTGAAGAAGCATCGGCAATTGCGGTAAAGGAAGCCACCAAACCCTTTTGGGTTGTTTTATTATAATAGGGTGTCACCAAAAGCATGGCATCGTAACCGATATCACAGGCATACCGAGTCAGGTCGATGGCATACGCTACATCATTTGAGCCGGTACCGGCAATCATAGGCACCCGACCGCCCACGGTATCCATAGCAAACTTCAGAACCTCGCGGTGCTCCTCGTCGGTCAATGTGGAGCATTCGCCGGTGGTACCGCAGATGACCAGCGCATCAATTCCCTGCTCCACCTGCCACAGCAACAGCCGTTTGAACTGAGCATAATCCACACCCTTTTCGGTCAGAGGCGTAACGACCGCCGTGGCCGCGCCCAGAAAAATACTTTCTTTTCTCATAATTCCAACTCCCAATATAAAAAATTGACCGATGCAAGCATCGGCCATCAAAAAAAACAGTGCCACGCCCTATTTCCGCAGAAAAACAGGACGCTACTCTGTATTGATGATAGCACTCCGCATATGCGACAGTCAGACAAGTATTCCCTGCCTGCCCAGGCAAGCCTTTCGCCTCGGCTCCCTTCGGCGTCGCTCCCTTTCCCCCTTGCCACAGTCCTGCGAAGACCTCCCGGCAGGCGGTACTGATGATGCAACGCGCCTCTATCAAACTTATCAGTAGTTTAGCACATTAAAGTGTTTGTGTCAATACTTTTTTTGAATAATACCGGCAATGCAACAAACTTCTTACATCAAATTTAAGCCCTTTGCGATGAGGGTGATAAAGTCCTGCACATTGGTGACCACGGTGGTGGCGCTCAAACTGCCTCTGTCCAGCAGCTTATTGACCACAAATTCGTCGATATCCACGGTATACAGGTACACCGGTCTGACCGTCCCGTCCTCCAGTACCCGGAAGTTGGGGGTCATATTGCCGGTGGCGATGGTGTGAAGCATGGTAGCCATACAGATGACAGTGGTTGCCTTCTTCACCAATTTCCGCATCTGCCCTGCCGCCTCATAGGCATCGGCGATGACCTCCGGCAGAGGACCGTCATCCCGGATAGAGCCGGCAAGAACGAAAGGCACATCGTTCTTCACGCAGCTGCACATAATGCCGTCGTCCAGCTGATAGTCCTTGACAAACTGGGCGATAGAGCCGCTTCTGCGTACCTTGTTGCACACATCCAGATGATTATAATGCCCATTCGGCTGGGATTTTTGCGTATAAATATCCTGACCCAAAGCGGTATGCAGCAGTGCGCCCTCCAAATCGTGAGTGGCCAAAGCGTTGCCTGCCAAAAGACCGTGGGCATAGCCGTTATCAATGAGCGTGGACATAGCTTTTCTCGCATCCTCGTCAAAAGCAAAGGCAGGTCCCATGACCCAGATGATGTTGCCGTGGTCTTTTTCATAGCGCAGCAACTCCATCAATTTGTCATAATCCCGGGCATAGGAGGTCTCACGGCTTCTGCCCTGCCGGAACACGAATTCGTCCTCCAGCTTTTCCTTTGGCTCTACAAAACCCTTGCTGTGCAGATAGATACCCTCTTCGCCCTTTTCGGTTCTGCCCAGGATCACAAGATCGCCTTTTTTCAAGTTCCGTGCCTCTACCACATCCAGCGCGCCGCTATTTCGGAGCACCACACAGGCATCCATACGGCTCTCCTCTGCAAGGCACCACTGACCCGCAATTTTGAAGTATTCCGGGTACATAGAGGTAGAGTGGAAATTCTCCGGCGCCACGCCGTCCATCTCCGCCGGGGCGCAGACTGCATCCGGCGCGTTTATAAGACCCAGCTTTTCAAAATCCGGATGGTAATATTTCGGTAATTCGAATGCCATAATTATTTCCTCTGTATTACTTATTTTGCCAGTATTCCTCAAAGCAGATGCCGTTGTCGGTGATCTGCTGTGCGATCTCGGGGTCGTCTATGTAACGGAAGTGCCAAGGCTCATAGCCGATCTTGGTGATGGATTCCTTGTCTGCAGGGTAGCGGAGAATGAATCCGTATTGGGGCAGTTTCCTATGAACAACCTGATACATAGAGTCATAGGAAAACAGGTCGGCATTTTTATGAGAAATCTTGCCGTCCAGCATAAAGCCCACATCCAGGGCGAAGCCGGTGTGATGCTCTGAGCAGCCGGGAATGGCTACATATTTGCGGGTGTATTCCTCGCCATTACTCTCCATCGTCCGCGCCCAAGTCCGTTCCTGTTGGGGGATATCTCTGTAAACGGACAGCAGTTCGATCTGCAGGCCGTCGTTTTTCATCAGGTCTTCCCGCAGACGGAGAAACGCGTCATAGGCCTTTGCTTCCACCCGGTAGGCTTCGCCTGCGGCATTTTCCACATTCAGCAAAGTAATGGTATCTTCAAAACCCTCCGGCAGCCGATGGGTGTGGTTCAATAAAATCATATAATCGGGTTTGTTCATAATGGTCCCTCCGTTATTTTTCTAATACGCAAATGGATTCGACGGGGGTCAATTTGTCCCAACTGATTTTAGGGGTGGTTTCGTTCTCATAAACCACAGGCACACACAGTTTTATGCTCTTGATAATTCTGCCGTCCTCGGTTTTCTCTGGGAAGATTTGGATTTCCTCAACGAGAGACCGCAGCAGCACCTGTTTGTCTGTAGGTGTCATTCTATCAAAGAACAGGGAGAAGTGGCTCAACACCTTGAGAACAGTATCCTTGGTCAGTTGATTCTGCTTGACCGCAACGAGCTTGTTGCGAAGCTCCGCCAAGTCTTGCCTATATTCTACTTCCTTGACAGATAGATTGTCAATGCTTGCCTTGGTATCTCGAATTTTAACACTATCAATAGGGTCGGTGGGGTCGAAATCTTCCAGTTCTTTATAGCGCTCCTTTTTGTTTGCCTGTGTCCGCTTCAGCGCCTTTTCTATCTTGGCAATATCAGCTTCCACAGTTTCTACATCTACAACGCTGGATAGCTTGGAACGGATATAGTCAGCCAGTTTCGGGTCGTTAATTAGCTGGGTGATAATTTCCACCACAGGGCCGTCTATATCCTTGCTGTTCCAGTTCTTCCTGTAGGTGCAGGTTTTTCCCTCGATGCTCCGCCGATGCTTGCAAGCATAAAAATGATAGTCTGCGTAAAATTCCCCGTCTTTGGTCTTTTTCTTCTTCCGTGTGGTATTTCCATACATAGAAGCTCCACACTCGGGGCAACGCAGCATTGGGGACAGCAGATGTACATAGTCATTGTCGGGGCGGCGTTCGCACATATTACTCCGCCCTTGCCGTAGCTCCTGGGCGGCTTGGAATTGCTCCAAGGTCACAATAGGCGTATGCTCACCTTGGACAAGGATATATTCCTTTTGGTTTACTACCTTGCGATTGCCTTTGCGGTCTGCTTTTTCCATATGCCGCCGTCCATAGGCTATCTGTCCTGCGTAGATGGGATTTTCCAGCACATCAGAAACCAGTTTACGACCGATTTGCCCGTAGGTGCGGTTTTGGCGCGGGGGTCGCTTGACCTCTTCCTTCAGCAGTTGCTTGACAACGCCAGCAATGCCGAGCGGGCGTTCTTGGGTGTATAAGTCAAAGATTCGGCGGACGATTGCTGCTTCTGCTTCGTCGATAATTAGGTTGCCATCGACCAGCTGATACCCCAAGGGGGACATACCGCCGTTCCACTTGCCCTCTCGTGCTTTCTGCTGCCGACCTAAAAAGGTCTGTTCGTGAATATTGGAAAGCTCTGCCTGTGCCAATGCAGCCATAATAAGGGCAAATGTCTCGCCCATCTTGGTGCTTGTGTCGATGCCGTCCTCTACTGCCACCAAATAGACATTGTTTTCCGTGAGAGTACGCAGAGACCCGTGAATATCATAGGCATTTCGTCCAAACCGACTAAGCTTGTAGACGAGGACATAGGAAACGCCGTCTTTTTGACTCTCTATATCATTGAGCATTTGTTGAAACTGCTCTCTGCCCACGATTGTTGAGCCAGATTTTCCTTTGTCGGTGTATATACGGGTGACTTCCATATCGTGATATTCGCAATGCCGCCGCAGCCGTTCTTCCTGTGCTTCCAAGCTGTAGCCATCGACCTGCATAGCGGTTGATACTCGGGTGTATATGTAAGCTTTCTTTTTCTCCACTTGCACCGCTTCCTTTCTGTTTAAGTTGTGCGCTGTCCAAACTTTTATATTATCATAACTCCAGTTATCCCAAAAAGCAAGCAAAAAACGGAAACGCTCGGTGCGTTTCCGTTTTCGGTACGAGCCAGTTCTTCGAACTCGGCTTCATATTTGGCAATAAGGTCGGTCAAGGTGTGCAGGAATCCGTTAAAGGTGTAGGCGTTGCCGCCGCCGATGATTTCAGTATGTACTTTCATAGTCAATCTCCTATCTTCTTCTAAAATGTTATGTAAACCTAAGATAGAAGAAATCGCCCCCAGAGGGAGGGCAGACTAAAAGATTGTCAAGAGCGGCATTTTTTATCGTCTATTTTATTTAAGCCTTGGAATGGTGCAGCCAACGGATGACCTTAACTGGTGTGATTGACTTATTGATGATATTTAGACTGACTTATTTAGCGGTTGGCTTTCGCTGGCTGCATCATTAAAGCAACCCAAGGTACACAACTGAATCACAGAGAGTTTTGGAGCAAATCTCTTTAAAAATTGCAGGTCTACCGACCACTCCGAAAAAAATGTGAAGCGAGTGGGGCACTCCACCCTGTGTCCCTACAAGTTTGGTTGCTTGATTATCGTTTATTTTGCGAAGAATACTGGTGAGCAAGTAAAAGAATAGACAGTGGCAGATAATGGCTGCTAGCTTACGGATTGTTAGCTTAAATCGGCGCAGTTCGGTGCCCCGTTGTGGAAAATATGAGATGCCGTTGAGTAATCATTTTTAAGAGGTTGGGTAATAGCGAAGGATAGCACACGCATAGCACAACTATGTTTCGGTGCAGGGGTGAACCTGTTAACACGCAGAGCAGAGGCGTAAATGGTTCGTCAGTCAGGCAATGGATTGGCAAGTCAGGGTGGCAAATAAAACGCATACGGAAACCTCGCCTCTAGGACGGCACTATGCAGTTGGACTATCCCTTTGAATTTTTCAAAGGGATAAGTCTGTCCAGTTCGCTCCGTTTGCCTACATAGGACGTCGACGTTTAGGGAAGATTGTTCGCCCCCGAGCGGCGGCGTCCATTCTTTTCGGGGACACATTCGTGTCCCACCGCCGACCCACATATATGTCCCAAAAGGAAAAGGACACGGGAAATCAATCCCGTGTCCTTGTTTGTTAACGTTCCCTATCGTCATAATCTTGCTCGTAGTCGTACTCCCGTTCACGGAAGCGCTCATCCTCTTGCTCAAGTGGAGGGTAGTAGTTGGGTAGTAACTGCTGCTCCCACTTAGCGCGGAGTTGTTCTTGGTTGCGAGCTAAATATGTTTGGAAGCCATCAACCACCAGTTTGATTTCTCCCTGTTCGCCCCTAACTTTTGCATTACGGATAAACTCCATCATGCAGTAGGTCAAAAATGGTTGCTCCACTTGTTGGGCAAGAGCTTGATTGATATCTTGTAACTGCTGATTCTTCAAAAGTAGCGTTCTACATTCTTTCTGTAGCTCCTTGCTCTGCTTGCGAAGCTGCTCGTTCTCAATTTCAAGCTGTTCGTTCTTGTAGGCTTGTACCGAAAGGTGCTTTCGGGTATGTTCGGGGTCGTGGACTTCGCCGCGCTCAAGGCCTCTCGGCTTGCCAACTTGCTCATAAAACTCGTCTTGACGGCGGCGGTAGTCATTTCTGCCGCCCATGATATCACGGGCAGACAGACGGGTGCGCCCATCTTCTCCCTCTATCAACGGCAAAGATTGACAAGTCAGATGGGGTGTTGCCTCATCGAAATGAATCACAGCATTGATGACCTTGCCATAGGTCTGCTCGTGGAAAGCCAAGCAATCCTTGAAATAGCTGACGATTTCATCTATATTTTTGTCTTTGAACCAGTCGGGGGTTGCTCCATAGAGTCCGTCAAGCACTACAACACTGTTCTTCCGTTCCTGTATCTCCGCTTCCTTGAATGCAGCCGTAACGGCTTTGTTCCAGTTTTCAGACTTGACCAGATACATATTAAAATCGGTCAAGCACCATTGAATGTCACTTGCTGCAAAATCCCGCCCTTTTTCGTGGTCTGCCGTGGTGCGGTTCGCTTCAATCTGCAAGCCGT
This sequence comes from Faecousia sp., assembly GCA_045646665.1. Classification (GTDB taxonomy): domain Bacteria; phylum Bacillota; class Clostridia; order Oscillospirales; family Oscillospiraceae; genus Faecousia. The sequence continues at coordinate 31,470 of JAZRLE010000046.1, read as the reverse complement.
ACAGAGCCGCCCTTTTTCTCTTTTCTACACGCATAAAACAATAAGCCATAGGGTATCTCCTTTCCTTTGGGATTGTGGGAGCAACGCCGTGGGTGAGCCTTTCCCCGTTCCTGTTCGCCGTTCTGCCTACAAACAAGCCTGCACCCAGCCTAAGGCGCAGAGCTTGTTTTTCGGCTTCACTGACCCTCTCTCAGCCGCCTTGCCGCAATACACGCCAACGGGCGTATTGCGGCTGCTGCGACTTCGCTCGGGTTTCACAGCCCCGAGGAAAGTCTAACCCACTAGACAAAGCTGTGCTTTGTTCATGGGGCAGGGAGTTCCCTTGCAACCCCAATATTACTTTTGTTTTCAAAAGTAATATAGAACACGAGAATAACAGACCATTGATTTTCGGGGTGATGGGTGGTAAAATGAAAGCACCGATAAACTGGAATTTGACAAAGAGGTGAGTTTCTTGAAACGAGAGGATGCATTTTACCATAAGCTTATGCTAATGACGGGTTTGGACGATGGCTATGATGAATGGTTAAACTATTATTTGGAATCCGAAAATCCTTTAAGCAACATCGTTCTGGAACTTGCTTGTTGTGGGTCTGATGTTAACAAAACGATTTCTGTCCTACACAGTTTTTGTGCGGAACAACCTTTTGACGAAGCTGCAGTTAGCAATCGGGTTAGATTGTATTTTAAGGATGCTTATCACACAAACAAGATGAGCAAGGAAGAAATATCATCAACCATGTACCGTTTAGCGCTCAATGTAGGCGACCCCAGCGATTTTGATATTCATATATGGGGAAGTATGTACTATCTGGATGATTATTACTCCTTGGCTAAAGATAGGGTAATTTCTTGGGAAAGTTTTGATTTTGCTTTTTCCTCCTATCTTGACAATGGCATTCCAGTAGACTCGTACAGAATATGGAATCACAACAAGAAGGAAAAGGTTTCATTCGTTGATAAAATCAAACGCATTCTAAAACGATAATCAGTCAAACAAATTCCAATATGTCGAACAGATAAAGACCGCACCCGTGGTGGGTGCCGTCTTCTCATATAAGTCCGTAATATTGGAATGCTTCCCGAATGGCTGCTTCCTTTTCGGGGGTTAGATTTGTGGGCGGTCTGCCGTGTCCTGAGGGGAGATTGTAGCACTCGCCAACTTCCAAGCCGCATTTCTTTTTGGCTTGGGCAATGGCAAGGCTTGAGACCTTTAAGCCGTGATGTTCCAAAACATACGCCTTTATCTCGGGATATGTGGGAGATACTTTTGCGGTGATGGTGTCCAGTTCCTCGGGGTCAATCTCCATTTCAATGTGGGTGTCCGCCAGTTTGGACAAACACACTATCGTCTCGTCTGTAATTCGTTTAGGTGGGAAAACTTCACCCTCATCATGAACTACAATCGTGCCTGTTTCCATCTCTACTGGTGGCAAATCGTCCTCTGGATTATATCCATTGAAATTGCCATCCTCGTCCAGTATGTCTGGATGGGTGTCCCAGATGCTCATGGTCTGTTTGATTTCATCACCACTTAACACTGGGAACGAGAAATGGATGGTTTTCAAATATCCGTATGCTCGCTTGGTTGGGAAAATCTCAATGCTCTCAATGAGAACATTTGCAATTTTCTTTTGCTCTGCCTCCGGCAATGTCGGGTACATTTGACCAAACTCCAAAAGCAGTTGGATTGCATCCTCCTTGGTTTTCTTGGAGTTGGTGGCGGTACGGATTTTGATTTCTATACTTTCAATGACCCTTTCCACCTCGCGCAGTTCATCAAACACTTTATCAAGAGAATCGGTGAAACTATCAAATTTCATATCGAAATTTCTGTCGAGTGGGTCAAGGGCATCTCTTGCTTGCTCGAGTTTCTTTTTCCTTGCAAGCAGGACTTTTTGGTTCTTCTTTACGGTTTCCAGTTTTGTCTCCAACTCGCTGACATCGTATTCACGGTTCATTTCCGCTCGGATTCTCTCCACAATATCGGGAGTGAGGAAACACATGGAGATTGCTGTGGAGACCTCAGCATCAATCTCACGGCAATTAAACTGTTTGTTGAATGTGCAATCAATGCCAGTCAGATTCTTGGACTGTCGGCACTTGTAGGCATATGAGACAGGGTATGGAGTGCCATCCTTTCTCTTTTTCCTTGACGGTATGCCGTACATCGGTTTACCGCAAGCAGGACAACGGAGCAGACCAGAGAGAATGTACTCATGCTCTTTTTCCAGTTTCTCCTTTTTGACACCTGTACGGATTCGTTTCTCATGGGCATCTTTCCAGACTTCCTCAGAAACAATGGCATCATGTACACCCTCGGAAATGATGATGTTGCTTTCATCCGTTTCCTTGACAATATGGGTTCTGCCATCTTCACCAGAGACCTTTTCAGTCTTGCGACGTCCGTATGCGATTTTACCCATGTAAACAGGGTTATCAAGGGTTTTCTTTATGAAATCACCAGTGAAAACGGTGTGTTTACCGTTTGGTCTTTCGTTCTTTGCAATGCCCTCGGCATTCAGTCTCTTTGCAACACCGTTTGCTCCCAGAGGAGTAGTGGTGAACAATTCAAAGATGTATTTAACGGTTTCTGCCTCGTCCTCAACGATAGTCAAGAGACCATCCACCAGTTTGTAACCGTATGGAGCAAAACCACCGTTCCACTTGCCCTCTTTCGCTTTCTGTCTGCGACCTGCCATTGTTTGGGTGTGGATGTTCTCCAACTCCATTTCTGCAAATGCAGACATGATGGAGATTATGAGTTTTCCAGAGGTCGAAGAGCTGTCCATGCCATCCTCAGTGCAGAGCAGGTCAACACCGCAATTCTGCATTGCTCGCAGGTTCTCCAAAGTGTCCGCTGCATTACGGGCGAATCGGGACAACTTGAAAACCAGGACATATCGGACATCATCTTTCTTTCGCTTGATGTCAGCAAGCATCCTGTTGAACTCGGTTCTGTTTTTGGTATTCTTGCCGGACTTGCCCTCGTCGCAGTATTCTCCAACAATATCAATTTTCTTTAACTCGGCAAATCGTCTTATCTCGTCTCGCTGTGCATCCAGACTGAATCCATCAACCTGCATGGCAGTTGAAACACGAGTATAGACATATGCCTTTGCTCTTGGTTTCTCGCTCATATCTTTTTCCCACCTTGGTGTTGTTGCAATGCTACATGAGTATAGTATAACTCCAGAATGTGAACATTTCAAGGTTTCTGGGAAAGATGTCGGCCAATATTAAAAATTTCCTCATATGTATTTTGAGAAAATACTTTTCCCACCTAAATTACAGTAAATCAAAAAATAATCGCCGTATCGCTGAAATGCTAAAAAGTTTCTGTATATAATATCAGTAATTTACTGTATATAATATCGTTGGGGCATGGTGTGAACAATTACAAGAATTGAAAATCTCCATGCCGTTTCCGTGTTATCGCTATTATATACAGAAAAACTTATGGGGAAATTTTTAGAATCACTCTGTGCCGGCAGGTACCAGAGCATTAAAAAAGCAGGACCTGCAGGTCCTGCTCTGTTTTACATATTCAAATTTAGCGGTCCTTTTTGCTTTGAAACTTCCGTTTTGCAAAGAACAATCCACCCAACCAAAAAGGCAAGGTAAAGAAAATCACTTTATAATTGCCATCTCTTACCGCAATATAGCAAGCAACGATAAGGAAAGCAAACCAAGACAGAAAAAACACCACCTTGAAGAGCCTGTCAAAGAACCAAGCGATTTTCATTCTGTTAAATAGCAATCCAAGATTTTTTCCGATACTTGCAATGCAACAAATCAGAAACGGGGCAAAAATGATTTTGGGGCTGGTGGTTCTAACCACAAAATAAACTAATATCACTAAGGCGATTGCTGCCTTGGTCAATTTTCGAGTAATTAAAGCACTTTTCATATTTGCCCTCCTTTTCTTGGAAATGATGCGAGTTTATTGTTTCATCAGAATTTGGCTTGTTTCATTACGTATGAAACAAATACATTTAGTTAATGGGTGCATCTAACTTGTAATAATTCAATGCCCAATACACATAGTTGATTGTTGGATAGTGGCGAATGTGATTTATCACGACTCCTGCTTTTGTTACAATCTGAATCTCAATCGCACTGTCAGCAAGCTCAATTGCCAATGCTTGTTGCTTATCTTCATCCATTCTTTGGAAAATGTTTTCTTGATACTCGTCGTTACCCATGCCATAGGCATTATACAAAGAATCAAAGAATTCCTTGATTTCGCCTGCATCCTTTATGGTTTTACCATCCATTGTGATGGATGCAATGTCTTCGGCATTGTCTATACCATAAAGAGCGAACATTTCGGATGCTTCGGTATATTCGCTATCGTTCTTGTAAATATAGTTGCAGAACAGCGCGAATGAATATTTTTCTCCTTCTTTTAGTACATATACTGCTTTTTGTTCTGCGTCTGAATACGGAACATATTCATGCATAAATCGTTTTGTTTCATTTCCTTTATCATCCAGACTTGCACCGACAAAATCACCAACCATATCGGAAGTGATTTCTTTCGGCAAATTATATTTGTTTAGAATTTTCGCATCGTCTGCATCAATAACTTCATAATATGCGCTATTGAACTCTACTATATCATAAGCCTTAGCAGGGTCTTTTTGCTGATGGATGTTAGAAACAAACGGAATACTTGCAACTAGCATTAAACACAGACAGGCAGCCATTGCCCCCCATTTCATCCATAAAGAGCGAGGATTCTTTTTTGCGGTCATTGCTCTGCCGGCAGTAGCGACTTTTTGTTCATCAACGTCGCCAATAATATCAAATAAATTTTCCTTTTTCATAGGTCATAACCCCTTTCTGTAAGATAAGTTTTTAGATTTTTCCTCATGCGGTTCAGAGTAACCGACACATTATTTTCAGTCATTCCAAATCGCTTTGCAATCTCTGAAACAGGGATTGCATACCAATAACGGCACAGGAAAATGTTGCACTTTTCCTGTGGGAGAGTATTTAGAAATGAATTGATTTCCTCAACGAGTAGTTTTCTGGAAACATCATTTTCTACACTCTCGGTTCCGGACACACACTCTGCCAATTCATCAAGAACAATGGTGATTTCACCACCACCTCGCTTATCAGCATTTTTGTGTCTGAACTTGTCAAAGGAAAGATGCCTTGTGATTTTACCCAAATAGGTGGATAGAATTTTTGGACGGTGCGGGGGCATGGAGTTCCATGCATTAAGATATGTATCATTGACACATTCTTCTGCATCTTCATTGCTCCCTAAAATATTCTTTGCGATTGATTTACAGTAGCCACCGTATTTGGAGGCTGTCTCACGGATGGCATCTTCGCTTCTTTGCCAATATAAATTAACAATGTCTCTATCTTCCATAGACTAACCTCCTTTCATCCATATACACGGAATCTGAATAAAAATCTTACAGAAATAATGATTATTTTTCCAAATATAATTTTAGCGCACACTGACCGATTTCTCAAGAGAATACGCAGAATGTTTACAAAGATGTTGAAAACGGTCGTGTGCTTAGGTGGGAAAACAAAATGTTTATGAGAGAATTTTTATAAATCCAAGATGTCGTCCGCTTCACCCAGATGCAATGTTCCTCGCGGTACCTCTGGTTGAGAATTGCGGTCACTAAATACATATTCAGTGAGTTCTCTTTGTTTCTTTGCAATCTGCCCCTTCAGTTTCTCTGCCTCTGCTTTGAGATTCAGATAATTGATTTGTTCCTCTTCCTTGGCTTTTTGCAGGTCTGCAATTTCAGTGGTGAGTATTTCCTTGCGACCTGTCAAAGTCGCCACATCTTTTTGTAGGTCCTCAACTTGGGCATCAAGTTTTTTCTTGGTGCCTTTTTTGCTTTCCACCTGCTGATGCAATCGTTGCAGTTCCTTGAGTGCCTTTTGCTGAGATTCAGAAATCTCTGGCAACTGCTGTAACTGCTCCTGCATTGCTGAGATTTGTTTCAAGAGCTCGGACCTCCATGCTCTGAGTGGACGGTGGCGAGTAATGTCGGAGGTTGGTTTCATCTTGCCGTTTTCAACCTCTGCCCACCTTGTGTTACCTCTCTCAAGACCGAATCGCTCCATTGCCTTTGCATAACGGTCTTGCATTGCCACGAGTTGTGAGATGTGCTTCACATGCTTTTTGAAATTGAAATTTCCCTTTTCATCAAGAGGCGATACAAATGCATGGAGATGTGGGGATGACTCATGAAAGTGCATATCAAGTCGGAGCAGATTCTTCGCTCCAAACTCACGGTGTAACCAATCCACATTCGCCTTGAACCATGCTCCCATATCGACCTTGCCGACCATCTCTGGCGAGAAAGTGAGGACAAAATCAACCATCACGGTTGCATCTTTTCTCACTGCTCGACCAGTTCGCTCCTGTTGTGCTGCCATCAATCGCTTGGTGGTTTGTCGCAAGGTTTCATCCTCAAATTGCCTAAAAGTAAAGTTCTGTTCTCTTAACTCTGGATGCTCACAATTCTTATGTAATTCAGTTCGTTGGTGGTACTCAGCATTTGAGACTCCATCGAACTTTATTTTGCCCCATCTCATGATTGCAAAATTACCCATGATGATTCCTCCTTTCTTTTTGGGGTTGGAGATTTTACAAAATTGCCTCATAACAATTTTGTGAAAATCTCTTGATATGCTCCAACGATTTCTGTAAAAATCTTTGGGCATATCCTGGCAGAACTGCGGTTCTGCCTCGTTTGCTCGTTCCAAAAATTGCTGTAACAATTTTCTTCACTCACAAACCGTTTTTTCTACATTCCAAAACACCGCAAGTGATTGCGCTGTTTTCTCATTTCGCAAAAACTCCAGAAAAAATCTGTCGCCCCTTTTGGTGTCGCAGATTTGTTTCCGGCCTTTCCATCTGAACGGACAAATACAGTATGATGTATTTTGCCCGTTTTCAGATGAAAAAGGACTCACTCCCCTTTACGCTGTAAAGTCGTGAGCCAAGGCGCCGCCTTGGAACTGGTTTAAGGTGCTTCGCCCCTTAAAAATCCCCATCCAAAAGAAACAGTGTAATACACCTTTTGAGTTGGTGTATTGCTGTCTCTTTTGTTTAGGACAAATTGCCTTACTCGTTTAGGCGGTATTCGCCAAAACTTCGTGGCAATTATGTCCTAATGAGCAAGCATGATGTTTTAGTCATAAAAGACTAAACCATCATACTTGCTTTGAGCGAGTTGCCTCTTACATGCACTCGCAGCGGTTTAGGCATCATAATCCTAAACCGCTATGCCAAAAACCGCCTAACCGCTTTTAGGCATTATCTGCCGTATGAAGTACGGCACTACGAAAGGAGATTCTACATGGCAAAAAAAGATTTTCGCCTCTATTGTGAAGAGGAATACATTGACCACTTGAAGATGGTTGCTGATGAAAAAGGCACTTCTGTCAATCAGTTGGTACTGTCTGTACTGACTAAAAAATACCCAATGCCCAAAAAGAAAAAGGACCAGACCTCTACAGGTCCGACCCTTGATATTGAAGCAACCAAAAAACATTATGAGGCACTAAACCAATTTCTTACTGAAGCAGAAAACGGTGGTGCTAAAATCAAGCCGTATGCACTCTATCAGCATCTTGTGGCAGAGCGCGACCGATTGAAGAACCTACTCGACAACTCGATATAAACCCAAACCACGAAAGGACCGAACCTCGGTCCTTTCTTTCTTTTTGGATTGCCGCCGAAATAACCAACAAACTAAAACGGACCGTTTTACAGAACGGTCCGCAATAAAAACCCCAAGAGCATTTCGTGGCAGTATCGCCGGCAACTCGTGGAAAAGAAAACCCCACTGCATGTTTAGAATCTTCTCGCCACATACACGAGCAGAAAAACAAAAAGAATCTGCAGGTACCAGGGCGAAGCATGCTCAGATGGTAAAACTTAAAAATCCTCTCATATCTTTTTTGCAAAATCTGCTACCTCGCAAATGCCAGTCGCCGTTACCCTTGGCATTTGCTTTTCTTTTACTGCAAGACAAATGTAACCCATGTATACCTCTGAAAAACTCGATTTTTTCTGTTAATTGAAGACTAAAGAGGAGAGAACTCAAAAAATGCCCCTATTTTTTCTGTATATAATAGAGATAAGGGCAATTTGAGCAAAAAGCGAATAGTCAGCGTATGACTATTCGCATAGTCACAGTATGACTAGTTGGTTGGTCCAAATTACTTATGAGAAAATCCTCGTTTTGACTATTGAATAGTCATAATTGAATTGAATGATAATCACACTATGACTATTTAAGGAGGAAAACAAAATGAATCAAATTACGGTATGTGCCAACCCTAACCGATTAAAGGGTGAAATCAGTTTTGAAGAAAGAGAAAAGCAACTCGCCATCCTCTCAAAACAAGAGAAACGAAAAGAGAGAGGGTCTGCATACAAGGAGTTCGCACAGTTGAACATGGAGGGCAGTTTGAACGAAAAAGTTATGAATAAATTGTTTGACTTCCCAGCTGCAGGAAAGATTTTCTTTTTCATCGCCAACCACATGGATGGTTACAATGCTTTGATTGCCAGTTATTCCGTATTTGCTGAGGCATTAGGACTCAGCAATTCAACGGTAACAAGAGGTATAAAATATTTGAGAGAAAATGGTTTCATCTACATAAAGAAATCTGGAACAGCAAATGTTTATTTGCTCAATCCAGAAATCATGTGGAAATCTTGGAGCAACAACATGAAATACTGCGAATTTCCTGCAAATGTTATCATCACCGAAAGTGAACAAGAGGCAGAGAAAACGGCAATGCAGGAGCATTTTCAAAAGGTTATGTCACTAAAAGACTAAAACACTTATGAGAGAATTTATAAAAACAGTGAAGGCAGGACCCGCAGGTCCTGCCTCTCTTGTTTTAATCTCTCAGCATTCCAAAATGTCTGAATGCATCCATGATTGCCTGTTCTTTTTCTGGTGGGCAAATGAGTTCTTTGCTCTTGCCCTCACCGATGTTGTAATTGTCTCGTTTCTCAAAACCGCACTTGTCCTTAATCTGAGCAATGTACAGAGAGGAAACTTTCAGACCATATTTCTCCAAGATGTATGCCTTTATCTCAGAATAGGTTGCAGTGGATGATGCTCTGCCTTGCAGGTCCTCAACATTCACATCGAACTTAATTCTCTCGTGGACATCTTTCCGACTTAAAAGGACTACAGTCTCTACATGGGCACATCTTGGGAACAAGTCTGCCGCTTGGGCATTTTTGAGTGCATATCCTCTTTCTTTCAGCAGGGCGACATCTCTTGCCAAGGTGGCAGGGTCGCAGGAGACATACACGATCCGCCGGGGGGACATCCGGTGCAGCGCCTCGATGGTATCGGCATTCAGACCCTTTCTCGGCGGGTCTACTACGATCACATCCGGTTTGATGCCCTTTGCTTCCAGCTCCAGTGCCGCTTTTCCTGCGTCGCCGCAGAAAAATTCCGCATTTTCGATGCCGTTGCGCTTGGCATTTTCCCGGGCATCCTCCACTGCCTGCTCCACCACTTCCACACCGATGACACGCCCTGCGGCTTTTGCCATTGCCAAGGTGATGGTGCCGACACCGCAGTATAAATCCAGCACCAAGTCGTCTTTGGTGATTCCTGCCTGCCGGATAGCGGCTTCATACAGCCGCTGGGCCTGATGGTGATTGATCTGGTAAAAAGAACGGGCAGACAGCCGGAAATTCAGACCGCAAAGGGTATCTTCGATATAGCCAGGACCGTAAAGGGTGATAAATTCATCCCCTAAAATCGTATTGCCCTGTTTGGTATTCACCGACAGCACAAGGCTTGTAAACCCGGGCACCGCCTGCAGGCGTTTCATTAGGTCTTCGGTATGGGGCAGTTTTCTGCCGTTGACGACCAAGCACACCAGTACTTGTCCACTCACCGCGCCCCGGCGCACATAGATATGCCGCAAAAGACCTTTGTGGGTTTCCTCATCATAGGCGGTAATTCGGTAGTGGTTTACATAATCCACTACAATCTTCCGCACCCGGTCACTTTCCTCCGGCAGAATCCGACACCGGTCATTTTCCACAACGCTGTGGGTGCCTGCCTTGTAAAAACCGGCATACACTCTGCCCTTTTGGCTGGCTACCGGATACTGGGCTTTATTGCGGTAGCCGTAGCAAGTGGGTGCCGACAAAATGGGCATTTCCTGCAAATTTTCGCCACCGATGCGGTTCAGCGCCTGGCGCACCCGGTCAGCTTTCAGCCGGGTTTCCTCTTCATAATCCATATGCCAGAAGTCACAGCCGCCGCACAGCTTGGCCACGGGACATTCCCGGTTGACCCGGTGGGGGGATTTTTCCAAGACATCTACGATCTTGCCGGCTGCCCAGGTCTTTGCCGCCTTTTCAATGCGGATGGTATACCGTTCTCCGGCAATGGCATTGGGCAGAAATACCGCGCAACCCTCCACATGGGCAACGCCCTGTCCCTCGGCGGTATAGTCGGTGACCACAGCCTCATAAAGTTGATTTTTCAGCAGCATTTGACTTTCTCCCAACACAGGTTCCCGTTTTCAATGTTTCTTCTTTTTATCATAACACAGAAGACCCCTTTGTGTAAAGAGTTATTCGCAGACACTCTCACAGGAATCCGGTACAAAAAACAGGGCGCCCCGAAGGGCGCCCTGTCGATTCTTTAGCAGCAGCCGCAGTTATTGTCGCAGCCACAGCCGCAGTTGCCGTTGCCGTTGCTCAGGAAGCTACTGCCACCGCAGTTGCACAGCAACAGGATGATCAGAATGATCCAGCAAAAATTACCGCCGCAGAAACCGTTATTGTTACACATAACCAATACCTCCGAAATTTTTTGCGGTGAATCACCGCTCATTCCAAGATATTCTCCTGCAGCAAAAAGGTTCTGAAATTATTTCCAAAGACCGTCGGGATAATCGCCCTGCCGGGTCATCTCCGCCAGCGCTGCCACCACTGCCGGCTTATCGGCAGCATAGGTAACACCATACCACTTGTCGGCGGTGCGCAGCACCTTTACAGAGCAGGTACCGGCGCCGAGCATATTGCCCACGGTCATCGGCAGGAACATCTCCGCCTTTGCCGGGTTGGCAGGCACTTCTTCCCGGAAGAAACGGGGAAAATCCTGCTCCACAACATCCAAAAATCCGGGCATATAGCCCCACATATTCATAGAAACCGGGGTATCTGCCGTCAAATCCTCCCAAGTAGCGCCGTCATCAGTGGTAAAGTGGATGCCACCTTCGTACTTTTCGATGCGGGTACGCTCCACAATGCCGGTGAGATAACCCTTTTCATCCACATTGCATACGCCCCGGGCAACGGAGCCGTTGTCGGTAACCGTATTGCCCAGCCGGTAACCCACCATGCAGTATTCCGCCTTAGCGGTATCCTGCACGGAGGAAAGATAATTGTACAGCTCCCGATAGGCCTGCTTGCCATAGTAATCGTCGGCATTGATGACTGCAAAGGGCGCATTGCCGATGGCTTCCTTGGCGCACAGCACCGCGTGGCTGGTACCCCAGGGTTTGGTGCGTCCGTCGGGAATCGTGCAGCCTGTGGGGATTTTATCCAGTTCCTGATAGGCATAGCGAATCTCCATGGGGCACTTTGCAAGCCGCTTGCCCACGGTGTCCATAAAGTCCTTTTTGATAGCTTCCTTGATAATAATAACCGCTGTGGCAAAGCCTGCCTCATGGGCATCAAACAGAGAGTAGTCCAAAATCGCCTCGCCGTGACCGCCCACCGGGTCGATCTGCTTCAGACCGCCGTAACGGCTGCCCATGCCGGCTGCCAGCACTACTAAAACGGGTTTTACTGCCATATTATGTCCTCCTAAACAAACTTATGAAAATATTGTAGCATTTACTAACCAAAAAATCAAGCTACCGCAAAATCGGGGAAATATCCAGACAGATATCCTCTTTTCGCAACTTTTCCCAAGTAAATTCTCCTGCCAGTTCCCGGGCAGAGATGCTCTGCCACCGCTCCAGCAGACCGCAGGAAAATGCCAACAGTCCCAGCAGGTCTTCTGCCGTGGTGTGGCTTTGCAGATACCCTAAATCCATATCCTTGTCCCGCTTGCTCAGCCGTCTGCCGTCCGGTGCCATCAGCATAGGCACATGACCGTATTGCGGGTGCGGAAAGCCGAATAATTCTTGCAGATACATCTGTCGGGGCGCAGAGCTGAGCAAATCCATACCCCGGACCACCTCGGTGACACCGGCTTCGCCGTCGTCCACCGTCACCGCCAGCTGGTACACATATACCCCGTCTGCCCGGCGCACCACGAAGTCACCGCAATCAGTCATCAGATTTTCCCGGTAAGTACCCTGCACCTTATCCTCTACCGTCCAAAGCTTATCCGGTACCTGTACCCGCCAAGAGGGTGCCCGGTCAAAGGCTTGTTTCTGCTGCTCCGTCAGATTCCGGCAAGTGCCGGGATAGACATAGGTACCGTCGGAAAGATGGGGGGCATTGACACTGTGGAGCTGGCTGCGGGTACAGTAGCAGGGGTACAGCAGTTTCCGCTCCTCTAAAATCTCAAAATACCGTTTATATGCGTCGCTTCTTGTGCTTTGGGCAGGGGTCTCCAAGTCCCAGGTTAAGCCCAGCCACTGCAGATCTTTCCGCAAGATCTCGGCATACTCCCCACTGGTGCGCTGGGTATCCAAATCCTCCATCCGCAGCACCAGGCTGCCGCCCCGGGACCGCACAGACAGCCACGCGATCAGCGCGGCAAAGACATTTCCCAAATGCATCCGTCCGGATGGGGTGGGCGCAAACCGACCTACCGGTGTAGTCACGGGCAATCCCTCCTTCTCGTTTTTTCTATTTTATCCCAAAAGCACCACGGTGTAAAGCAGATATTTTGTAGGGGCGGTTGGTGGATTTTAGGGGTTGTGAATCGGCGAAAAATGGTATATAATATAATTTAATGATTCAAAAAGGAGGTGTCCTATGCTTTCATCACCGGAAGAACGCCGGCGTCTGCGGCAGGAAAAAGCGCAACAACAGGCGCAAAAGCAGATAAAAAACCGGAAGATGCTGATGCGTCTGGCAGCGGCAGCCGTGGTGCTGATCTCTTGCACTGCGCTGATCTTCAGCCTGACCCGTAAGAAACCCCAGACGGACACCTCCGAAAGCACCCAGCAAACCGCGGCAACCGTCTCCAGTGCCGAGCAGGCAGCCACCACGGTTATTCATTACGCAGCGGCAGGCGATCTGAACATCAACGAATCCACCGTCGCCGCCGGCGGCAGCTCCTATGTGTACACCCCCGCCTTTATGGATGTGGCCCATCTGCTGTCCGATGCGGATATCGCATCGGTGAACTTCGAGGGCAACCTCTACGGTGAACCCTACGGCAGCAGCTTTTCCGCCCCCCAATCTATGGCAACCGCGCTGCAGAAGGCAGGCGTGGATCTGGTACAGATGGCCAATTCCTACTCCATCAACAGAGGGTTATCCGGTCTGACCGCCTCCATTGATGCTGTCCGGAACGCCGGCATGGAGCCGCTGGGCGTATATGCCACCAACGAGGAATTCCGGCAAAGCAAAGGCTACACCATCCGCACGGTCAAGGGTGTAAAGCTGGCCTTTGTGGCATTTACCAAGGGTATGGACGGTATGGCGCTGCCCCCGGGCAGTGAGCAGTGCGTCAATGTGCTGTATTCCGATTACGACGGCGAGTATCAGAATGTGGACAGCGAGAAGATCACCTCCATCCTGTCCGCCGTTGCCAAGGAAAAACCGGATATCGTTATCGCCCTTCTGCACTGGGGCAGCAAGTTCAACAACACCATCAGCAAAACACAGACCGACATTGCCGACCTGATGTTTGCCAACGGTGTGGATGCCATCATCGGCACCCATTCCCACTATGTGCAAAAGATGTCCTTCGACCCGGAAAAAGGACAGTTCATTGCCTACTCTTTGGGCGATTTCTTCTCAGATGCCGCCCGGGCAGGCTCGGAGTATTCGGTGGTGCTGGATCTGGAGATCACCAAAGACAACACCACAGGTCAAGCCAAGATCACCGGCTACTCCTACACCCCCATCTTCACGGTCAACGAACCGGAGCAGCCCCTCAAGGTGGTGCGGATCGGACAGGCTATGACCGAATACGAAAACAACAACCTGCAAAAGGTATCGGCTGAAACTTATAATAAAATGGTCTACGCACTGGAACGCATCAACGCAAGAGTCGCAGGAGAATAACAAAGACCTCCCCATCCGGGGAGGTCTTTTACTATTCACCAGCTGATCAAAATCAGCAAAAACAGGAATGCCGGTATGGCAGACAGAAACAGATACACGGCAAGCTGCTTAGAAAAACATACCTTTTTGTACCGGATCAACCGGATGACCGCCACCAGCGCCGATACTGCCAGCATCATCGCCGCGATCTCAAAGTTGAAATGATTCTGCAGCACAAAGCAGTCAATGTACAAAAGACTGTGGGCAACGGCAAACAGGGCAAACACCTTTTTCTTTCCCACGCACAGCAGGATCGCCCACAAAACTATCAGCACCAGTGACAGGATGCTCAGTAAAGTAAAATCAATAAACATCACAAATCTCCTTTTCTTGTTCTGATTTTATTTAATCACGGAAATTCTCCAAAATCAAGAAAAAGTATTATCATTTTGCGGGAATATTTGCAATATTATGTAAACTTTCTGTTGATTTCCGGGAAGATCCGCGTATAATGTTAGAAAACAAGAAAACAAGGAGCAACTATATGAACACCCTGCAAAATCTCCACCAGCACACGGTCTTCTGCGACGGCTACAACACCCCGGAGGAAGTGGTGCTGGAGGCTATCAAAAAAGGTTTCGGCGCCATCGGCTTTTCCGGTCACTGCTATATGTCTTATGCCGACTATTGTATGACTTTGGAAAGCGAAGAAGAATACAAAAAAACCGTCAATGCCCTGAAAGTAAAATATGCCGATCAAATTGATGTGTTTTTGGGTCTGGAATATGACCTTGCCCACCCCAGAATCCCCGAGGGCTATGACTACCTGATCGGTTCGATTCACGGTCTGCGTCTGGAGGGAGTGGACTATGAATTTGACGGCGGTCCCGCCGATTTTCAAAAGATGATCGACGGGCATTTTGGCGGCGACGGGCTTGCCTTTGCCAAGGAATACTTCCGCCAGCTGGCATGGCTGCCGGACTTTGCCCCGGTGGATATCATCGGTCACTTTGACCTTTGCACCAAGCATATGGACACCCATAATTTTTTTGACACCACCTGCAAGGAATACCGGGATGCCGCGCTGGGCGCCGTGGAAGCACTGGCAGGTCGCGTGAAGCTCTTTGAGGTGAATACCGGCGCCATCGCCAAAGGGCGGCGGACAACCCCCTATCCCCAGGACTTTATCATCAAGGCGCTGCGGGAAAAGGGTTTCGGTGTGGTCATCAACTCCGACTGCCACAAAAAAGAACTGTTGGATTGCCATTTTGCCCAGGCAGCAGAACTGCTGAAAAGCTGCGGCTACAAAGAAAAGTACATTCTCACCAAGGACGGTTTCATCCCCGTTCCCCTGTAACAATACAAGGCGGTGCTTCACAAGAAAGCACCGCCTGTTTTTTATTTTTTGCGAAAAATGAAAAGTTTGGAGATCACATAATTACCGACCAACACCACGACCTGCGCCGCCACCTTTACCAGCGCCGCATTCCAGCCAAGCCAGGTGACAAACACCAACAACATTCCCTCTTCCAGACCAAGGGTCAGCAGCCGTCCGGAATAAAAGGTGAACAGTTCCTTCCAAACCTCTTTGCCCCGCACCTGGGAGCGAAACACCCATGTACGGTTGGTAAGGTAGGCAAAACCCACGGTAATGATCCACGAAAGCACATTGGCAACCAGTTCGTTCATCACCGCATCGAACAGCAGGAATGTGCCGATGCTCACCAAGGTAGCCAAACCGCCAAAGAAGACATAGAGGATCAACTCCTTATGCTTCTGATATAGTTCCAATATTTTCCCTTTCATGGATCCTGCTCCTGCATTTTATCCGTGTCCAGCCGGACGATATAGCGGGGGCGCTGCTTTACCTCTTGATAAATGGCCGAGATATAGCTGCCGATCACACCAAGTCCCAGCAGGATACCGCCGCCGATGAGAAGCAGGAGCAATATCACGGTGGTAAAGCCTTCCAGCGCTCTGCCCATCGCCCAGCGGATCAGCGTTTGGATGCCTAAAATCAAGCCGGCAACCATAGAGAGTATACCCATATAACTCACCGCAATCAACGGTTTGGTGCTAAACGATACGATGTTGGAAACGGCATACTTCATCAGCGCGAAGAAGGACCATTTGGTGGTGCCGTAAGCGCGGTCTGCCACATCGTAACGCACCTGACAGGTCTTGAAACCTACCCAAAAAGACAGTGCCCGGAAGAAGGTCTTTCGTTCCGGCATATCCAGCAGAATGTCCACAACTTTTTTGTCCAGCAGCTTAAAATCGCTGGTGTTTTCCATATCAAAGCCGGTAAAGGCAGAGATGATCTTATAAAACACTTTGGCAAATTGCCGATGGAACACCGACTCGTTGCCCCGGGTGTTTTTCACACCCTCCACGATCTCATAGCCCTCCTGCCACAGGCGGTACATCTCCACGATGGTTTTCGGGGGATGCTGCAGGTCGCAGTCCATCACCACGGCGCAGCCGCCCTTGGCTGCTGAAAGACCGGCAAAGATCGCTGACTCCTTACCGAAATTCCGGGAAAACTCCAGACCTCGGATCCGGGCATCCTCCTTGGAAAGCGCCAAAACCTTATCAAAGGTGGTATCCTTAGAGCCGTCGCTGACGAAGATCAGCTCATAAGGAATCTGGGCTTTCTTCATAACCTCCTGTACCACACGGGCGGTGTTGCAGATGTTTTCCTCCTCGTTATAAGCAGGTACAACGATGGAAAGCATAGGATTTTTCATGGGTTTGCTCCTTATAAAGGGTTTATTTTCTAGATTTTACCACTTTTCCGGTATAAATGCAACAAAAACATCGCGGGGCGGGGCTTTGTCCCACCGCTTTGATATCCGTGTTTTCGGCGGGAGTAAACCCCCGCCCTACACAATGATATTATCGGCAAAGCTCTTGCCGGGGGTATCCAGCGGCACACCGAAAAGCGCCGCCACGGTGGCGGCAATATCGGCAAAGCTTTCCCGGGTACCCAGATTCACCGGGCGCACACCCTTGCCCAGCACCAAAAGGGGTACATATTCCCGGGTGTGATCGGTGGTCACGGCATAGGTGGGGTCACAGCCGTGGTCAGCGGTGAGGATCACCATATCCTCCTGCCCCAATGTGGGCAAAAAGTCTCCCAGCCAGCTGTCGAACTCGTTCAATGCATTGGCATACCCCTCTGCGTCCCGGCGATGTCCGTAAAGCATATCAAAATCCACCAGATTCACAAAGCACAGACCTGTAAAGTCCTTCTTGGCATATCGGGCGGTGTGCCCCATACCGTCGGCATTGCTCTTATTATAGACATATTCATGCAGTCCCCGACCGGCGAAAATATCGTGGATCTTGCCCACACCGATGGTGGCAAGTCCGGCTTTCTGCAAGGCATCCAAAAGGGACTGCTTCGGCGGTTCCAAAGAAAAATCGTGGCGGTTGGCGGTACGGATGAAATTCCCCGGTGTTCCCACAAAAGGTCGGGCAATGACCCGCCCTACACCGTGCTTGCCCTGCAAAAGCTTGCGGGCAATGCGGCAGTATTCGTAAAGCTGCTCCGGGGGAACAATTTCCTCGTGGGCAGCAATTTGAAACACGGAATCGGCAGAAGTATAGACGATCAGATCGCCGGTTTGCATATGCTCTTGCCCGTATTTTTCAATCACCGCTGTGCCGGACCAAGGCGCATTGGCAAGCACACCCCGTCCGGTCTCTTTTCGGAACGGCTCCAATATCTCCTCCGGAAAGCCATTCGGATAAGTGGGCAACGGCTGCTCCGACACGATACCGGCGATCTCCCAGTGACCAATGGTGGTATCCTTTCCTTGGGAGGCCTCAGCAAGGCGGGCAACCGCAGCGGTGGGCGCATCGGTCTTGGGCAGGCAGGTGACTCCGTCGATGTTGCCAAGACCGGCCTTGATCAGATTGGGAATGTGCAATTTTCCGGTGGCGGCACAGGCAGCCAAGGTGTTGACCCCCACATCACCGAATTTTTCAGAATCCGGCATCTGTCCAATACCCAGAGAATCCAGAACAATTAAAAAGACTCGCTTCATAATAACTCCTTGTGATTCCGGGCGATTCGTGAATCGCCCCTACAGCAATCAATATGTGCCGTCGTTACACAGGCCCTTGGCAATCTTGACGATCCGGGAGGTACCCAGACGGGAAGCGCCCAGCTGGATGAATTTCTCCGCATCGGCCAAGCTGGAAATGCCGCCGGCGGCTTTGATCTTCACATTTTTCCCGACGTGTTTGGCAAACAGCTCCACATCATGGAAAGTCGCGCCGGCGGTAGAAAAGCCGGTAGAGGTCTTGATATAGTCTGCTCCGCTATCCGTCACGCACTTGCACAGGGCGATCTTTTCCTCGTCGGTCAACAGGCAGGTCTCAATGATGACCTTTAAGAGTTTTCCCTTGCACGCGGTCTTGACGGCGGCGATTTCTTCCGTGATCTGCGTCCACTTACCCTCTTTCGCCCAGCCGATATTGATGACCATATCCACTTCGTCTGCGCCGTTTTCCACTGCGTCAGATGCCATAAAGCACTTGGCGGCCGAGGTGGCATAGCCGTTGGGGAAGCCGATGACGGTGCAGATAGGCAGTTTATCCCCCACATAGTCCTTTGCCTGCTTGACAAAGGATGCGGGAATGCACACCGATGCGGTACCGAATCGGATGCCGTCATCACAGATGCCTTGGATATCCGCCCAAGTGGCGGTTTGGGTCAGTAAGGTATGGTCGCATTTTGCCAAAATTTCAGAAAGTTCCATAAACTGCGCTCCTTATTCTATTGCTTGCTTTGAACCGAATAATCCGACTTTTGGTAAGTATACCACAAAAACCCCTTCACCGCAATCCCAAGAAACAATCCTTCCACTCCGAGGACAACAAAAAGCAGACACCCCGAAAGGTGTCTGCTTTTGATTGATTATGGATTAGCTTCTTTTCTTGCGGATAACAGTCACACCTGCAAAGCTCACAGCAGATGCCATTGCCAAACCTGCTGTCATCAGGACGCTGATATCGCCGGTCGGGGGGTTGGTGCCGGTGGTGCCGGTGCCGGTGCCGCTGCCGGTTTCAACCTTATCCACGCCAGCCTTGATCTTGAAGTAATTGCCGCCGACAGGTGCCTTGCTGATATCGTTGGCAGACTTTATCAAGCTGGCCTTGGGAGCCGTATACTCGTCGGTCTCCGGATTGTATTTACCGCCGGCGGATGCCCAGTAAACAGTATAGCCGTCGGCATACTCAGCAGCAAAGCCGCCCAGCTTGCCCTCGGCAAACAGAGGCAGATAAGTGCCGCTCAGAACTGCCCATTCCACTTCTGCGTTCTTGAAGGTCAGTTTGCCATCCACCCAAATGGAGGATGCACAGCCGTGTCTGTTCAGGGAACTGGCGATCACATGGACCTTGGCGCCTGCCTCGATAGTGGTATTGCCGCCCACTTCGCCGGACTTTCTGGAGCAGATGGCGCTGAGGATGGGACGGTTCTGAGCCCAATTGTTCGCTTCGTCACCGGCGCTGAAGGGGTTGTAGCCCACAATCTTCAGAGAGCCGCCCTTGATGATGATGTCACCGCCGATGGTGCCAACACCGTGAGCAGCAGCTCCGCTCTTGTTGGGCTCCAGATCCATTCTAATGGTTGCATTGTCCAGGATCAGGTTGCCGTTGCTGTTGTGGAGGATGCCGCAGCCGGTGTTGCCAAAGCTATAGATCTGCCTTTTGGTCGTCATAGAGCCGGGACCTGCAACGGTAGCTTCCTTGGCGTTGAAGCGGATATTGAAGCCGCCCTTATTCTCGCCCTCCAGCACGACCTTAACAGCGCCGTCGAAGGTCTTCTCATCATTGCCGTTCTTGGCGATCAGAAGCAATTCGCCGTAAATCTCTGCATTCTTAAGGGTCACAACGGGACTGCCGTCAGCCGGGTACTCCAGCTTTACGCTGTAGTCAGCCTCTGTGCCGGCCTTCAGCATCTTTTCGTCGGGGAAGGCGGTGTTGTAAGCACCGGTGGTCCAGTACTTGGTTGCATCGCCGGCATTCATAGTCGTCTCCTCAGCCTTGTTGGCCTTTTGGCTGTCACCTGCAACGGGGTAGCTAAAGGTGATAGCGGGCTTGGGCTCTGCAGTGCCTGTGCCTGTACCTGTACCTGTGCCAGTTCCGGTACCTGTGCCATCAGCCAAAACTGCCATAGGCAGCATACCAATGACCAAGCACAGAGCCAACAGTAAACCTAAAACTCTTCTTTTCATATTGGTGTCTCCTTTTCATATTATTCGGCAGATTGCTCTGCCCAGCAGTTTTTCTGTCCTTACCGCAGTTTATCTGCAGCAATAACAGTACCGATACTAGTGTAGCATTTATAATTTAAATTTGCAACATTTATCTTACATTATGAGAAATTTTATATACTTTGTACAAAAGCTATACCTTTTCACTGAACAGAATGCCTACCAAAAGTCCTCAACCATTGGGATTTTTGGCGGTATTGGCACCATCACCGGTCAAACCAAGGCGCACCGCCGCATCCTCACGCATTTTGTACTTGAGGATCTTGCCTGCCGCATTCATGGGGAAGCTGTCCACAAATTCAATGTACTTCGGCACCTTATGTCGGGCCATACTGGCCTTGATGTAACCGATCATTTCCTCCACGGTCACGGAGCCGGGTTCCTTGAGAATGATGCACGCCATAATCTCTTCGCCGTACTTCTTGTCCGGCACACCGATGACCTGCACATCCTTTACCGCCGGATGGGTATAGATGAACTCCTCGATCTCCTTGGGGTAGATGTTCTCACCGCCCCGGATAATCATATCCTTCAGCCGTCCGGTAATGCGCACATTGCCGTTTTCGTCCATACAGGCAAGGTCGCCGGAATGGAGCCAGCCGTCAGCATCCACGGTGTCCTTGGTGGCTTGGGGCATTTTGTAGTAACCCTTCATGGTGTTGTAGCCCTTGGCACAGAACTCACCGTTGACACCGGGACCCACCTCCAAGCCGGTCTCCGGATCGATGATCTTGCACTGGACATGGGGGAAGGCGTAGCCCACAGTATCGGTACGCACCTCCAACGAATCCGTCCAAGCAGACATCGTGTTGCCGGGGGCGCACTCGGTCTGCCCGTACACACTGACGATGCCGTACATATTCATCTCATCCGGCTGAGCGGCGCGGCGCATCAGCTCCGGGGGACAGCCTGCGCCTGCCATAATGCCGGTGCGCATATGGGAGAAGTCGGTCTTACGGTAGTCCGGGTGGTTGAACATGGCGATAAACATGGTAGGAACGCCGTTGAAGCAGGTGATCTTCTCCTGGGTAATGCAAGCCAGGGATGCCTTTGCCGAGAAGTAGGGCATGGGACACATGGTAGCACCGTGGGTCATGGAGGAGGTCATAGACAGAGTCATACCGAAGCAGTGGAACATAGGCACCTGGATCATCATCCGGTCAGCGGTGGAAAGACCCATTCGGTCACCGATGCACTTGCCGTTGTTGACCACATTGTAGTGGGTTAACATAACACCCTTTGGGAAACCGGTGGTGCCGGAGGTGTACTGCATATTGCACACATCATCAGGACGGACGGCAGCTGCCATCTTCTGCAGCTGTTCCTGACTGGTGGCTTCGTAGCGCGCCATTGCCTCGTCAAAGGTCAGGCAGCCCGGTTGCTTAAAGCCCACGGTGATCACATTGCGCAGGAAGGGCAGACGCTTGCAGTGCAGAGGCTCTCCTGCCTTTGTGTGGGCGATCTCGGGACACAGCTCATTGATGATCTGCGCATAGTTGGAATCCAGACAGGAATCGATCATCACAAGGGTGTGGGTATCGGACTGACGGAGCAGATATTCTGCTTCGTGAACCTTATAGGCGGTATTCACCGTCACCAGCACCGCACCGATCTTGGTGGCTGCCCAGAAAGTGATGTACCACGCCGGCACATTGGTCGCCCAAATCGCAACCTTGGAACCGGCTTTAACGCCCATGGAGATCAGTGACCGGGCAAAGCGGTCCACATCGGTGCGGAACTCCTCATAGGTACGGGTATAGTCCAAGGTGGTATATTTAAATGCATACTGGTCGGGGAACTCCTCCACCATTCTGTCCAGCACCTGGGGGAAAGTCAGGTCGATCAGCTCATCCTTTTTCCACACATACTGACCGGTGCCGTCGTGGTTGAAATAGAGCGTGTTTTTCTTGCCCCGGGGATTATTGAAGCGGTGCATGAAGTTCACAAAATACGGGAAGATGATCTCCGGATCCTGCAGATCTTCCAACCACTCCGGCTTCCACTCCAGGGAAATAAAGCCGTCGTAATTGACAGAAGACAGGGCGCGCATCACATCGTCAATGGGCATAGTACCCTCGCCAATGAGCTGATAGGCGCCGGTATCGTCGGAGTCCCGCAGGTGCACATGGCACACATAGCTGCCTAAGTTCTTAATGGTGGCATCGCCGCTTTCGCCCATATCCCGGTAGGGATGGTGCACATCCCACAAAGCGGCAAGATGGTCGCTGGCAAAGCTGTCCAGCATCCGGCGCAGACGGGCGGTATCGGCATAAATGCCGCTGGTTTTCAAAAGGAGGGTGACCTCCTGCTCATGCGCCTTGGGCAGCAGGGTCTGCAGGTGATTCCGGACAGTTTCCTCATTTTCCGTCAAGGCGCAGCACACCACATACCGAACCTGTGTATTGTGGGCAACCTCCATGAGAGAAAACAAGTCCTCCAGCCGACAGTCCGGCTGAGAAATATCGCAGGAAGAGTCAAAGCAGGGGATCTGCAGCTTCAGTTCCCGCAGCTGCCGCACGGTGGCAGCGGTCTGGTATTTATGGAACGGACCGTTGCCCTCGGTCAGCGAAGTAAACTTGGGCAGATTGTAGACTTCCACACCGGAAAAGCCCATATCACAGGCAGTTTCCAGCATTTCTGTCCAGCTTAATTCCGGCCAGCCCCGGGTGGAAAAGGAGAGATTCATGCGTCAGCCTCCTCATAGACGATTTTATTCAGCGCGCTCAGGTATGCATGGATACTGGCGCCCACGATATCGGTGGAAATGCCCCGACCGGAATAGAGTCTGCCGCCGGAGCGGAGCTTCACGATGGTCTGACCCATTGCCTCGCGTCCCTCGGTGACCGCCTGGATCTGGAAATCATCCAACTCGTAATGGCAACCGGTGATCTGCTCGATAGCGCGGAATGCCGCATCGATCGGACCGTCACCAATGCTCACACCCTCCAGCCGGGCATCCTTTTTCCCCAGACGCAGGTGGGCGGTGGCGGAGATGGTGTTGCCGGAGGTAATGACATAGGTGTCCAACACATAGGTGGGCGGCACCTGCATAGCCGCCGATGCCACGATGGCATCCAACTCCTTGATGCTCACCTGCTCTTTTTTGCCGGCAATGGTACGGAAGGCTTCATACACCTTTTCCTGCTCCTCGGCAGAAAGATCATAGCCCAGACGCTCCACCGCTTTATTGACTGCTTCAGCATCATCGTGGACCGTCAAATATACTCCGCTTTCCTCATGAACATCGCTGTCGGCAGCAGCAGTTTTGCCGCCGGATTGGCACAGCCACCGGATCTGACTCACCGCCCGGCTGAGCTGGGTGGTGCGGACAGAGGTGGTCCAGGCAAAGTCCTCTCCCCGGGTGGCAATGATCTTTGCCAACTGAGAAAGGTCTGCAGTGTCCACAGGATAGGCTGCGGTCTTGACCTCCTCCACACCCTGACACAGGGCGGCAACGGAGCAGGAAACTGCCATGCACATCTGGTCGGAGCAACGGATACCAAGGCGAACCTTCTCCAATTCCGGCACAGCATCCTTCACCCTGCGGATAAATTCGGCAAGCTCCTCCGGCAGCAGGCTGGCGGCAGTGTCGCACAGGGTCACGGTAGACGCACCTGCGGCAATGGCGGTCTGCGCCGCCTGACACAGGAAGGCAAATTCACTTCTGGTGGCATCTTCGGCAATGAACTCGGTATCAGCGCACAGGGCGGCGCAGGTTTTGACGGTTTCATCGATCGCCTTCAGCATAGCCTCCGGCTTTTTATGATACAGATATTCCATTTGCACCGCGCTGACGGAAGCCACCACCTGCAAACGGGGTGCCTTGGCACCTTGCAGGGCAGACCATGTCTGCTGTACACTGCCTGCATCCAAAGCAACCGGCACTGCCACGGTGCTTTCCTTTACCGCCGCGGCAATAGACTTGATCCGCAGGCTGTCTACCCGGGGATTTTGGATGCCCTCCAATTCAATAACAGATACACCCAGCTTATCCAGCAGCTTGGATAGCTCGATCTTCTCCTTAAAAGACAGGGAAAAACCCTCCGCTGTCTGTTTCATGGTCATGTCGGAAATTTTGATGTTTGCCATAGCGTCCAACTCCTTAAGTTGTAATCAATTTTGTCCGTTTTCTTATTTTCACTGTAGGGGCGGCCATCGGCCGTCCGTTACAATGTTGATCCTTGCAGTTTGTTCGGACGAGCAATGCTCGCCCCTACAAGTATAATTCACCGTAAACAAAATCCCTGAGGTCATCACTGACCTCAGGCACGAAAATACATTCGCGGTACCACCCTGCTTATTCCCCCAACGGGAGAATCACTCTCGGACTTCCAACAAAGTCCCAGCCTGTAACGGGGCGACCGGGTTTCATTACTGCCTTGCGGGTTCACAAAACCGACTCGGGAACCAGATCATCCAATCCTTTGGCACCGGCTCGCACCAACCGCCGGCTCTCTGCAGCCTCTTTGGAGAGGACAAGTTTTCTTTCAACGTCTTTTCTCTGTTCGGTTGTGCCTATTTAAGCATAAAACACCCGATTTGTCAACAAAAAGCTGTAAAAAAACATCACTTTGCAATTTTGCACAAAAACAGGAGAAAAAATATACGATTCTTTGACGGAAAAACATTTGACTTTTCCTCGTGGACATTGTATAATGACCCCATCATAAGAAAAAGGCTGTGACGAAGACGGTCAGACCAGTGTGGTTTTCAGAGAGTTGGCGTAAGGTGCGAGCCAACAGCTGCCGGTCTAAGCACCCATCCCTTCTGAGCCGGAAACCGAACCTTATTAAGTAGGCTTTCCCGTGTGCCCGCGTTAAGGGATAGGACTTAGCAGAGTCTGAAGTGGCGGCTTTGGTCGCAATTTGAGTGGTACCGCGGGTAATGATACTCGTCTCAAGAAAATTCTTGAGACGAGTTTTTTTATTTGTATTGTATTATCGAAAGGATGAAAAACATGAACAATCAGTCAACTGCCACCCAGCTTATGGATATCGCTCTGCGTATTGAGGATATGCGGGAGATTTTGGGTTACAGCATTTCCAAGATGGCAGAGCTGACCGAAGTAGCGGAAGATACCTATCGGCTGTATGCAGGCGGTACGGTGGATCTGCCCTTCTCCTTTATTCATAAATGCGCAAAGGTGTTCGGTCTGGAACTGACCGACCTTCTGGAGGG
Source organism: Faecousia sp. (assembly GCA_045646665.1). Taxonomy (GTDB): domain Bacteria; phylum Bacillota; class Clostridia; order Oscillospirales; family Oscillospiraceae; genus Faecousia. Next base: position 5,799 of record JAZRLE010000046.1, on the reverse strand, counting down.
TCACAGCGCCAAGCTGTCCGGCTACAATGTCACCCGCAAGGGTAAGGGACTGGTCACCGCCAGTGAGGACGGCATCACCATTCAGGATATGGCGCCTATGTTCCGCAAGAAGCTGGCCACCCCCTACTGGGTCACCTATCAGTATTCCGCTGAGCTGCAGGATCAGCCCATCCACACCGCCACCCACACCGGTCAGGAATTTGATATGGTCATCAAGGGCGCAATGCGCATCAAGGTGGGTGATCACGAGGAGGTCCTCCGGGAGGGCGACTCTATCTTCTACAAGTCCTCTACCCCCCACGGTATGATCGCCATCGACGGCCAGGACTGTGTGTTCCTTGCCATGATTATGGCTGACGACACCACCGACCAACCCTTGTACATCAGCAAGAACCGGGAAACCAAATCCGGTACACCGCTGCTGTGTGAGAAGTTCATCCAGACCGCTGAGGACGAGCGGGGTGCTCTCACCGACATCCGCTTTATGGATGAAGATTCCTACAACTTCGCCTTTGACACGGTGGATGCCATTGCCCGCCGTGAGCCGGATAAGCTGGCTATGGTACATATTGCGGGCGATATGACTGAGCGGAAGTTCACCTTTAAGGATATGAAGGACGCTTCCAGCCAAAGCGCCAACTACTTCAAGAGTCTTGGCATCAAGCGGGGCGACCGGGTGATGCTGGTACTCAAGCGCCACTATCAGTTCTGGTTCGCCATTCTGGGTCTGCACAAGCTGGGTGCCATCGCCATTCCCGCCACCAATCAGCTGGTGGAACACGACTTCACCTACCGCTTCAATGCCGCCGGTGTCTCTGCCATCGTCTGTACCGCTGACGGCGACACCGCCCATCAGGTAGAGCTGGCAGAAGAAATCACCGGAACCCCCTTGACTAAGATCCTCGTCGGCGGCAGCCGTGAGGGTTGGCATAACTATAACGAAGAGTACGGTCTGTTCAGCCGCCGGTATGTACGGGCAGAGGATGCCCCCTGTGGCAACGATCCCATGCTGATGCTCTTCACCTCCGGCACCACCGGCTATCCCAAGATGGCTATGCATGCCTATAAGTACGCATTGGGTCACTATGTCACCGCAAAATACTGGCATCTGTGCGAGCGGGACGGTCTGCACTTTACCATCTCCGAGACCGGCTGGGGCAAAGCCCTGTGGGGCAAGCTCTACGGTCAGTGGCTGTGTGAAGGCGCTGTGTTTGTCTACGACTTTGACCGGTTTGACGCAGAGAAGATCCTGCCCATGTTCGCTCAGTACAACATCACCACCTTCTGCGCACCGCCTACTATGTACCGCATGCTCGTCAAGCAGGATTTGAGCGGCTATGACCTCTCCTCCATCCATCACGCAACTACCGCCGGCGAAGCCTTGAACCCCGAGGTCTTCTACCAGTTCGAGAAAGCCACCGGTCTGCAGATCGCAGAGGGCTTCGGTCAGACGGAAATGACCCTGGGCATCGCAAACCTGCTGGGTACCCGACTCAAGCCCGGCGCAATGGGCAAACCCGTTCCCGGCTACGGCATCGATCTGGTGGATGCCGACGGCAATCCCGTGGAAGACGGTGTCAACGGCGAGATCGTCATCCGCACCGACCCCAAGCCCACCTGCGGCGTGTATCTGGGTTATTACCGCAACCAGGAAGCCACCGATGCGGTGTGGCACGACGGTATGTATCACACCGGCGACTTGGCTTGGCGGGATGTGGACGGCTACTACTGGTATGTGGGTCGTGCCGACGATGTGATCAAGTCCTCCGGCTACCGGATCGGACCCTTCGAGATCGAATCCACCATTATGGAACTGCCCTATGTTCTCGAGTGCGGTGTCTGCGCCGCCCCGGACGAGGTCAGAGGACAGGTGGTCAAAGCCTGCATCGTATTGGTTGCCGGCACTGAGGGCACCGAGGAGCTGAAAAAGGACATTCAGAACTATGTCAAGAATCACACTGCACCTTACAAGTACCCCCGGATCGTGGAGTTCCGCACAGAACTACCCAAGACCATCTCCGGCAAGATCATGCGCAACAAGCTGTAATAAAAAAATCCTGTCACCAATTGACAAAAACCCCTTGCAAATGTTATGATTTTATTTTCCGGCTCTGTTCGGAAAACAACGGTTTTTTGAGAGGTACCTTATGGAACAGAACATGACCGGCGCGGACTACAAAACCAAAGAAGTAGCCGCCAGAATCCGAGAACTTCGGCTGATTCACGGTCTTTCCGAAGAAGAAATGGCAACCCGCACCGCCCTGTCTGTGGAGGAATACCGCAAGTGCGAGGCAGGCATGCAGAATCTGAGCATTGCTTTCCTGTACCGGTGTTCTTTGAGTCTGGGCGTGGATATGGGCGACCTGCTGGAAGGTCACAGCCCCAAGCTGCGGTCCTTTGCTCTGACCCGAAAGGGTGAGGGTCAGCGGATCGAAGAAGCGCACCATATGGTCGGCTACAGTTTGGCTGCCGACTTCCGCAACCGTATCGCCCTGCCCCTGTATATGGAGCTTGCCTATCGCCCCGGCGCAGAGTATGAAGATATCCAGCTGACCACCCACGAAGGTCAGGAATGTGACATCGTGATCAGCGGTCATATGCGCATTCAGATCGGCGGTCACAGCGAGATCCTGTACCCCGGCGACTGTATTTACTATGACTCCTCCACCCCCCACGGTATGATCGCCGTGGACGGCGAGGATTGCGCCTTCTACGCCATCGTGCTGAGCAACTCCGCTGCCCGTGAGGGTGAGCAGGCTGCTGCCGTGGCGACCCCCGCTTCCCAGCAGAAGGCTGTGGACGCGGAGCGCCGTATCTATCATAATTTCATCACACCCACGGAAGACGAAGCCGGCAATCTCACCGCCATCTCCTTCCAAAATGAAGAGAAGTTCAACTTTGCCTTTGATGTGATCGATGCTCTGGGCAGATCCAAGCCGGACCGCCGGGCTATGCTCCATGTGGCAAACGATGGCACCGAGCGCACCTTCACCTTCCAGGATATGAAGAAGGAATCTGCCCGCGCCGCCAACTACTTCAAGGCAATGGGCATCAAACGGGGCGACCGGGTGATGCTGGTGCTGAAGCGTCACTACCAGTTCTGGTTCGCCGTTCTGGGTCTGCATAAGCTGGGCGCTGTGGCGATCCCCGCCACCAATCAGCTGCTGACCAAGGACTTTGCTTACCGCTTCCAGGCGGCTGATGTGAAAGCCATTCTGTGCACCGCTGACGGCGACACCTCCGATGCGGTGGATGAGGCTGCTACCCAATGTCCCGGTCTTGCCTACAAGATCATGGTGGGCGGCAAAAAGGACGGCTGGCACGATTTCGACGAAGAATACGCGATGTACAGCAGTCATTTCGCACGGGCAGCCGATGCTCCCTGCGGCAGTGATCCTATGCTGATGTTCTTCACCTCCGGCACCTCCGGCTATCCCAAGCTGGCAGCGCATAACTACAAGTATCCTTTGGGTCATTTTATCACCGCCAAATACTGGCACGGTGTCCGTCCCGACGGTCTGCATCTGACCATCTCCGACACCGGCTGGGCAAAATCCATGTGGGGTAAGCTCTACGGTCAGTGGCTGTGTGAAGCCGGTCTGTTTGTCTATGACTTCGACCGCTTTGACGCTGAGAAGATCCTGCCCAAGTTCGCAGAGTATGGCATTACCACCTTCTGCGCGCCGCCTACTATGTACCGGATGCTGGCAAAGCAGGACCTGAGCCGTTTTGACCTGCGCTCTATCCAGCACGCTTCCACCGCCGGTGAGGCGCTGAACCCCGAGGTTTACCGCCAGTTCCAGAAAGCCACCGGTCTTGATATTATGGAAGGCTTCGGTCAGTCCGAAAGCACCCTCATTATCGGCAATCTGGTGGGCTCTGCGCACAAGCTGGGCTCTATGGGTAAGCCAGTACCGTTGTACAATGTCCAGCTTTTGGACAGTGACGGCAATCCCGTTGACCGTGGTGAGACCGGTGAGATCTGTATTGATATTTCGGGTGGTCTGCCCTGTGGTCTTGCCTATGCTTATGAAGGCAATGACGAGGTGACCGCCGAAACCTGGCGCGATGGTTTCTATCACACCGGCGACCTTGCCTGGAAAGACGAGGACGGCTTCTACTGGTATGTGGGTCGGGCCGACGATGTCATCAAATCCTCCGGCTACCGGATCGGACCCTTCGAGATTGAAAATGTCATTATGGAACTGCCCTATGTTCTCGAGTGCGGCGTATCTGCTGCGCCGGATGAGGTCAGAGGTCAGGTTGTCAAGGCATCCATCGTGCTGGTGAAGGACTTCAAGGGTAGCGATGAGCTGAAAAAGCAGATTCAGGACTATGTCAAGTCCAGAACCGCCCCTTATAAGTATCCCCGAATCGTGGAATTTAAAGAATCCTTGCCTAAGACTACCAGCGGTAAGATCATCAGAAAGAAACTTTAATTGACAATGGAACATAAACGACTAACATTATTTGCTGGGCATTATGGCAGTGGTAAAACCAATATTGCCGTCAACTATGCCATCCGGCTTGCCAACGAGGGCAAACAGGTGGTCATCGGAGACTTGGACATCGTCAACCCCTACTTCCGCACCGCCGACAGTAAACAGGTGCTGGAACAGGCAGGTGTACAGCTGATCTCCCCCCAGTTTGCCAACTCCAATGTAGACCTGCCGGCACTGCCTGCCGAGGCCTACCGGCTGGTGGAGGACAAAAGCACTTACGGCATTATGGACATCGGCGGCGATGACCGGGGCGCTTACGCGCTGGGTCGGTATGTGCCTGCCATCAAGGCGGAAAACAATTACCGTATGGTGTTCGTTGCCAACTGCTACCGACCGCTGACCCGTACCCCCGAGGAAGCGTTGGAAGTGATGCGGGAGATTGAGACCGCCTGCGGTCTTGCCTTCACGGACATTATTAACAATGCCAACTTAGGTCCCGAGACCACACCGGAAACGGTGCTTGCGGCTGTCCCCTATATGCAGCAGCTCAGCAAGCTCAGCGGACTTCCCATCTTTGCCCACGCTGCCGAAACCCAAGTGGCGGAAGCGCTGGCGGGCAAGCTGGAACCTGTGATTTCCCTGCAGCTGCAGGAAAAATATTTTGATCTACCCTCTCAAAGGCCGGGTAACCGACCTCTGTTTGGATAAAACAAGGAGGAAAAACAAATGGCAACTGTAACCTTCCGCACCGACTGGTGCAAAGGCTGCGGACTGTGCGTGGACGCCTGTCCCAAGGGCTGTCTTGCCATCGCCGCAGACAAAATCAACAAAAAAGGCTATTCTCCCGCTGTGATGGAAAGTCCTGACAAGTGCATCGGCTGCGCATTCTGCGCCACCATGTGCCCCGACTGCATCATCACAGTCGAGAAGTAAGGAGGTAACCAAATGGCAGAACGCGTACTTATGAAGGGCAACGAAGCCATTGCAGAAGCCGCCATCCGGGCAGGCTGCCGCCACTACTTCGGTTACCCCATCACTCCCCAGACAGAGATCGCTGCCTACATGGCAAAGAAAATGCCCAAGATCGGCGGCGTTTTCCTGCAGGCAGAAAGCGAGATCGCATCCATCAATATGGTCTATGGCGCTGCCGCTGCAGGCGTGCGTGTTATGACCTCTTCTTCCAGCCCCGGAATCTCTCTGAAGGCTGAGGGGCTGAGCTACATCGCCGGTTCCGATGTGCCGGCTCTGGTGGACAATGTCCAGCGTGGCGGTCCCGGTTTGGGCGGCATTCAGCCCTCCCAGTCCGACTACTTCCAGGCTACCAAGGGCGGCGGTCACGGTGACTACCGGATGATCG
>JAZRLE010000045.1:0-34644 GCA_045646665.1 Faecousia sp. | reverse complement strand
CTCTTCTATTTCGGCATATACATCCATCGTTGTGTTGATATTGGCATGGCCCATAATCGCCTGCACGACCTTAGGTCTCGGTTCAACTTCGCAGAGCCTCGTGCAGAAAGTGTGACGAAGCTGATGACAGGTAAAGTGCGGCAGCAGGAACGGTTCACGCCCCTCAGCTTTTGCAGCCTTGCGCTCTGCCTCATTATAAGCATTACAAATGCGTGTAATTGCCGCATTGATGCTCTTGGGCTTAAACACTGTGCCGTATCGGTTGGTAAATACCCAGTCCGACAAACCATCTATCACTGTTCCCGCAGTACCTGCTTCTTCTTGCCGTCGCCTTTCGTCGAGAAGTGCAGCACGTACCTCATCAAACATTGGTATGCTTCTTTGTCCTGCCTTCGTTTTTGTCGCAAACTCGATATAGCTTTGGCAATGGCCATTGCTATTCTGGCGATAATTCAATGTATGGTCAACAATTATTTCGTCTGTTTTGAATTTGCACGACTGCCAGGTGAGACCAGTGCATTCGCCAATTCGCATTCCTGTACCAAGCAGTACAACCATAATATTGGTCCAATGCTTATATTCCGGTGATGTGCGCAAAAAGTTCATGAACGCTTTTTGTTCCTCAAGGGTTAATGCGCTTTTCTTGCTTTTAACCCAAGCATCACTTTCACGAATCTGCTTCATCGCCTTAGGGCAAGGATTCGAATCAATAATGTTATCCCACACCGCCCTTTCAAAAACAGGATTCAGTACAGTATGTAGCACCTCCATCGAATTAGGCTTAAAGCCATACTTTGTAATCATACTGTTATACAATCGTTGGATGATAGAATATTTGATATCACACATTTTCATCCGCCCAACAGTGCCACGAACATACTTGTCATACATAGAGATGTAGTTTTGCTTTGTGGAACGACGCAGATTAATTTTACTCTCAATGTAAATTTCAAATCGGTCATTGAGTGTTGTTGTCTGCGCAGTGTAGGTATCAATATCGTTGTGTAAATCCTTATCGATAGCTACCTCCATATCCCGCAGCGGTTCACACGGAGCCTTTCCCTTCGGCTGAGGGTCCGATACTGTCAGCCGCCAGCTGTAAATACTCCGGGTAATGCCGTGTATGTCCTTATATCGGTATTCATACACACCGGAATCCTTTTGATATTCGCCCTTTTCAAGGATGCGCTTTTTGTCGTCCCTGCGCTTAGAACTTGTTCTTGCCATAGAAGCCTCCTTCAAGTAAATTTCGTTTTGCAAAATGGTTGCCCAGGCAACCGCAGCTCTTAGTGTTTCCGGACTTCAAATCCGAGGACCTTACATCAGTCTTTTTGCCGCAGTCGCAGCGACAGCGCCAAATTGCTTTCCGGTCTGCTGTGCCGACACGCTTCATAACTATCAGCCGTCCAAAACGCTGACCGGTGATGTCTTTCGCATGAGATACGCGTTTTAAGCAGCCACAGCTCTTTTTGTGACCGCTGCGCAGTTGTGCAGTGGTCGCGGTGGTTTTGGAGCCGCAGTCGCAGATGCAGTCCCAAAGGACCGCATCTTTTTTGCACTGCTGCTCAGACCTCTGCACAACTGTCAGACGGTGGAATTTCTCTCCTGTTAAATCCATTTTCATATATCGCACTCCTTTCAAATAGAATGGCATTTGTCAAGAAAGTCGCCAAAGACTTGCTTTTTGACAAGAGTGCGTGTTCCAACACGAAGTAAAAAATTCGCATCTGGGTTATTGGCGATGAGTTTACGCATAGTGTGTTCACCAATACGGAAGTATGCGCAAGCCTCCTCGATTGTTAAATTGTGCTGATTCCAAAAATCCATTTTAGGAACAGCCATTCCCATAGGGTAAGTAGTTTTCATAGTCAATTTCTCCTTTAATTTATTAGTTTTCATTTGCTGCATCGGTAGCACCGTGCGACGTGTTAATAAAGACTTTTTGTCAGCTGAACAACACCGTGTGTTTCATCTTTGGTGTGACAATATTATAACATCGCAAACGGTATTGGTCAATAGTTGTTGGAACACTTTGTGTTTCGTGTTATTTTTTGAATCTCGTTTTGGAACGCATTTGTGTATCGCTTTGTTTGAATTGTTCACATCGAAGGGAATAAAAAAGTTTTTGTAATTATCGTTTTGGATGGAACACAATGTGTTGCATTACGCCAAAAAGCGTGCTATTATATGTAAAAAGCTATTTGCGGAGGGTATTTATGAAGATTTCAGCCAAAAAGAGAGGCTTGGTGGATTACACATCCAGATATCAAATGGTCCCCAACGACCTACCGGCTCCTGAATTCACTGAAGAGCAACTTCAGTTAATGGACGCAGAGTATATAGATACAAAAAGAGAGCGTCGTCGAAACGCGCGAGCACAAAAGCAGTGGGATGAAGACGGGCAAAAAAATCTTAAAATCATCGGCAATGTAAACGATGCAATAAGCGAACGACTGAAACATCTTTTCGCAGCTAAAGGAATAGAGGTAGCACCGTTTGCTCGCGAAGTAGGTATGGGGCGAACCACCATCCATAGATATATTAACGGTCAATCAGTCCCTTCCGAGAAAAAGTTGCTTCGTATTATTGATGCTCTTTCAATGAGTGTGGCAGATTTCTGCTATTCTCCACACGATTTCGAAGAATGGAAGGCCGCCTTGGAAGATTCCACAGCGAAAGAAAACGACATTTATAAATGGCGTGACCGTATCATTAGTGAGCTGTCAACAAACGATTTCACTGTTCAACATCACGGTAAAATAACTCGCTTACCGTACAATTATTACGTTGTGCTGAAAGCGGTTATAGAAAATGGCCTTAAAGTTCTCGATTTACTCCCCCATGACACAATTGAAAGAAAACCTAAAAAGACAACGCCTCTAAATGATAGCGCTGCCGAAGAAACAACACCTGAAGAAAAATAAAAAGCGAGGGATACACGCCAAAACGTGTATCCCTCTTATTCTTTGCGAATTTTACGATTCCTTTATCCACCAGCCATTTCCATCTTTATAGCCGTACCTTTCCATAAATGGAGCTAAGACGGTAATTCGTCCATGGTTGGGGATTTCAACCCCCTTCCTACGGAGAATGGCAAGTATTTGCTCCTCATATTCATCCATAAGGCCACACCACTCATCAGTTATTGCTTGCGCTTTCTTGTGCTCCGGTGTTCCTTCTTCGTAGTCATAAACATTGTCCTCGACCCACCAAAACTTATTACTGCAAACAGCAAATGCATCCGCTAAATCTTGTCCCGAGAGGCTACCGTGAAATCTGGACCGAATATCATCGGGAGTTACATTAGGGTACGGCTCGCTTGCCATTATAACGAAATTTTCCACATCCATCACGGTAACATCTCCTTTTTATGCTATTTCGCTTGTGTATAAATTTTGCCCCCATTTTTGGCTTGTGTATAAGAAAAAGGCTTACTGCATACCGGCAACGTAGGATTTCAGTTTGATGATTCTGTCCTCTATATCAACACCAGCGCTGTTCTGCGCAATATCCAAGGTATCTACTACAGAGTCATCCTCATTCTTGTACACAACATAGGCAGCATTCTCGCAGACGATATAAGTATCAGCGTAAACCAGACGCTGCCCCAAAGAGTCTCTGGACAAATGAGCATCGTCCGCCTCTTTCAAATACGGCATATAGGTATTCTGGGACCACTGGGATTTTGTCTGCATTACCGAGAAAAGATAGGGCTTTGTTTCCGCCTCGGTATTACTCAATTTGCCATAGCTGCCCGGACGAAATACGGGGTACTTCACATAGTAGTAATTCCACGGATATTCACCTGAAGCTTCACATTGGGCGATATAAGCAGAAATCATACCGTCCAGAATACTATCGCTGAATGCAGCATTTGTTGTCAGCAATTGTACCAGAATAGCTTTGGTATTATCAAAACCAGCATTAGCGCTTCTATGGAATAGTTCGTCCCAAGCAAACTGCATACCCTTGGAGGCGTACTGGTATCGCCCGCGTCTTTCCCGTTGACCGTAGTTACCGATGGTCATCAGCGCACAATCAATCTTATCCCAAGAGCAAGTAAACAAGGATGCAAATTGGTTACCCAACGATAAGTTCTCAAGGCCCACAATGCTAACCTGTCCCTTAAGTCTTTCGTGGTCTTCCAATGCAAACAGTGTATCGGCAGACTCCGGATGCTCTGCCAGGAACTTGATTTTTTCCTGCTCCTCCTGAATTTGATTAACATTAAAGTTGTTTTCAATCGTGGTGTCAATCGCACCTGTAAGGATAATGGCATCCACCGCCTGTAAGATTGCGGGGATTCTGTTTCTATCAAGTCTGTCGCTGACCTCGTCTTCTGAATTCTGAATCAAATTATTAACAATTCTAATTCGTCGCACAAAGTCAGAATAAGCAACTGCTTCTTGGTGCTGCAAGTACACCGTAATGGCATACAACAGAACAATGCGATTCAAGGGGAAGTGTCTCAATCTGCCGGATTTATCTGAATAGGAATGGATGCAATCCTCGAAGATATCAACCTTGTCCTTGGAATCAACAACGATTTTACCCTGCTCGTGATTGTGGCTCATAAAGGAAGCCAAGAAGCTTGTAGGATTATCATAACCATTGATATTGCACCAACAATTGAAGAAAGCTTCGAGCGTTTCGATATTCGCAGGCGTGTTCTCATCCTGAGACGAGAAGTACAGATGTAATAAATCAAACACATCGCTGCTGTAACTTTGAGGAGATTTGCCACCGCGATAGCAGATAACATCGCAAATAAATTTGAAGTAGCGCAGGAACTCATCGTCGATAATGTTGTCGTCTGCGTCACCAGAACTACCATTACGATAGTTCCAGAGCAAGTCCGTCCAAGCCTTGTCGATACTTGCAATAATGCGCTCTGCCACCTTGGTCCCGTTCTTCTCATCAAGAATCCGAATTTCCCGTTCCAGTTCAGCTTTGAAATGTTCAAAGAGAGTCAAAGGCTTACCACGAGAATTCATTTTGATATACAGCTCATCGGTTAGCCCCATATCTTTGATGGGCAAGAAATAGAACGTAATGGCCTGATTTGCCAGGCGGCTCCAAATATCGGAAACCTCCTTGAAGCGATTGTCAATAGCATCGAGCATTACGAGCATAGAACTAATAGTGGGGTCCTTTTTCCAGTCCAGTGGGAACCACGCTTGATTAATGATTTCATCAGAAAGTTTTGCTTGAAAAGAAGGTGCAAACTTTACCAGTTCGGTGCAGAAATATCTCGCGCTATACCTGGTTTCGTAACTGAATTTTTCCAGAAATGCGTATTGGTCCTCGGGAACGTTTTCTTTCTTAGCCGCATACCAGTGCAAAAGGAATAACGTAGTCAAGCGCTGCTGGCCATCCAGCGGTGTCATCGTTCCTTTCTCGTCGATATCACCATATACAAAGTCCAAGGTGATAGGTTCACCCACAATTGCACTATGAAGTGCATCAAGGAATCTGCTTCTGACGCGGTTGACGTCTGTATCCTGACGTCCTTGTGCATAATCACGCTGAATCAGAGGAATCGCAATCTTTTTAAGCTGGACCTGTTCTTCTCCATCCATAAATATGGTTTCGAAGATATCCATAAATGAGTGCAGTGTTGTGCTCATTGTGCATCCTCCTTTTCCAAAGCAATAGGTTCATCCAAATAAGCAGCCAGAACCGTATTGATTGCGCTGACATACGCAATTCGGTCTGCCTGTCCCCAGAAATGGAGCTGATTATGCTCCGAGGGGGTATAGTATTTCAGGAACACCATCTTCGTACAGAACGGAATATACTGTCCCTTTTTATCCATATCCACAATTACGTTCCTCTTAACGTCAAAGGTGGAGTTGTTGAGTGCTGCGTTATCAGCAGTGTTCAAAAGCGCAAGGTTTGCAATAGAGTGCAAGTATTCAGTATTGCCGGAAACAGAGAGCAGAGCCAGCACCTTCTGCTGGATAGCTTCAAACTCTGTACGTTCCAATTTCACTTTATCCGCAGCATCCTGCATTTCCTGCACTAATTCGTCTTGTCCAGCGCCGACTGCTTTAACAGAAGGAATGTGGAGAAGAAGCCACTCTTTCCAGACCTCCTGTGTGCGCATACCTTCGGATTGCTGTGCATGAATATGTTCCAAGCTCCAAGAAACTTTACTGCCCTTGCTGTACTTGAACTTATCAAAAGGAAACCACTGCGTATGCTCGCCGTTTTGTCTGACGGATTCCACATTAAAAAGAAGTAGCAACGTGCTGATTCTCTTATATTCCAACGGCTTTTCGTAGCTTAATTCAGAGTAGTTGCCGGAGAAGGCAATACTCTTCTTAATAAATCCATTTAGCATAGCATTAAATGAATCCTTAGTTTGATTCTCGGACATTTTGAAAATCTGATACAGTGTCATCGTGTTAGACGCAATAAGATAACCGATTTTATGATACAGCTCATGATTCTCAAACCAGTCCTTTAAAATCAGGAATGTCTGCTGGATTTTTCTCCAGATTTCATCCAGAGACTTCTCTTTACGCATCTCATCGAATTTAAAGAAGGTATAGTACTTCTCTCTGCTCGAATCCTGCTTTCCGGAAATCAAATCCAAGACCAGGTCAATACGGGTCTGATACTGCCCCTTAATGCTGTTAGTTAGGAAATACCACAAAGCATCATTGTGCAGTTCTTTTTCGATGTTGTCCCATTGCAAGGAAATCTCTTCCTGTTTTTCGCGGTCCATGTTTTCGGAGTTATCCCGACTCAGGAACATAGCCTTAACGAGCTCAGCACTGGTTAGGGGGATTTTACCGATATTGAGACGGGTGAACAAGGAAATAGCATCCTCATTTTCACCCACTTCGTACCAAATAATTTTGACATCTTCCTTGAAGTATTCGAAGATATGCATAACGCGAATTTGCAAATCCTGCTCGAACCATTTCTGAATAGTCTTGTAGGCGTTTGCAATAAACCAGAAGTCAATATTATCTTCCTGCTTGGAAAGGTCTATTGTTTTCAGGAAATCTGCAGACTGCTCTCGCGTTTCGTATGTAAGAGAAAACGCGGGTTCACTGAAGAATGGGTTTACATTCTTCATATATTTATAAATGAGATACAGTGTAGTCAGGCGCTGTTGTCCATCCACGAGTTCGAAAGCATCGCCCTTCTTGCGAACAACCACCGGCTGCAAACAATAATTCCGTTTTCCATTTTGATAAACGTCATCCAGGAGACGTGTAACCTCGTCCTCTCCCCATCTGTATCCGCGCTGATAAGAAGGAACATAGAATTGGCCCTTTATTTCACCAACTAATTTTGTGTCCAGAATAATATCATTGTTCATATTAGATTGTTCCTCCATCTATCTCTTTTAATCTTTCCAGCCATTTGCGAATGCTGCCGTCTTTGAAAAAACCAAGCAGCGCACCGTCGTAGAACCGCTCCGCCCGGACGGCACCCATAATCAGTGCCATAACACAGCGGGCATCTTTGTTAGAAACGTCAGCTTCACTCATAGATTGGCTGCCCCATTCAATTCCGTTTTGCTTTAGAATCTCACCGTATCGGTTCAACTCAAAGTCCTTGTTGTGTTCCATGAATTCATACACATCATCAAGGAAGTGGTGCACCATCTCTGTATACTGTACAAACGGCATCTGCTTCGGATGCTCAGGCGTACCGTCGTTCTCGCGGTCGATGAACCATGTGCCGATGCTATCACCACCGAGCTGTGGAAGATATTTAGTTAGATTTTCAAACTTACAGACTTTTCTGCCACAAGGCTCAAAATTTGCGGCCACGACGAGCACCCCCCTTATTTTTTATTTTGCGTACTTCTTAAAGTTCTCCGCCTGCTCCAAGACTTCCTTGTAAACATCATCGATGGTAACAGGAGGATAGTCAAACTCGTCCAGCAAGAGGATAAGGTCAACCTGAAGGTTCGCCTTAATATCATCACGGGTGGACCAGTCCGTATACCTTGCCTTATCATCAACGATAATCTTAATACGCTTGGAGAGCTCAATCATCTTGTCGTCAGGATATTCGAACTCATACTTCTTAGCGACGATATTAAGAATGTCGTAGAAAGCCTTTTCTTCATAATCAATGCCCATATCCTTGAAAGAGTCTCTTTCCTTTTTCAGTTCTTCCAAAAGATTGGCCAGCTGTTCTGCGACATCATCCAAGACTTCGTTTGCAAAAGCTTCGTCTCTGCGGCGATTGTTGTATTCGTCTACAACACGCTTCATACGTTCAGAGAACTCAAGACTCATAATTTTATTGACTTTTTTATACTCTTCGATAGCCTGCGCTAAAAGCCTTTGCAAAATCTTAATCTTGGTATTCGGTAGCTGAATGGCATTTATCTTGTCCATATACTCGTCGCTGAAAATATCGACAGAAATATGCTTTCCGGTTTCAAACAGCTCCTCGATACCATCAGACTGAATGGCACCTTCCAGCAACTCACGAACCCTGGCATTCATCTGTGCAGTGTCCGGAGCATCGCCTTTGGTTAGCTTGAAAAGGATAGAACGAACCGCGCAGTAAAATGCGATATGGTCCCTATCGGAAGATGTGAATTGCTCGCTGGATGTACAGAGATTGAAGGCTTGCTTCATTCGCTTGACAGCAGCCATAAAGCGTCTTTCCAGTTCCTCAGTGAGCTGCACATACTCAACCGCGCGGTTCAAGCAGGCAAGCTGCTCCACCGGGGTGCCGTGGAAGAAATCGTGGCTGTTAAAGTTGTGGAACATCTGACCCAGGACTTCCAGCTGGTCCTTAACAATCGTGATGGATTGCTCGATGCCCTCAAATTCTTCGGTTTCGAAGTTGGTATACTTCTTCAATGCCAGGTTCATATTTTTCTTGATGCCGATGTAGTCGACAATCAGGCCCTTGTCCTTGCCCTCGTAAACGCGGTTTACACGGGAAATGGTCTGGATAAGGGTATGCTGCTGAATGGGCTTGTCAATGTAAATAGTGTCCAGAGAAGGAACATCAAAGCCTGTCAGCCACATATCAACGACAATGGCAATCTTAAAATTGGACTTGATGTTCTTAAACTGACGGTCAAGCTCTTTACGGTCTTCTTTGGTGCCGAGCATAGTGAACAGTTCTGGCTCGTCGTCTTTATTACGGGTCATAACCATTCTGATTTTCTCAATCGGTTTTAGCTCTTTTTTATCTTTTTCGGTGAGTTCAACACCGTCAGCGCAGATTTTCTTTTCTGCCCATTCAGGGCGAAGTTTTACAATGATTTTATAGAGGTCGTATGCGATATTTCTATTGGCGCAGACGAACATCGCTTTTCCGGCAACAGTTGCGCCTTCTGCGACACGGCCCTCATAGTGGGCAATGAAATCCTGGGCAACTGCGCGCAATCTATCGGGGTCGCCAATAATAACTTCCATATTGGCAACAGCCTTTTTGCTCTCCTCGATTTGGTGCTCGTTGGAGCCTTCTTCAGCACAACGGGCATAGTAATCCTCAATCTCCTGGATTTTGGCTTGGTCGAGCGTTACGCGGGCTGCACGACCGTCATAAACGAGGTTGACTGTTATGCCGTCGCGGACAGCTTCAGTCATTGTATAGGCGTCTACGACCCCACCGAAGACTTCTATGGTCGCGTCGATGGGCGTTCCGGTAAAGCCAACATAGGTGGCATTGGGCAGAGAATCATGCAGATATTTGGCAAAGCCATAGGTGCGTTCTACACCGGCATCGGTAATCTTGACCTTCTGCTCCAGATTAACCTGGCTCCGGTGAGCCTCGTCGGAAATACAGATGACATTTGTTCTGTCTGTGAGCAACTGCAGGTCCTCGGTGAACTTCTGGATAGTGGTCAGATAGACACCACCACTTTCTCTGCCTTGAAGTTCCTGGCGAAGCTTCTCTCGGGAGTCGATGCTGACGACGGTTTCATCACCGATATAACGCTTGGAAGAAACGAACTGTTTAGAAAGCTGGTCATCCAGGTCGGTTCTATCTGTAATGATGATAATGGTGGGAGACTTGAAGAACTTGCTCTTCATCAGCATACGGGTAAGAAACATCATGGTGTAACTCTTGCCGCAGCCGGTGGCTCCGAAATATGTACCACCCTTACCATCGCCCGCCGGACGGATGTGCTCCTTGATGTTATTGAACAGCTTGTGGGTAGCAAAGAACTGCGGATATCGGCAGACAATCTTCAAATCCTTATCGGAGTTATCCGGGAAGTAAATGAAATCCTTGATAACTGCCAGCAGCCGGTCTTTGCGGAACAAGCCTTGAATCATCGTAACAAGAGAATTGATGCCATCCAGCTCCACATCCCCATCCTCGACCTTTCTCCACGCATAGAAGAAGTCATAGGGAGAGAAGAAGGAGCCATATTTATTATTGGCACCATCGCTGATTACGATAAACGCATTGTACTTAAAGATTTCCGGGATGTCTCTGCGGTAGCGCACGGTCAGCTGCGTATAGGCATCCATGATGGTAGTATTCTCTTTAACGGCACTCTTAAATTCAAGCACAACAACGGGGATACCGTTCACAAAAACGATGCCATCGGGAATACGCCTCTGATTGTTGATTCCGTCAATCTCGAACTGATTTACTACCTTGAAAATGTTGTTATCGGTGTATTCAAAGTCGATAAGCTCAATAAAGATGTCCTTCTGGCTTCTGTCCTCGCGGTTGAGGATGAAACCATCGGAAATGAGCTTATAAACAGCCTTGTTGGCCTCGTAAATCGTACCGGAGATATTGCGCAGGGAGAGAACAATACTCTCAACCTCGCCCGGTGTGATACCATCCTTGGCGTAACGGTTATACAGGTACTGCTTCAAATCATCAACGAGCAGCACCTCAGTTCTTTCACGGTGAATTTGGTCGCCACTGACATAGGTGTAACCCTCGTCTTTGAATAACTGCATTATGGACATTTCCAATGCATGTTCATTAAAGTTGGCCATTGTATCACTCCATTCTTCCATAGTTTGCGTGTACTATGGATAGATTGTACTTTAATTCTTGGGATAAAGGGTCGCCTATCGGGCGACTATTCGCTAAATGATAATTTAGCGGCTTGATAGTGTTGCTGCAATCGTTTCCTGCAGCTGTTTCAAAAGCTGGATTTCCTCCGTTTCCGCCTTCATTTGTTCCAACACCAAAGAACCAACCTTTTCAAACTTATCCAGATTGGTTTGAATTGGACGCAACATCGGAAAAGATGCCAATTCTTCTCCAGAAACTCGCTGCCGGCCACTTGAGCCATTCATAAACTGCAACGCAAAGGTGACAAATTTGGAGTTTCTAATCAAAAAATAGTAGAAGCAGGACGGAACATTTTCTTTAGATGCAAATACGATGTATTCCGTCGAGCCGAAGGCGATTTCACCGTCTGAGAGGATGTTTATATACGCAGCCTTACCATTTTCAAGGCATGGTGTAATTCGAGCAATCAGAGTATCACCATTTTTAAATCGTACACCGCCATTATAAGGCTTTATGGTATCGCCTATAGGGATACATCCATTGGTTGGAAGTGTTGCCATCTCAAAACAACGTGCGTTCACGCCCTTGGCAAGCGGGCGAACTGGATTGACAAGCGCAATATCAGCCAAAGTACAGTCAGTTTCAGTGCTGGCAAAGAACAGACTATCAAAATATGCTTGCGCTGTTGCTTCTAAATTATCATTTATCTGCCTCTTAAGCGCAATTCTGTCTGTGATTGCCTTATAGGCATTAACGATTTCCAGCTGCTCTTCGTAGCTGGGAACCGGAAGTTCGACATTGCACATTTCATCCCAATCCATAACTTCTCGGACGCTACCGTGGGATTTGAAACGAGCATAACGGTCGAATTCCGGACGGTTAAACCAAAGCATCAGGTATTGGGGGATAAGTTGCTTCTCGTCAATAACCTCGAAAACGGTGTAGACATTACTAACCAAGCCCTCATCGTAATCCTCGAGCAAGGCAATGCCGATTTTGTCGCCACGTCTGGATGTATCAGGAATGTAAGTAAACTGTCCTTTTTTGACGACCTTATATTTGGTGAAATCAGTGCCGACGGTGTTGGCGATGGAGGGGATGAATACTTTTTGCACGGAGACACCAAGCAAATTATCTTCTTTGCCCTCTACATTTCGCACATCCACTTGTCGGATGAATTCACCCAGCTTTTTATAATTTGATTTCATAGCCCAACTCCTCAAACACAGCGAGCAAATCAGCCTTGGATTTTTCCTCTGCCACAAGCAGCTCCGCCAGTTCAGACTGGAGTGCCTTCATCCTGGTATCAAAGTCGATGTTTTCATCACGGTTGACGAACTCGATATAGCGGCTCGGAACCAGGGTATAGCCTTTTTCTGCAACTTCTGCCAGAGAAGCGGAGTAGCAGAACTCCGGCACATCCTGATAGGTTTCTTCAAAGCCTTCCTGCTGCCATGCGTGATACACGCCGGTGACCTTGGCTCTGTCCTCTTCAGTGAGCTCGATGTACTTCTTCTCGTAGGGACTGCCCATCTGGCGCAGGTCCATAAAGAGAATTTCCTTCTCTCTGTTACGGTAGCGCTTGACCTGTCCGTTCTGCTCCACGACGCGAGCTTTCTTGTTCTTATTAATAATCCAAAGCGTAACGCTGATATCAGTTGTATAGAACAGGTTTCTCGGGAGGATGATAATCGCTTCTACAAGATTGTTTTCGATAAGCTGCTTTCTGATTTTTAGCTCGGTGCCATCGTCAGACAGCGCGCCGTTAGCCAGCAGGAAGCCGGCGACACCGTTCTGAGAGAGCTTAGACACAATGTTCAGAATCCAGCCGTAGTTCGCATTGCTGGTAGGAGGCACTTCGTAACCGTTCCAACGGGGGTCGTCAATCAGCTCGTTATCCGCGCGCCATTCCTTCTGATTGAAGGGAGGGTTAGCCATAATGAAGTCTGCCTTCAAATCCTTATGCTGGTCATTGCTGAAGGTATTGGCTGCCATTTCACCCAGGTTGGCGGCAATGCCACGGATAGCCAGGTTCATCTTTGCCAGTTTGAATGTGGTATTCGTATACTCCTGACCGTAGATAGAAACCTTCTTCTTGTTGCCGCTATGTGCCTCTACGAACTTAATGGACTGAACAAACATACCGCCGGAACCGCAGCAGGGGTCGTAGAGCACGCCATCATAAGGCTCAATCATTTCGGCAATCAGATTAACAATGCTCTTGGGGGTATAGAATTCACCCTTGCCTTTGCCTTCTGCAAGTGCAAATTTGCTGAGGAAGTATTCGTACACACGACCAATGATGTCGTTTTCTTCATCGTCGGTGTTCATGCGGTTGATTTCATCCAGCAGAGATGCCAACTTGGCAGTGTCGATGTGCAGACGGGAATAATAGTTATCCGGCAGTGCACCTTTCAGAGCAGGGTTGGACTTCTCGATGTTGTACAGAGCGGTATCAATCTTCAGTGCAATATCGTCCTGCTTTGCGTGCTCAATAATGTAAGACCAGCGGCTTTCTTCGGGCAAGAAGAAAACATTATCCTTGGTATAGAAGGCAACGTTGTCGATGAACCGTTCGCCGAACTTCTCGGCAATCATCTTGCGCTGCTTTTCAAACTTGTCACTGGCAAATTTTAGGAAGAACAAGCTCAGCACAACATGCTTGTACTCGGCAGGCTCAACAGAGCCACGGAGCTTGTCGGCACTCTTCCATAGTGCCTCCTCCATAGAGACTTCTTTTTTCGGTTTAGCTGCTGCTTTTGCCATTATGTAAAACCTCCAGTAGTACTTTCTCTCTTATGACCCATTATCATTGTAATATGGTCAGTGTCCAATAATCTGGACTAATTATTTTTCGTTAGCATCCAGGTGAACATATTCCATAATATCGCCATAGCTCACCTGCAGGGCAGAACATATTTTATTGAGGATGCTCATCGAAACTTCCTCTCCACGGCGTAGTTTGGTCATCGTGTTAGGGGAAATATCTGCAAGCCTGCGTAGGTCGGCTTTGCTCATATTGCGGTCAACAAGCAACTTAAACAAAGGTTTATATGATACCATCGTAAGCCCTCCTCGGTCGTGTGGCATAGTGTTTATAATATCGCATTAGATAGTATACTACAAACTTCTGCGAATTGCAACAATGTTTCGCAAAGTCTTGCGAAAGTATCACAATGTTAACCGCGGACTGTGTTTAGAACAATGCCTTTTTTGTATTTGCGCTCCAAGCCGCGCGGCAGCTCGAATTTCGTGCCTCGGTTCGAGCTCGGGTTGTTTTGGATATTTGAAATACAGTCTAACGAATACGGTGCATTTTGCTTTGGTAGAGTCGCAAATAATTTGCGACTCTTTTGCATTACTGCAACTCGCTGAATGCCAAACACAAAAGTAGGCCTCCGGCGTTACGCTCGTTGCAGTTAGGGATGCCGACACGCTCGACGTATTCACACAGTTGCCGCCGCGCACCACTTGCTTTTTAGGCTTATGTTCTTTTGTAAATCATTCAAAAGCAAGCGGTCGTGTGGAACCCATACTAAAGTTATGTTTCACTGGGCACCACACTTGCGCATCGTCTCGCTGTCGCCCACATTAATGACTTCCACCATTTATTATCAATAGCGGTTACATTTTCTGAAATCGCACCCCATTGCACCCAAAAAGGAATCAACCTGAGCGCTGGCAGGGATAAGATTTGCCTTTAATATGATATTTGCAGTTGGGGCAGTCTTTGTCGATTCGAGCATAGAATTTAGACTTCTGCTCCCAAAAATGAAGTCCCACCTTAGTCTTGGTCATTTCTGCTCCACAAATTGGACAGGGATTTTTGACTGGGGTTTCTTTTTTGGTTTTCTCCCTCTTTTTGTGAGGCGGCCACCATTTGGAAACGGTTTTCCGGGATATGTTCAGTTCCTTGCTACACTGCGTCTGTGACCCATCGGGATTATCTTTGAACCACGCAAGCACCATACTTTCTGAAGATTGCGAATCGTGCACCAACTTTAAGTGTTCCTTCTGCGTTCGGCCATTTCTTTTAGTCGGAGGAATTGGTATACCAATCATTTCGCCGATTTCTTCGGTTTTCTTATAATGCAACCCAAGAGGATTTTCTTCAAATTCCTCTTTGGCCCGATTTTTGTGTTCAAGAATATCTGCTTCATCAAAACGAGCAGACAAAGCCTTATGTATAAAATCCATATCCAGAAGGAATGTTTCTTCGCAAATGTTCGATTTCACCGCATAAGCCGCCAGCGCTTCAAACACGCCCAGCTGAATGGTGTCCTTATTTTCCATAACCACATCTTCTATGAAAGAGGAGTAGACTATGGGCGGCGAATGAAATGTTCTGCTTCCAGAGGGCTTTCTGCGCTGTTCTATACGCCGTCTATGCCAATCCTCATATTTTTCCTTGGCTTCCTCCAAAGTCATTTTAGGCTCGTATAATTTAGCTCTGCTCACCTTCGGCACCAGGGCATTCAGCTCATCCAAATCGTATTTGCGCCCTACCTTGTAGGCAGCACATTCTCCACTCCCCAATTTAGAGCCAACCACGGGATAGCGTTGAAAAATGCTATCCGGCATCGGCTTTTTACACTCATAGGTGTATACAAAGCGCTGCTGAAAGTCATCCCAGTATCCAATATCCCAGAGCTTATGGATGGCACGAGAGAGCGCATCATAAAGACGCTGCAGCTTTTTGTGCATGTGATGGTACATTGGAATCGGGTCTTTGAGAATGTAGCAGAAGTATACGGACTCATAACTCGGGTCGGTCAAAATGTATGTAGGGCAAATTCGCGGTGTGCGAGGATGCATCATACCAAATCGGTCTGGCACAGACTCCATTGATTCCAAACGCGATTTGACATACCATGGTCTAACTTCGTCTGGCAGCAGCACGCGAAAAATCATCGCATAAAGTTCAAACGCATCTTTGGAGGATTTGCCTTGACCTATATACGCAATGCAATTCATTTCTGCGGATTGGTCGGGCGTGCATTTCATAATTTCCGCCATATCATCATTTACATACTGACTCAGCTCACCGTCTCTATAAATACGTCCGGCATATTTGCCTTTTTCCCGTGTGGAAGAATCTGCAAGAGCTCCCTCCGGAAAAACGTCACTATAAAAATCAATGGGCGTTACCCTTTTTCCGGATGTTTTCAAGAACGCGCTCAGCGCCTGTGCTTGATGGTTTTCAAACTGGGGGTCTAACGGATTGTCTAATAGTGTGCCCGGAGAATCGATATCATCAAGGGCATCGATGTCAATGGGTTCAATTTGAAGACTTTCTTGTTCAATAATTTTCTTAAGCATGTGGTGTCTCACTTTCGTGTTTTCGTATTTTAGTTTAGTTTTTGGGCTGAGATATACCGGTGCAGAGAGAAGCGCCGGAAACATCCAGACAAATAAGCCTTATACCATATAAATGCACAGTTTTGGGTTTTGTTGTACACAAGCAAACATGTCCACTCCCACAACCAGATAAATTCAGGCCATAAAAAGCAGCCTATCCGATATAAGAATAGGCCGCTCTATCGTGTTATTTACTTTTCACTGCATAGTGCTTATGGTACCGGATACCCTCTGCTTCAAACCGAATCTGAATAATTCTTCTCAACCACTCCGGATAACCGGTGTAGCTCCAGCTCGCACACTTTTCAAGTCGTCTTTTACCGCACCGCCTATCGAGAAACGCCAGAGCTTTCACAAATTCTTCCTGCTCCCACGCCAGGCATGTATCGATATCAGAGTGCAGATACACACCAATTGCGTCTATGATATCGTGCACTCCAAAAATACCATGGTAATGAGACACGTATTTATCCGCCTGCGTAATTGCTTCGCCGGTCATCCTTTCTACTACCGGTAGCGGCACTCCGTATTCTTCGAGATGGTGCTTCTTGTACGCTTTGGCAGCAATCGCATTGCGTTGGCCCCAGTTGATTTCGGTTCTTGTGTACCGCTTGTCCCACTGCCGTTCAGGCTGCGAGACATCCAGCAAAACCTCATCATCATACTTCATGATGAAATGCTGCTGATACCACGGAGCGGGTCTGTAATCTGTAAGGTCATAGGTTATATGACCTCGTAGTTTCTCGCATAGGAACTCTTTTTCAAGTAGCTTTTTGATGTATTTCCAATTCTTAGGCACTAATTCTTCCTTTCTGCCAATATTGTGGCAATGATTTCGCCCACAGCCGCTGTAATACTTTTGGATTTTGTTACAGCCATTCCTACAATTTGTGCACAACCTTTGACTTCCATAGCGTTCCTCCTTAGATAATTTGTGTTAGTTAAATATTCCCAGTTCAGAGGGAGAAGGCCTCCGCTCACAATCGGACAATTTATTTACTTTTCCCATAAATATAATTTCACCGGTATTGGTGTTTCGCAGAAAATAGCTGAAGGGTTTGTTGAATCGGAATCTGTCGCAAGATGATATGCCGCCCTTCAGACACAATGTCATACATGTAATGGCGACTGCAACGGTACCGTTCTTATCGACCTGGATTTCCGCCTTTTGAGTGAAGGCGTCTGCATAGAGAGGCTCCGTGGCAACGCTATTCAGCGCGCTCATCTCCCGGTCAAAGATATCCTTGATGCCCAGTTCCTTCATCATGGGCACCAAATTATAATTGCTTTTGATGGAGAATTCAGGGAACTCAACTTCGCACTCATCCCGCTGCATATCTGATAGCATTTCACCTATCAAGCTTTCGGTTAAGGGCTTTTCACTATCCACCAATACGAGTTCATAGGGAATACGGCGACCGGCTACCGCATATGGAATTGCGACCGCTTTAACCGTAGGCCAGAACTCATCGTCTTTATAGTATCGAAGGTCCTCCGTGCAGCTCAAAAAAGCTGGTTTGCAAAGGGAACCGTCAGCATTATGAAAGCATTTTCTGGCAGTAATATCGCGTTCCATTTCAACTGCCCAGGATGCCTTAAATGTGGTAACATTTTTCAGTTGTATCGTGGTCTCCCCAGCAGAACTATCCTCGCTTATATCTGCTGCATATTCGTTTGCCAAGATTTGCTTGAATGTTTCGCGCAGCTCTGCAGCATCCTTGCCTTTTAGCAATGTAAGAGCGTTCTCGCTTGTGAACGCATCGCAGGGATTGGATACGGAATTCGTTACCGCCTCACGGAGCTCCTCAATAGACGTAAAACCCAGGCTATTAAGAATTTCATACAGAGAATTTTTGTTTGCGCCCTCCGCTGCCATAGCAAGTACAGTGGCAATGCCGTACGGACTGATTACGCTGTTTTCCTTTTCTGGTAACAGAGCCAGCAACTTTGCAGAAAAATCAGTATTTACAGTTGTACTCATCATTAGTCCTCCTTTAAATCTGCTTCTTCAATTTCTCTTTCAATTCCTGAAAATCTTCTTCTGTTATCGCCCCACGCTCTTTGAGTCGGTGCAGTCGCTGCAGATTATCAATAGCATCAACTCCATTTTTCGCTCTCGACCGCCGCCGTAATGCTTCAAGTTTATCTGAGAGCCACCAGGATATTACCGGAACGGTCGACAAAACCCTCTCACCTTTATTGGTCTTCATATGTATCCCTCCCGTAAAAAAGAATATCCCCTCAGGGTGCATTTTTAGAGTACACTCTAATTATACACTCCCAAGGGGACATACGGGTGTCTTGCAAATATAATTTATTCGAAAAGCTTAACGAAATCTCTCAGCGAATTGGAAATACAGAAATACGAGTTCTCGCTTGCACACCAATAATAAACTTTCCCTGTCTCGTTGTTAACACAGTAATAATTATCACCGGAATCAACACCTATCGGAACAATTTTTCCGTTTGTGTTTTTCATAAAGAAAGCTAATGGTTGTTTGATGCTATAATATTCATTCGCACCATCCAGGGAAAGAAATACACGAATTTCATAATCGTCTCCGTCAGAAACAATTATATCCTTAACAGGATATCCGCCGGAATTTTCAATTAGAAACTCCTTAATGTCTTCTCTGAGATTTACCGAAAATGTTTTTTCTGTCTCCTCAAAGACATTCATGTCTATGTTCTTGTCACATTCTTTGGAAATACACTTCATTAGAAACTTTCTCCTTTCTTAGAGTTATCAACACTATCAGCACCCCACAACGAATTGCCACCAGTGTGTGCAGCACCGCCAATCACGCGGTCGTGGTCTTCTCTCTTTACGAGCTGCATTTTTCCGGGCTCCTCGTTATGATGCCATACATAGCCTCTTGGTGTGCGTCCTTCTTCAATATCCTGCAACTGCTCGTCAGTGAATTTGCTCCGCAGTTCTGGGTCATTTTTGATAGCTTCTTTTAATGCTTCATTACATTCTTTGGCATATGCCTTTGTTTTCAAATTATCTGGGGCGAGTTCGGTGTCAAAAGCACTCTCAAATTTTGGGAACACGCCTTCTATGACAACGCCGTTTATTTCGATTCTTCGTCTTTCGTAAGGCACACCATTTTCGGAGGTTTGACCTTCCAAATCGGCGCGGTCGGTTTTGTAATGAATAACGCCATTTTCGTCAATCGTACACTTCTTTAGCTTTTCATCCGACCATCCGAGTTTATCTTTGAGGTCTTGCTTTTCATCCTCCGTCAATTCTCTTGTTCCATCTTCGTTATATTCTGAGGCATCGGAATCAACAGTGGCCCCCAAAGAGCTATCATCAGTATCGTCTATATTATCGAAGTCCATACCCTCAAGTTGCTTTCCGAGTGGAGAATCAGCAAAACGGTTTTGGAGTGTTTCAGTTATATCTTTGAAATTTCCAATCATTATCTAACACCCCTTTCTTTGATGTAATTCACCCATTTTACATAAAGTTTCTGTCGAATCTCGCTCTCGTCCTGCTGAGTGCTCATATCCTTCATAAAGCATTGACTCAACGCAATAACCTTTGCTTTAGAGGCCTCCGGTGAAATTTGTAGAACAATTCTTCTGAGCATATCGGTCAGTTCACCATCGTCAGTCGCTGTGAGAACGCAGTTTTCTACTTTGGTTCTTACACCGAGAATATCTGTCAATCGTCTGGACAACCAACGAAAGTTTTCATCAGACCACAACTCAAGAGAATTTTTCTCCTTATACTCTGCAATTTGTTCTTCGACAAATTCGGTATTCACGGTAGAAAGAGCGAGTGTTCCGAGTCCCTTTTCAATATCCAAAACGGAATAGTCAAGTTTCTCGCGAACTCTACCTTGAAGTAACAGATTTACCAACTGCTCACGAATGTTGCTTTTTTCTGTTCCAGAAACCACCGCAGAGAAATCATAAGTCGTTTCATCAATCTCGCATTTGTTAACCTGAACAAGGACAGGCTCAACCCAATCGTTTTGGTAAACTGCTGCAACACCACGTCTCAGCTTTGACAGCTCATCAATCTGTTCGTCATTAAGTCCAGCAGCATATCCGACCAATTCACGGTCGCTACGGTCTGGTAGTCGAAGTACGATTTTTGTGTTCGTATTTCTAATGACAGACATATCCAACAAGCCGGGAGACTGGTCTGCAATAACGAAGCCCTCACCATAAGTACGCATCTCTGCAATTGAGTTTGCAAGCAACTCTACAGATTTTCCGAGAAGATTAGAACCCTCGGAAGTTTGTTCGGTAGATGTACGTTTCAGCAGATTATGCGCTTCTTCCAAAACCGTGATATGCGACAGAGAACTGTTGATTTTTCCAGAAGACATACGGTATTCATTGAGCTTCATTACGAGCAAGCCCATAATGAGAGATTTTGTTTCCGTAGAACCAACACGGCTCAAATCAACTATCACACTCTTGTCAAACAAGTCTTCGTTAGAAATATCATCGTTACAGAAGATAAGACCATTCAAGCCTGTTGTCAAGGAACGCACGCGAGTTAAAAGAGCACCGGAGTAGTCACCCTTGCTGTCAGCGGAATATTTGGATTCGTTGATAACTGCTTCGATTTGCTCAAGTATATCTGCGAAGTTCGGGAACTTATGCCCGTTTTTATTTTCCGAAGAAATCAAATCCCAACCAGCAGTTACATAAGCTCGTTCGATTGCTTCTTTCAAAATAGCAGGCATAGCGGCATACATGGGCCAACATACATTGAAAATTTCTACAAGTCTGTCCAAATGCTCCAAGATGTGAACATCATCAGGGAAACTGAATGGATTGATTTTTAGCAACGATGTCTTCTTTGGGTTTGTACCATATACGGACACATCCGCAAATTGTCCGAATACATTCTTATATTCGCCCTTTGCCGGTTCCACAACAAGGAACGGGATGCCATAGATGTTATGAAGCTGATTTAAAATCTCATACACAGTATTACTCTTACCGGAGCCGGTAGAACCGGTGACAAAGGTGTGCATTGTCAAAGAGTTAATGTCAAGATTTACAGGTGTAGCGGTCTCTGTTCCCATGGTGAAGATGTTTCCGAGGCACAGCTCACGACGGGTTATTTTCTTGCCATAAGAAACAACTTCTTTACCGAAGTCGGCATGTTCAATCACGGGAAAACCACAAACAGATTTTCTGGGCAATCCCATTTGGATGGCAAGCTCATTACTGCTCAAAAGAGAAGATGCCGTAACGGGCAGATATCCTTGCTCGGTAGTATAGGCAAAAACAGGATGGATGAAGTTGGTGAGATAATCTCTCAGCAAAGGCAGCTTCTCTTTGTCTTGACGCCCCCAATAATTTATAGCAGACGTTTCAACTCCAGACTTAGACCCTTTCATGAGGGCCTTGTATGTACCCGCTGCCATTTCTGCAGTTTCCTGGCTGTCGGAAAGGAAATAGGCAGCGCATTCCCACATGCCCAAACTCTCGCATTCGTCCAGCCGTTTCAGCTGTAAATCAATTCTATCAAGTGTGTTGAGCAGCGATTTGTTTTGCATGGTCAACTGCATATTCTCTGTCTTGCCGGATGTCACGCCACGAGTATGTGTTTCGTTCTCGGACGTACTCTCGTTTTTGCCAAAGGATTCTCCTTCGTTATAAGATTCTGTCTCGCTATAGCTCTCAGTTGTTGAGTGCCCCTTTGTTTTAGTAGCGGGAGTATAGGCACCCAAGAGAACTTGTCCCACATCCGCCACAATAATACTCGCACCGCCAGTAAAGGGAGCTGCTGCCATTCCCGCTATGCTAAGAAGTGTAGAGCCAGCACCCTTTGCCAAGGTGCCCAACATGTTGGCCTTAGAGACAGACTCGCTTTCAGATGTACTTGTAGAAGAACTGGTGCCCCTGGAAGTTCCGGTAGTTTTGGCATAGGACGAGCCAATAGTCGTTCCGTGAGATAGTGCATCAGAAATGCTTATAGCTGTATTCGTTCCATAGGACAACTGCATATTCGCGAACGGGGAAAGTTGGGTATAAATTGTTTCGTAAGCTTTACGAATCTCATCTAATTGCTCTGACGGAGTGCTTTTAGCCAATACAATAGCAGTGTACCGTTGTCCTTGCATAGCCAGCGCCAGCTTCTCTAAGCCCTGGATAAAGGTATCATTATCCTTGAAATCTTCATCCTTATTGTTTGCGACGCAGGAAACGGAGGATATGTTCTTGGTTGGAATATTAGCCAAAAATGTTTCTGCTTGAGGGTCAAGCAAGTCCGTGGATTTTGCTCCAGGGAACTGTCCAACTAACGCATTTCTCAATGTGTCTTTTAGAGACTTCGTGGTGCGCTTATCATCCAGAGAACGAACACCCATATAGAAGTCCGTCTTTTCACCATTGCTATCAGCAACAATAAACACTCCGCAGTTCAAATTCTGTACAGAGTTGAAAACGGAAGCAAATTTGTAGGTCGAGTATTCGTCCTTTTGATAGACCATTTCGGTAATCTTAAATAGGCGAATATCACTAATCTGCTTGAGCTCATCACCCAAAGGGACTATTTCCAAGTCTGTAAGCTTGTGAAGATATTTTTTGAGGATAATATCTTCAACAAGTTTACTTGATTCTGCAAGTTGAGATTCCAATTCAGACATAGTCGGCAAATTACTCTCAAATTGTTCTGGCATAGCCACAGCATGTGGGACCTCTGCAGGAACTTCTTCTTTCTTCCGAAGTATTACTGTATCACTCATTATTTCTTACCCCCATTAACGATGAGAGCAGTGGCGACTCCGCCAACAACTGCACCAGCAACAATACCCCCAACAAAGCCGGCGGTCGAGGCTCCGGCTACGGACGCAATAACGCCGCCGAGTGTAGCGCCTGCTATTGTGCCAAAGCCTATTTTTATGCCAAGATAATCTCCTCGTTCTTGACATTTGCGTTTTTCTTCGTGATAGGAAGAGGGTTTCGTATTAGTGTTTGTCGGTCTTTGCGTCGCTGGAGTGGAACATTGTGTTGCTGGTCTAAGATGACTAATTACGTCCTTAAGGTGTTCGAGTCGTTCATGTGAGAAATTAGAAATCACCTTTACCATTAAAGTGGCCATGTAGTCATCATTCCATAAAGCCTTATCCGTGACGAATGCTTTTCCGTCATGCTCATCGTAAAGTCCTTCCATAGAAGCCGCTGCAGTTTGCATAGCATGAAAATCATTAAAAGTAAGGTCAACAAACAGGCTGTCTTTCATCATAATACGCACACGGCGTACATTCCCAGTTTTGACCGCTTCATAAAACGCATCAGTTAAAGCCATCACCATTACCCCCTTTAAATTTCAAGAATTGATGCTACACGATTTTTTATTGACCCAAGCCATTCGAGCCGCTTTTCTGTTTCCAAAATTCGTGCTTCTGCCTGCGCCTTGTCGGTCGCATAGCTTTCCAACTCAGCAAGCTTTTTCTTTAGCACTCCATCCAAACGCTCAAATTCACGGTTGAATGCATCAGCAATACGATTGGCTTGGCGTAGAGCATACTTTTTGGCAGAATCGCCATTATCTAAAATCATCTCGTTGATTTTTGCAAAGAAATTCTGTGCCAATTCGTCGGCGTAGATAAACTCCACTCGCTCATAGTACCCTTTCTCTTGGAACCAAGTCCAAGGCTTGTACCATTTTTTACCTGTGTTTTCGTGGTATACCTCTTCATCTTTTATAAATTTACCGACAGTAAAATCATCAGCAGGTACAAAACTACCGCCCATCAGCTTAAGCGGGTCTATCGAAATGTTAGCAAGTGTATTGGCGTTGATATCTGTTGTTAAAGCAGCAAGCTTCTTTTTGTATTCATCAAGTAGGGCGTTACTGGTTGTCACCAACGTTGTGCTAATGAGTTCGCTTAGTTCTGTTTGGAAGTTAGGCTCCAAGTCTTTTGCAAATTGCTCTAATTTGTGAACAACCTCATCTGCGGAACCAACACTTATCTTTTTGCCACGCATTCCATCTATGGTCTGATTAATCATTTTTTGATAGTTCTTTACTATGCTATCAATGATGTCCTCAGCTTCATCGCTCACCTGGACTACTGCATCATCTACGGCAGCGCTGAATTTCTTGGCAGCTTCCACATCATCAACTTTTATGCGAATGGCTTCGATTTGCCGGGCAATTACTTCACCATCGTCTATCCGGTCCAAAAGTTCTTTCTTTGTGTCTTCTTCGCACTTCTTTTCTTCAAGTTTGTGATTAAAGGTATCTACTATATTCTTAATTTTTGCCGTTTTTGCATACTTCTGGACATACTGCCGAATAGCGGCTTCAATAGAAGTTATGCCTGTATGAATAAGGGCCTCTGTGTTTGCATCGCCGTTCTCATGTGCTGCAGCCAATTGTGTTGCAATACCGCTGCGAAGGCTTGCGGGGAGTGATGCATAGGTTTCAAAGTGCATATTTTCATTACGGTTTAAGCGCTTAACCTTTACGTTCGTTTCATCAATAGTGTCCTCGTCAACATCCGCTCCGCTTTGTATCAACCGTATGTCCAAGGCAGGCAAGGCCGCAGCTGGGAACAAATTGGGATTAACAATACCATGTTTCCTCAGATAGGTTCGGATTCTATCCAACGTTTGCATAGTGTCACCGTCTTCTTTTCGCCGGGAATCCATCTTGTTAACAACAAAAATAAAACGGTCTTTACTCTGCTTTCCACCAACCTTCATGCTCTCCGCAACACGCCGAAGTAACGCATTATCATCATCAGAACCAAATGTTCCTTCCATAATATATAGAACAAGAGATTTCGATGTTTTATTCAAAAATTCACTTTGGACTCTTTTATGTTCTGGGTCTCTGGAATTATTAGGGCCCGGAGTATCAATCAGCACGAGCGAGACATCCTCAGCCGTGACAAATGGTATATTACCTGTTACCTTAATAATTGAAACGTTTTCATCTCCATTCAATTGCTCCATTATGTCATAGGTCAGATTATCATAGGTTTTGATAGGAGAAAGCTTTTCGCTACTGCCTTTATCATAAACAACTGCTTTCCAAGATTCACTGTCTTCTGTATCTTTAATCTTGGTGATGATTGCCGTGCACGCTTCTTGCTTAGAAGGCATTAACTTGGCTCCCAGCATTGAGTTAATTAGTGTTGATTTACCGGCACTCATAGTAGCAACAACGCACACTTCAAAGTCGCTGCTTTTCGCATGCTGGAAAGCGCTAAGAATTTCGTCATCTTTTAATTCATCAAAGGGACCTGCCTGTATTTCCTTAAAGACATCTTCAATCAGCGCCTCTTTGTCGGATGTTTCCTTGGCAGGAATTCTATCCAATGTTGCTGTTAGTTCACCACGCTCAAAAGCCTGAGTAAAAACCTCAGTCAAATCCTCAAAATCCAGAAGGGTACCATGAAATACAATGTCAAAATCAGTATCGTTGTACTCGTCAATTAGAAGCCTGGGAAGGTCTTCAACCCATTCTTGAAGGCGAGCGCCAGGAAGAATTCGCTCTCCGATTTGGCTGTTTTGAGCAAGTTTTTTTCCTTCTACTATGAATTCTGTTTCCAGATTATAAGGGTTGTACTTTATGAAAACCTTTTTCATGTTTTGCCTCCACAAATCATTTTTTCAAGACCAAACAAGCCTGCATGCTTGCTTAAAAGCACCTCTTGTGAGTCGTCAGGCGAACACTGTACTCCATCATAATATTGCGATAGGTCATAGGCGTCTCGCATGAACTTTTTGGCATATAAAGCATACTCATCAGCTTCATCCTCTGAAAGGGGTTGTTCGGTCAGTTTTAATTTAAGTAAATAAGAGAAGTATGCAGAAATTGGGCAGATGATAGGATTCTCAAAACCCATTTCCAGCAAGTCTTTTTGTAAACCACGCATGCTTTCGTCAACACTATCCGAAACAGCGCGATAATCATCCAACTTATTCAACACAAAAATAATCTTGTCTTTTGGGAGATGCTGAGCTACCCACTTTAAATGTCTTTTTTCGGCATCTGTACCTAAACGCGTAGGACTAACAACATAAAGAACTGTATCATACATCTCACTTGTGAGCGCATCATGGGTACGTTGGCTATGCTCTTGATGCAGCGCCGCATCGACTCCAGGGGTATCAATTATGCACAACCGAGGAAACTGAACTGCAACTCCAGAAAAGTAGGAAGCCATAGCAATATGCTCATCCCAATTGTATTTATGCAAGTCTTCAAATGTCGCCATTAAGTTAATAGAGGATGTTGCCAAGTGCACATTTCCATCTTCGAATGCCTTATTAAAAAGGCAATACACATTACCAGTACATACTTCTTGGGATGTTCTTGCAACTGGTTTTCCGATAAGCGCATTTATAAGCGTAGATTTTCCGGCACTCATATTGGCAGTGACAATGATTTTCTTGGTAGGTTGTAAAAGAAAAGTGTAATTCCTGCGATATTGTTCTATTAGAGACTCGACAGATAAGTATCTTTTTTCAACAGGGCAGCCGTCAAAAAGCGAAGCTAATAGACCGTCAATTTCTGATTGCTTCCTGTGGGAAACGAGTTGTTTTACTATTGATGCGGCCTGATGGACTAATCGCTTATCCAGTAGCATCAATGCAGCATCGCACACGAGCATAAAACGATACTTAGTTCTCCACGGTTTGGTAACACACGAAGAGAAACAGCTTGAGCAGTAATCTTCGTTCTTGGTTGGTATCGAATCCAAGAAAAGCTGAGTGCGGTATTGGCGCATTCTCTCAGAAATATACTCTTCTAATTCAGCCATCCACTCACAATGATTAACACCCGTTTTCTCAAGGAGATATGTAAGAGCAGCATAATACTCTGCTTGAATTGTCTTTTTTGCTTTCTTTATTGGATGCTCACGCAGGTCAAGAGCCTCTGCAAAAAATGGATTCATCTCGACTCCGCACCTCCTTTGACATTTAGGTTTTGTAGTATTCTGCTATGGTGTCTATCTCTTTTTTTATTTCTGTCACAAATTCTGCAGGGGCGATGACCTTCACCCAAGCGCCTTGGCTGAGCAACCACATCTTAATGCCATCGCCGTAGACTTCTGCCTCGATGAGATATTTTCTGCCGCCCATTCGCTCGATAATGCGCGCGGTAGGAAGTTTGTCCAAGACAGCCTGAACAGACGGTCCGTTAAACTCAAACCGGATGGTTTGCAGTTTTCCCGGCCACATAAACAAGCTTCTCTTCCGGAGCAAGCCTTCATCGAATGTGGGTGCATCCAATGTTGCGAAGTTCTTCCGGTGGATTGTAATCTGCTTAATCCTGTCGATGCGGAAATAGTAGGGTTTTTCCGTCTTGCCCTCTGTAACGAAGGCGATAAGATAGAAGTAGTAATCCGCAAACATAACGGTAGCAGGTCGGAGCCGGTGTGTGACCCATTTGCGGTCCATCCGGTAATACTCAATGCTGATTTCCTTGCGCTCGGTGATACAGTTCACAATCTTCCAAAGGTTATCCTGCACGCTTTCACAGTCGTGGCTAACCTCGGGGTAGTGATACAGTTCCTTACGAATCAGTTCATTCAGCTTGGGCCGGTCTTCCGGTGTGGTGAACTTCTTCAATTTATCAATCAGTGTCAGAAGTTCCATTTTAGAGAACGCTCTGGCGCCAATCATTACTTCTACCAGTGCAAACAGCTCCTTATTGGTAAGGAACTCGTCCATGTAAAGACGGTAGCACTTGTCGCTATATGAATATTGCAGTTCCGTGTTGCCAACGAGCTCACGGTGGTCTGCCAAAAAGTCTTTCAGTTCATTGATGCTGCGGGTGATACTCTTGGTGGATACTTCGTACTCATTGGCCAGCCCCTGGACCGAAAGGTCCTCACCGCGCAGGCCCCGGAAGAAAATCTCCAGGACTCGATATTGCTTTGTGTTTTCCATATTTAGATGCCTCCGTTGTTCTGTGGGCCTAATCCCACCTGTCGGGTTTCATTATATCTACCAACCCAGACGGATGTATGTCCCACTAAAAAATCAGGAAAGAAGCTTATTCTACCTCCGGCAGAACCGGGGCATCATCTTTAACGAAGCTCATCATATCGCCAACATCGCATTCCAATACCTGCGCAATCTTTAATAGCACGGAAAGGGAAACCTCCTGATGGCGGCGCAACTTGGTAAATGTGGCCGGTGCGATTCCAGCAGCCCTGCGGAGCTGTGCCTTGCTCATATCTCTTTCCGCCAGCATAACCCAGAGCTTTTTATAGCTTATCTTCATATGGAACACCTCACATGAAAGTATAAATGGTCTTTTATAGTATAGCACCCTCAAGTCGGATGTTCAATAGAAATGCTGAAAAATCCCGAAAAGTGTAATGATTTAATAGCGTACTTTTCGCGTTCTTGAACTATATTCATAGGTTTGTTAGTGTTTTTAGTTCAAATAGTGAATGCGAGAACTTCATAAAATCAAAAGTGCTGCTTCGTTCAATGGAGCAGTGCTTTTCGTTTTTGTGGAGAGTGAGCAATCATATTCCCGCTTGCGGGTGCCCCCTGCACAAGGGCTCTGTCTGAGCAAGACCGGTCCACCGCGTAGGTGGCTCTCTTCGAGCAGAAGCGCTATCCGCGCAGGATTCGGCAGACAGCCTCCCCTCTGGAAAGAGCGCCGGGTTTGATGTGTGCGTCAAACCAATACGGCGTATTGGTTAACGCAGACGTAAAACCATCATTCCGTTTCCCCTTTGTATATCTGTCATACTTTCTTTAGTAAAGCACAAGGAGGAATCACTATGGCTTATAGAATTACCACTCACAAAGCCCGTACCACCAAAGACGGCACGGCGTTCTCTGCCCGGCATCTGGACCGGCATTTTGACCTAAAAAAAGCAAAACATATCGACCCGACGCGTACTCACCTGAACCGTTATGTTGAGTTTCATGTAGATGAAGACGGAACTCTGCATCACAAAAAATCAAGGAACCTTCAAGCACACGAGCTTGCTGTATATAGAAAACTCTTTCAAAAAAGGCTCGATGCCATGAATGCTCGATATGTTGCACAGAGACATCCCGAAAAATGCAAGACCCTTGAACAGTACTACCGCTCCCCACAAAGTTGCCCTGACGAGTATTTGCTTTACATCGGGGATGCGGGCAACCACCCCGGAAGCGATGTTCTAAAAGCCGCAGGCTCGGAACTCATCCGACGTCTCCAGAAAAAGTACTCAAAAAATTTTATACCATTATGTGTAGCAACCCACCTTGATGAGAGGGGTGCAGTACACCTGCACCTGAGAGTAATTTTTATCAGCACAACCGACAAAAACGGAGTTAAGGTCAGCATTACAAAGGGTATGAAAGAAGCAGGCATCGCCTTGCCTGATGCAGAAAAACCTGAGCATAAATACAACAACAGACAAATGGCATTCTCTGAAGAAATCAGAAATACATTTGCCGATATCTGCGAACAGGAATTTGGATTGGAAATTGAGCGCGAAGCACGTGATTCATCGCGGGCCGGCAAGGATTTGGTTACATACCAGCGGGACCAAGCACAGCAAGACATCAAAAAGCTTGAAAAGGAGCGCTCAGAAATCCAGGCTGTTGTTGCCCAGGAAGCCCGCAAAGCAGAGCAGTTAAAAAGTGAGGTCGATGGTCTAACAAAGCAGAAGAACCACTTAGAATCCGCTCTGAGTCGCTTAAAAAGCATTCTGGTTCCTATCCAGAATTTCTTCACAAGGCTCAGCAGTATCCGCCTTGGCAAAGGCCGCACAGCGCTGGATGAGCTCATGCTTACGAGCGACGGAGCAACAGCTTATGACGCTCTTAAGGAGTTGGAAACAGTCGATGAACGCGCTTGAGGAAGACCCAATCGGTCATAATTGTATATATAACATATTAAGGAGGCTCATTATGAACGAATCCAACACCCCCACTCTGCAGGAGTACTTAGACCTCATGCGCAAAAAGGACGAACTGAGTGCGGAAGTCACCGAGCTCGAAATTGAGCGCGTCGGTTTGCGCGCCAGCTTATCCTATCTGAAAGAGGCACGTCACAAACTCCGCATCACTACTGCACAGCTGTGCTATGACCTCAGCAGCATTTTCCATTTGATGGGAACGCTGGCAGACACCGAGCAGGAGCACCTCTGGAAAAAGTTTCAGGAGGACCTGCAGGCTGATAAGCAAGATGAATTCAGTTTCTAAAAGGAAGCGAGCAATCGCTTCCTTTTTGTCATTCTGGAGTTACGTAATAGTTTAAAATGCCATAATTAATATGTAATTGGTTTTAAGACGATATGAGTCCTCAACTAATTACCCCAATACGGCGTGCACGTCTCCTTTACTATTATCGCACTACAATACCGGTTGCTGTATCCGACAATACAGCGAGTCTTCTGACTCATCGCAGATTCATGAATCAAATCTGGCGTCTTCCCAATACCGGCTGATGGCCGTTACACCATCAATCGCACGCCGCAAAAGCTACCGGTCCCGGATGCAATCCGGACGCATCCGGGATTGGTAGTCAATTATTATCATCAGCGCTTAGCGCTGTGTTTATATAACAATCAACATAAAAGGAGCTACTTAACTATGGAACGAACCCTATATCTACTCAACTCCTGCGGCGGAACTGTCACAGAAGCAGAAGCCTGCTGCTTCGTAAAGCAGCTTATCAAAGACCTAAAAAGCGAAAACCCCAAAATCAAATGGAATCGCGTCCCAGACGCCGAATGGGGAACTTTTTTCTCTACCGGTCTGTCTGGCAACAGCTATATCCAGCTCAGGTCTTACCGAATTAAAAACCAGCAGGTTACCTGCATGCTCTACAAGAAAGGAGACGCATTCGTCTATACCCTACAGGAATTTGATGGCGACTCTGAAAATCCAACCCACCTTTTTCATCTATACAAGTGGACCAAGGCATTTGTTAGACACCGGGAGCTCTATGGGACCCCTGCGCACAAGAGTACCGAGTCACAGCTATCCGTAGAAGAGATGGATGACCATTGCCTAAAACTGATTGACGTTTTTCGCTCCCTTACTCCGGAGCAAATCGCAGGTAGGCTTATGAATGTTAAGCACCCCTCTATCCTCTGCGAGGACATCAGCGAAGGCAGTCCAGAATGGATGCGACGTAGCAAAATGATTCGTAGCCTGGTGAAATTTCTTCAGCAGGCGCGCATCAAGGAGAGCTGTCTCATTGTCGAAAACTCTATTTTGAAAGATTCTAACGGACAATCGTGTGGCAATATCTCAACTGAACCTGTTGCCAAGTGGGTGAATGCCTACGTCATCATCCAGAAGGAACAATATGCAGGGCTCAGCTCTGACGAAATCCGCCTCACGGTTGCATCTGATATCGTCGCAAATCTGCTGATAGATATGTGACTCAAAAACTGCAATGAAAGGCTATGCCTTCATAATAATTTTTTACGATTGGAGATACACTCATGAACAAATTTGAACTCGAAATCCAAATGGGAGACCATCCCGACGAAACACCGGTGGACAACTTGATTCAAGCGCTCACTGCTGCCGGAACACAAAACCCGTGGACATACTGCTCCGACTGTGGAAACGGTCTTCCGGGCTTTCGTCTGGTAGATATGCAGAACAAGCTCATCATCACCCTGGTCGCAGAAGCCGAAACCGAGCAGTACTGTCAGTACTGTCTCCAGGCAATCAACCCGGAGAGCCACGAAATGGAGATGCGGTCCGTCGAATGGATTGCAGACGGCAACACCGGTCCGCTCCATATCTTGTACGACGTTCTATCGCAGGCTTTGATAGATATGATGGATGCGGCCGCAGAAGATGAGGGCATCGACCCCAAAGACGATACCTCTCTGACCGATGCTTTCATCAATGCATTGATTCAGGACGCCCAAAGTGACCGGCACAAGGTGTTCTTCATCCGGAAGGGTGACGGATTCTTTGCTGATGGCTTTGGTATCAGCGAATCCATTATTACCCTGGCTAAGGAGTACGAGGACGACAGCAGTGCTCGTTTCTTCTTCAAGATGGAAAAGCAGGACGGTATGCTCATCGTTTCCTGCGCTGAAACCAGCCGGAACGACGATGAAGAAGCCGAATTGCGCAAGCTCTACAACCTGCTGGACAAGCAGGTGCCCATCGTTACTGTAGACGAAGCAACAGAAGATATCCGGCGTTTTGTGGAGAAATCTACGTTCGATTCTTTCTACGATAGAGTTGCGACATATGCTCAGCCGGAAATTCCGGCTATTGAGCCGATGGATGTTGAGGGAAAAATTCTCATCCACGACCTTTTCAATGCCGTTGGTGAAACGGCTGTTATCAGGCAGTTTCTGGATGAAATTGTGATGCGGCATGGCCCTATCGGAGAGCAGGATATGCTGCGCCTCAAATCGATGGCAAAAAGCGTATTCACTATCATCAGACAAGTACATAGGAAACCTAATGGACGCGTATTCACGACCTACGGGGTTCCCACTGCATTTGATAAACCCGGTCTTGCCAGCCGCGGCGTTCGGTGGTCAAGCAGTTTGCAACGTATAGCTAACAGCTATATCAACTGGAGTCAGGAATTAGTCGGTTCTGACCCCGCAATTGGCGAAGGACGTGCAGCTCAAAAGACTGCTGTCCTTATCCTAACCGCTGTACTCGCTGACCAGCTTCCGTAACCACGGTCCGAACAGGAACGAGGTGATACCATGTAGCCGTATACACTCCCGAATAACACCTTTTCCATAAGGCGATGAGAGACCCACCACCAATATCAAAGAACCCAGGCTGCGCCACAGCCTGGGTATTTTTAAGCCTTGTGTATAAATTATCGCTTGCCCACTTGGGTCACATCGCAGGTCACTTTGAATGTTGCAGTTTTGCCATTGCTGCCAGTGACTGTTATCTCCGTCTTACCGGAGCCGCCATCGCAGATGGCGACAGGGAAACTCGCTGTAAAAGAATTTTTTGGATTGTCCCGTTCAACCACTTCCACCTGGACGGAATAGAATGTAAACACTTCCACGGACAGCAACACTTGGTATCCGCTTTTGATTGTCTCGCCATTGTATGTATAGACAACATCCCAACCCTCAAAAGGCCAGCCGGACAGTTGTTCCACATTGAAGTCCAATTCATATACACCGTATGTATAGTCTCCGCTCAACTCTGTAGTTGGCGGCACCTGCTGCACCGGTGCAGAGCAGGCAGCCAGCAGTATAATCAGCACAATGCTTGTGCACAAGATTCTCTTCATTCTTTCTTCCTCCTGCGTGGATTCCCCTCTATGGCCACACTACCAAGGTTCATAACTTGCAAACCGCGATTCTTTGCCATGCGGGCAAATTTGTATGCGCCGCCCCATGTATGATTAATATAACACAGGCAACAATCGGATGCATCAATCATCCACCTGTTCCGCCGCTCGATAGCGAACTTGGCCAGCCCAATCTCCTGCCCCTTGGGGTAAAAGCTATGTCCATGGTATATGTCATACTCTTGCTTGCGGGTAGGCAGGTATGCGAGCGCAACAGAGTATGAAATCTCTGGGTACTCTTTATTAAGTTCCTGCAGGCAGCTAAACACCATGCCGTCAAACTGTCCGTGATTGCCCACCAGAAATTCGGTGGTTCCTTGCTTGATTAACTCCTCGATAGCGCTCCGGAGCACCGCTGCATCCAGACCGTAGCACTCACTATGTCCGAAAAATGTACATACAGACATTATCCCACCCCCTTTTCGCCCCATTATACAACAAAAAACCAAATTAGTACAGCCACCTGTACTATATTTCTAACTTTACTTCCTATAATAATGGTACAGTTACAGGGAAGCGTGGTGTAAAGGATGCAGTTGAATGAGGCCGTTAGCAAGAGAATAACTGAGCTTCTTAAGGAGCGGAACATGACCAATTATCAGTTGTATGTCAAAAGCGGTGTGCCAAAATCCACCATAGGCAACCTGGTAAACTGCACCTATGATTCTGTAAAACTCCGCGTAATCCACGAAGTCTGTCAAGGATTTGGAATTAGCATCACAGAGTTCTTCAACTCTCCATTATTTGTAGAAGACAATTTGGAACCCTAAAGCTTCTGTGCCACCGGCATGGGAGCTTTTCTTTTTTCTCTTGACAAACTATCGTTGCAACGATATAATGATAATAAATAGAGAACTATCGTTAGAACGATACTAATAGGAGGTGTTTGCTATGAACAAACTAACAGTGTATCACGGGTCACCGGTTATCATTGAAAAGCCGCAGTTTGGCGTTGGCAACCCGAACAACGATTACGGCTTGGGTTTCTACTGCACTGAGACTCTGGACCTGGCAAAAGAATGGGCTTGCTCTGCAGAAACAGACGGCTATGCCAATAAGTACAC
>JAZRLE010000044.1:0-4788 GCA_045646665.1 Faecousia sp. | reverse complement strand
AGCATCCAGTTAAGATCGCCGTCTACAATTTTTTGTGCTTCCTGCGCTGTCAGATTAGCCTTCTGTTTATTACCCAAGCCAGCCAGCTTGCTCTTTTTTTCCAGATGAATCAGGCTGGTGTCATGATTATAGTAGCGAATGCGGAATTTTTCCCGACGACTGACACCGTCCATTTTCTCCCGCAGTGCTGTATCAGCAGGCGTATCAAAATATAGACTGCGAATAAAATATTTGCCATCAACGGCGTTTTGGTCAGGCCGCATAATGGCGCGGAGCCGCTGTCGAAGAATCAGCATATCTTCATAGGAAATTAGGTGTTTCCATTCATGTCTGTAATCCACAGAATCACATCCTTTCTATTTCATTTTGAGAGGATATGTGCATCTGCGCAGCATGGATTTCTTCCATTGCCTTTTCACCGATTCTCGGCATGGAGCTCAACACATCATCAGAAATCATATCGAGGTCGTACAGCGTTTTTACTCCGTTCGCATCTAAAATCCGAATTACACGCTCCGATAAACCGGAGTTCTGAATAGGGGTGGCTCGCCTTTGTTGACGCAGCCGTTTTAATTTATACTTTCCTCGTGCCATAGTTTATCTCCGTGTATAATTGTAATCAGGAAGTAGCCTCTGTCCGGATTGTAATAGAGACAATGACAGGCTGTTCTTCAGCAGTAATCGTACCGTTGCCGTCAGTAGGCTCGGCGGTTTCACAAACTGCAACAACCACATCCATGCCCTCGGTCACATAGCCAAACACGGCGTATTGGCCGTCCAGAGATGCGCTGCTGTCCTCATGTACGATAAAGAACTGGGAGCTGGCGCTGTTATAATCGTTGGAGCGGGCCATGGAAATTGCACCACGGGTATGGGACAGGGTGTTGTCATAGCCGTTGTCGGTAAACTCACCCACAATAGTTTCATCAGAACCACCGGTGCCGTTACCTTCCGGATCACCGCCCTGCATCATAAAACCTTCGATAATGCGGTGGAAAGTCAGACCATCATAGAACCCACTTTCGGCAAGGGATACAAAGTTTGCAGTGGTAATGGGGGCCGATACTTGATCCAACTGAACGGTGATCGTGCCATAGTCCTGAATTGCAATATCTGCGTAATAAGTCAGGGAAGCATCCAAAACAGCAGCTTCAGCTCCTGCGTCGGAACCGGATTCAGAATCCTCATCCAGTATGTCCTCATCAGTTGATTCAATATCCAGAATGGAATCCGTAGTAGCCTTGCTCAGAGCATCGTCGATTTCATCATCCGTCAGTTCCGCATCGGTGGAGGTGACAGTTCCGGCAGGATCGTCCTCACCAACAGAGGTATCGTTGTTGCCTCCTGCCAATACAGCGATTAAAATAATGGCAATAACAACAATGGCTGCGGAGGCCATATAGTATATCTTGAGCTTGCTCTTGGCTGCTTCTTCCGCAGGAGCGGACACCGCATTGATATAGTCGGCAATATATTTGTCCAGTTCATCGGGGATATGGGTTTGCGATAAGGCATCATCAAACGCCATAGTGAGAAGCTCCATGGTGGGCGCAAAACAAAAGATTTCTTTAGCTCGAAGCGCACGATAGACTTTACCAAGGTTTTCCGTTTCCGCAGCTTTCAGGATATCTGCGCTGCCTATGTCAAGGCCGATAGCCCTTGCAATTTGATTGTCGGACAAAACACCAAGTAACCGCAAAACAAGCGAAAACCGTTGAGTTGCGGGCAGACTGTTGATATAGTTATCAACCGCGTTGGCATTGGAATCAATATAATGCTCGTTGATATGGCTGATATGGAAGTTCTTCTGCGGTGGGAGCTTGAAAGCACGATTATCCTTTTTGGTGATGTCCTTTTTACAGTAGCTCACGGCCTGTTTTACTGCGTAGGTGGAAAAGGCTTCCTCTGTTTGCACTTCGCCTCTGGCTACGGCCTGAAATCAGACTTCAGCGACCATTTTGCTGCGGGCATAGTTGCCTCGCTGTTTCGGAGCAATGCGCGGCACAGGAAATAAATATCCTGTTTATTCCCTTCATAGAGCTGTGTCAGCGCACTTCGGTTTCCTTTGGCTGCTTTTTCAATGATGGTATCCATGATGAGATGTCCTTTCTTATTGATATTCCGGTGCCAACCACGCCCAGGAGCGAAAGTTTGGTCTTGGCCCTGCCCGCCGTTTTGGGCAGGGCGCAAGTAAATTAGTGCAGATGCGTTGCCGGTTTCTTTGCAAACCCCGTTGGCTTATCCATAGCATTTGCCATGGCATCGGTTTTGCATAGCAAACACATCAGGAAATGCCAAATCTATGTTTGGATTTCGCGATTAAAAATACCATTCTCCGCTGAATGAATACTGAAGAAAAACTCGCCAGTTTATGAAAGTTTTGTGAATTTATCAGTTCGTTCAGTTTCTATTCAACTTTCCCCTTTATTATGGAAGAAACAATACTATGGGAGGGTTCCCTATGAAAATATTAGTAATTGAGGACGAAGTTCTGTTAGCCGATTCCCTAAAAGCACTGCTGCAGAGCAAGGGTTTTGAAGTGGAGTGTGTCTATAATGGTGAGGATGGAACTGCCTATGCCGAAACCGGAATCTATGATTTGCTGATCTTGGATGTAATGATGCCGAAAATGAATGGATATGAAGTAGCTCGTAAGGTTCGTACTGACCGGTGCGGTACGCCTATCTTGATGCTGACAGCAAAATCGGAGCTGGAGGACGAGATCGAAGGCTTGAATGCAGGCGCTGACTATTACTTAACCAAACCTTTTGACAGCCGGAAGTTGCTGGCCTGTATCAACGCTTTACTCCGCAGACAAGGGCCACAGGTGAATGAGTTGGTTTTGGGAAATACCTCTCTTGACCTCTCTACCTGTACGCTGAACTGCGGAAGCAACCACATTCGCTTATCGGCAAAAGAGTTTGATGTTATGCGCTTCCTTATGTCCTCTTATGGACAGATACTTCCAAAGGAGCTGATTCTGTGTCGTGTATGGGGCTTTGACTCCAATGCCGTAGAAAACCATGTTGAGGTTTATGTTGGCCTGCTCCGAAAAAAACTGGCCCACATCGGTTCCAATATCCGTATCGAGGCAAAGCGACGCCTTGGGTACATTGTAGAGGCGGTGGAAGAATGATAC
The DNA here is from genome assembly GCA_045646665.1 of Faecousia sp. Lineage (GTDB taxonomy): Bacteria > Bacillota > Clostridia > Oscillospirales > Oscillospiraceae > Faecousia. Next base: position 1,649 of record JAZRLE010000044.1, on the reverse strand, counting down.
GAAAACTGCAAATCAAATTTGTCATTATCAACATGACAATGGTAACGATCATGTTGTGCATCATTTTCGGATTAGTATATAACTCAACAAAGACCAATCTGGAAAACGAGAGTATTAGCATGATGAAATCTATTGCGGTAGACCCGTTTCGATTGGGGCGGCCAAATGAGAAGTCGCCAGATTTACGCTTGCCCTATTTCACCCTTCAGCTCGGTATGAAGGGCGAACTTGTATCTACCGGTGGTGGTTACTATGATCTTTCCGACAAAGAGTTTTTGAAAGACCTGATCGACGAGTCTGTTGGCAGTCGGCGTGAATCTGGGATTGTGGAGGGACATCATCTTCGTTTTTGTCGTGTAGCAACACCAAGGGGTACAGTTCTTGTGTTTTCAGATATGTCCAGCGAAACACGCACATTAGAGAGCCTAATCCAAACCTCGCTGACCATTGGCGTACTCAGTTTCCTTGGCTTTCTCGCAATCAGCATTTTCCTCTCAAAATGGGCAGTAAAGCCCGTTGCTGCGGCGTGGCTCCAGCAGAAGCAGTTCGTAGCGGATGCTTCCCATGAATTGAAAACACCGCTCACTGTGATTATGACCAATGCCGAATTGCTCCAAAATGAAGAATGTGCGGAAGCCGAGCGAAAGACATTTTCTCAAAGCATCCTTCTGATGAGCCAACAAATGAAGCTGCTGGTGGAAAAAATGCTTGAGCTTGCTAAATCGGATGCAGATCAAACCAAGCAGCAAATGAAGCCGGTGGACTTTAGCAAACTGATTTTAGATACGGCAATCTCCTTTGAGGGTGTATTTGTAGAAAAGGGTTTGACGGTGGAAAGCTCGGTGGAGCCAGGGATCACAGTTTCCGGGAATGGACAAGCGTTACAACAACTGATAGATATTCTCCTGGACAACGCACAGAAGTATTCCTCTCCTGGCGGCGAAACAACGGTGCGTCTGTATAGCAGTGGATCGGGGAAATGTCAGTTGAAGGTGTCCAATCCCGGCAAAGAGATCCCGCAGGAGGATTTGAAAAAGATATTCCAGCGCTTCTACCGCATGGACAAGGCACGAAGTCGGGACGGCAGCTTTGGCCTGGGCCTTTCCATTGCGGAGAACATCGTGTCACAGCATAAGGGGAAAATCTGGGCCGAAAGCAAAAATGATATCAATACATTTATCGTGGAGCTGCGAAAGAGGACGTAGCATGGCAAGCTTTATCATCTCTCTTGTTGTGATGGCTATGGCGGTCGCAGCTTTAGCGATCACCATCATTTTCAAAAAGAAAATGGTGCTTTCTCTCTTCCTGTTTTTGATAGTGTTCGAGATCATCGTGGTTCTTGTTGCAGGCTGGGCGTTTATGCTCTACGGGGCCATCATGGAAATGAATCACATGTAAAAAAGAAATCGCACCCATTTCGGATGCGATTTCTTCTTTGTCTGCAAAGTTTATTCCAGTTCAAATGCGCCGGTATAGAGCTGATAGTATGTGCCTTGCTCCGCAATCAATCGGTTATGGTCACCGCGTTCTATGATGCGTCCGTGATCCAGAACCATGATGACATCGGAGTTCTGCACGGTGCTCAGCCGATGGGCAATCACAAAAACCGTCCGCCCCTGCATCAGATTATCCATGCCCTGCTGCACCAA
>JAZRLE010000043.1:0-15123 GCA_045646665.1 Faecousia sp. | reverse complement strand
CGTGGTGTATTTCCAGATCACCGACCCCAAGCTGTACACCTACGGTGTGGAAAAACCCATGACCGCCATGGAGACCCTCACCGCTACCACCCTGCGTAACATCATCGGCGATCTGGAACTGGATCAGACCCTGACCTCCCGTGACATCATCAACACCAAGATGCGCGCCATTCTGGATGAAGCTACCGACCCCTGGGGCATCAAGGTCAACCGTGTGGAGCTGAAGAACATTCTGCCGCCGGCTGATATTCAGTCCTCCATGGAAAAGCAGATGAAGGCTGAGCGCGACCGCCGGCAGGCGATCCTGCAGGCAGAAGGTCAGAAAAAGTCCGCCATCCTCATTGCAGAGGGCGAGAAGGAGTCCGCCATTCTGCGGGCCGATGCAGAAAAACAGGCTGCCATTCTGAAGGCAGAGGGCGAAGCCGAGGCTATCCGCGCCGTGCAAAAGGCATTGGCTGATTCTTTGGAAATGCTGAACGAAAAAGCACCCAACGATCAGGTTATCAAGCTCAAAGCTATCGAGGCTATGGAAAAGGTTGCCGATGGCAAGGCCACCAAGATCATCATCCCCTCCCAGATGCAGAGTATGGTAGGCTTGGCAAACGGCCTTGTGGAAGGGGTAAAGGAAGACTGATATGGATAAAAAGCGCTTCATCAAGGTCTACACCCAAGGAGGTGGCTTTTCCGGTCCTTCCACCTGTATTTTGGTGGACAAGGAAACCGGTGTCAATTACCTGTACGCAAGCTCCGGCTACGGCGGCGGCTTGACGGTGCTGCTGAACAAGGACGGCACCCCGGTGGTGACCCCCGTTCCCAACAAGTATGACGAATAAGAAAAAAAGCGTGCCACCCGGCACGCTTTTTTCATTATAAAAGAGGTGTGCCGAAGCACACCTCTTTTTCTTAGATTTCCTTGTACATAGTCACCGCGTCATCCTTGCGGACATTGTCGGCAACCACTAAGACCTCCACAGCCACAGTCCGGGCGCCCAGTGCAATCTCAATTTTATCGCCGGGCTTGACCTCATAGCTGGCCTTGACCACACGACCGTTGACGCTGATACGACCATTGTCGCAAGCCTCGTTGGCAACGGTGCGGCGCTTGATCAATCGGGAGACCTTCAGGTACTTATCCAGGCGCATCTTACTTAGCGACAGCGTCCTTCAGAGTCTTGCTGGCCTTGAATGCGGGCAGCTTGGTTGCGGGAATCTTGATCTCTTCCTTGGTGCGGGGGTTACGGCCGATGCGGGCCTCACGGGTCTTCACTTCGAAAATACCGAAGCCGGAAACGCTGACCTTCTCACCAGCCTTGATGGTCTCGGTCACGGTCTCGAATGTTGCGCTGACAACGCGCTCAGCGTCCTTCTTGGTCAGGCCGGTCTTCTCAGCAACGGCAGCAATCAGTTCGGTCTTGTTCATGGAAAATTACCTCTTTTCAATTATTTTTATTGATATTATGATATTATCACCTTTTTTAAGTTTTTGCAAGTATTTTTTGCAAAAATATACAATTAAAGGTGCAAAATTTTCGCAATTTTCTCACCTTTTGGCAATAAAAGACAATCTTCCCGGCGAATCGCCTTGAAAATTACCACGCAAATCAGGTAGAAAATCACACCGACAGCCACGGAAACACCGCACAAAATCACCCGGCTTCCGCCGATGCCCGGCACCATTTGCAGAAGGCTTTGCACTGCCCACACACCTGCACCCATCACTGCCGCCGGCAGCACCGGACATAAAAGGTTCCGCAAAACCCTTGTCTTTTGGGGCACGACCCGGTGAATGGCGATGAGGTTCATAATGCCGATGCAGGCATAGCACAGCAGCATTCCCACCGGCGCACCCACAATGCCGATTTGGGGATTGCCCACCAGCAGATACACCACCACCAGCTTCATACCACCGCACAGCAGGGTGTTGATCACCGGGATATGGGCATAGCCGTGGGATTGCAGCACCACATTGGTGTACTGGATCACCCCGTAGAAGAACACATTGATACCCAACACTGCGAGAATTTTTCCGGCAAGGGCGAGATTTTCGCCTGTGTAGCCGCCTAATAATCCCATTACCGGCTGGGCCAAAATAGTCAGACCCACCGCGCAGGGCAGGCTCAAAAGACCCGTGATCCGAGCCGCCGATTCCTCCGTTGCCTTGGCGCTGTCGAAGCTACCGGTGGCAAGCTGGGCAGTGATGGCAGGCAGCACCGAGGTGCAGATGGGCACCATAAAGGAACAGGGCATATTGAACACCGTCTGGCACATATTGTAGATGCCCTTGGTGATGTCGGCGGTGTTTTGGCTCATACCGTTTGCCGTGAGAAGCTGACCCATATACAGGTTGGTTTCGATCACGGTGAGCACCTGCAGACCGGCGGAACCGATGGTGATAGGCACGGCAATGGCAAGCAGCTGCTTGGCGGTCTTACCGAAGGATTGGGGCGCATCGTCTGTGACGGGCAGTTCCCGCCAGGCGGGTCGCTGCTGGCAGTTTAAGTAGATCGCCGAAGCAAGACAGCTGACGGTCACACCCAAAATAGCAGCGCCGGCAGCATAGGCAATGCTGTTGGTTGCCTTCATCACACCATATGCCAGCACCAGTCCCACCACCAGCTTGAATCCCGCTTCCAAAATCTGCGAGTTGGAGGTGGGGCGCATATTGCCCTGCCCTTGGAAGAATCCCCGATAGGTTGACATAACACACATCAGCAGAGCGCAGGGACCGAGACAGAAGATGGCTGCCCAAGCATCCGGCTGCTTTTGGAATGCCGCCAGCTGATGGGAAAAGCCCATCATCAGTGCGGTGCTCACCACACCCAGCCCCAAAAAGATACCCCTTGCGGTGGCATAGACCCGGCGCACCTGATTGTAATGCCCCAAAGCGGTGGCCTGACTGATCATCCGGCTCATAGCGATGGGAAGACCTGCGGTGGAGATCATCAGCAACACCGTGTAGATGTCATAGGCGGTGACAAAATAGCCGTATCCCTGGTCGCCGATGATCATTTTTAAGGGAATCTTATAAAATGCGCCGATGATCTTCACAATGGCGGTTGCCATCGCCAGCAGCGCTGCGCCGTGGAGAAAGGTCTGCTTTTTGCTGGATTGACTCATACTTCCTCCTTCATCAGCCGGGGGATGGCATATTCCATAATTTCCGATACCACATTTCCCATATCCATGGTGGGGAACTGTCCGTTTTGATAGAGGATCTTGCCCCGGACCATGGTCATTGCCACATCGCCGCCCTTGGCGGAGAACACAAGACCTGCCGGCACATCGTGGCAGGGGATGAGGTGGGGCGCCGAGAAGTCCACCAATGCGATATCCGCATCCATACCTTCTTTCAGCATACCGCATTCTGCTGCCCGACCCTGTGCCCGGGCGCCGCAGACCGTCGCCATCATCAGCGCCGCTGCTGCCGGCAACGCATCCGAGTCACCGGCTTCCTGCCGGGTCTGCAGGGCGGCAAAGCGCATCACTTCAAACAGATCCAAATTGCCGCATTCCGCTGCGCCACCGGTGCCCAGCGCCACATTCATACCGGCTTTGACGCAGGCGGTGATGGGTGTGGAGGCAAGGCCCTGCTTGCTTGATGCAATGGGGGTAGCAACGGCAGACGCCTTGGCTTTTCCAAGGATTTTCTGCTCGGTTTCCGTCAAATAAGCGCAGGTGGTCGCAGTCACAGGTCTTGTAAAGACCCGGTGGCAGGACAAAAGCTCCGCCGGGGTCAGACCCGTGCGGTCCTCGCAGGATTCCACCTCCTGCCGGGTCTCCGACAGATGCAGCTGCAGACCCAAATCCTTCTCCGCGGCATAGTCGGCAAGGGCCTCCCACAGCCGGTAATTGCTGGTATACTCAGCATAGAAGCCGGCATCGACCTTGATGCGTCCGGCATCATAACCGTGCCATTTTTCCGTCAGCCGCACAAGCTCCCGGCACTGCTCGTCGGTCTCAAAATCAAAGTCCTCATTCTGGTCGATAAACCGGTAGGACGACAATGCGATATTCGCCTTGATGCCGGCTTCTGCCGCCGCCTGTGCGGTGGCCTCCGGGAAATAATACAGGTCGGAAACGGAGGTCACGCCAAAGCGCAGACACTCGGCGATCGCCAACTGGGCAGCTGCCTTGGCTGAGCGCCCATCCAGCTTATCCTGCCGGGTGAGCAACTGCTCCAGCGCCTCGGTTTTGGCGCTGTCGTCCACAAAATTCCGCAGAACGGCGGTCGCCAGATGGGTATGGCAGTTCACAAGACCGGGCATCGCCACCATACCGGTGCCGTCGATGATGGTTTTCGGCTGCTCTTTGGGAGCGGTTTTTCCTATATAAGCTATTTTTCCATTCTCCACGCCCAAATATGCGCCAAAGAGCACATCCATTTTCTCATTCATGGTCACCAGCGTGACATTGGAGATCAAAGTATCCAAAACTAACACTTCCTTTGGAAAGTCTTGGCTCTCCCTTTGGGAGAGCTGTCAGCAAAGCTGACTGAGAGGGCAATTGATAACTCCCTCTCCGTCTGCCCTTACGGGCAGCCACCTCTCCCGCCGGGAGAGGCAAGAGGCCTTTTACAGCAAACTGAACAGTTCCTCTTTTTGTCGGAGGACATCGTCGATCTGCTGGATATACTGCTCCGGGAATTTGGGATTGTGGAATCGCTGCAGCGACCCGTCCGGCAGATTGACCTTGTTCATTCCGCCGCCACCCAAGGACAAAATGGTGTGGATTTCCTCCATCATATAGATGTTGTACAGGCAATCCATCCCGTCCCGGCTCCAGCCTACATTTTCAAAAGAACCGGACATATACTTCTGCCGATAGAGATAATAGGGTTTGTAGCCTAAACTCCGCAGGGTACTGCCGGCATACTCCACCATCCGGGAAACCTCTGCAAAGCTGGGCAGCTCCACCCGCTTTTCAAAGAGGTCGGCGCCCTTTTTCAGCGCCAGGGTATGCACCGTGATATTGGCAGGGTTCCGTTCCGCCACCGCATCCAGTGAACGGCAAAATCCGGCATAATCATCCTGGGGAAGACCGGCGATCAGGTCCATATTGATGGCAGCAAAGCCGGCATCTTCCGCCTCGGCATACCGCCGCAGGATATCCTCGGCGGTGTGGGGTCTGCCGCAGGCCCGCAGAACAGCATCCTGCATGGTCTGAGGGTTGATGCTCATACGGTCAGCGCCGTGCGCCCGAATGACACGGAGTTTTTCGGCATTCAAAGTGTCCGGTCTGCCGCCCTCCACGGTAAATTCGATGCACCTGTCCATGGGAAACACTTCCTGCACCGTGTCCAGCAGCTTTGCCAACTGGTCAGCCGTCAGGGTGGTAGGTGTACCGCCGCCTATATAGATGGTACGAAGGGTTTTACCGGAATTTGCCAAGAGTTTTCCCGTATGGGCAAGCTCTTTATAAAGGGCCTGCAGATACGGCTCCATCAGCTCGGTGCGTTTGCCCACCGTCCGGCTGACAAAACTGCAATAACTGCACCGGGTAGGGCAGAAGGGGATGCCGATGTACAGGGAAATATCCGATTTTTCCGTCTTTTCTATGGCGGAAACGGTGGATTCCGAGCAATCCAGTGCCAATTCGCTCCGTGCCGGGGTGACAAAATACACCCTTTGCAGTTCCTTTTCCGCACTTTTCCGGCTGCCGCCGTGCAAAAGATGCTTCGTGGAGATCTTGGTAGGTCGCACACCGGCCAGCGCACCCCAAGCCGGCACTTCCTCTAAATGGGGAAGCGCCGCCAGGTATACGCTTTGCTGCAAAATGCGCCGGCGCAGACGGACGGTCTCCTCCGCCGCCCTCAGCCGACGGACCGCCCGGGTCTTTTTGCCGCCTAACTCTATTTCCGTGGACGCGGTGAGCCACACCTTGCCCCGGCTGAGCCGGGAGTGGGCGGTGATTTCCTGCTGGGAAAACAGGCTCTGTAACAGCTGCTCTACGGAATATCGGTCATCGTGACCGACAATTATCAGATTCATAGATTACCTCCCGGCATTCAGTCTTGGCTCTCCCTTTGGGAGAGCTGGCACGGCGCAAGCCGTGACTGAGAGGGCCCTCTCCGTCAAAAATCAAAGATTTTTGACACCTCTCCCAAAGGGAGAGGCACGAGGAGGTATTATCTCAAATAGGGATTTTGCTGTTTTTCCGCAAACAAGGTGGTCTCCTCTCCGTGACCGGGCAGGACACGGTAGTCGGTGGTGAGATTGCCCAGCCGGCTGAGGGATTTTTTCATATCCGCCACATCACCGCCGGGGAAATCCGTCCGACCGATGGAACCGGCAAACAGGGTATCGCCGGCAAAGAGGGTGTTCTCCACCGCCAAGCACACGGAACCGGGGGTATGACCGGGGGTGTGGAGCACGGTGATTTCCAAGCCTGCTAATTTCAGCACATCGCCCTCAGCGTAGGCATTGGAGTAAAACAGCATTCCGCCGGTCATTTGATCCGGCAGCAGTTCCTCTTTCCGGTGGATATAAATACGGCAGCCGGTCTTGGCGGCGATGGTGCGCACACCGCCCACATGGTCAAAATGTCCGTGGGTCAGCAAAATGGCATCGATTTTCACGCCAGCCTCCTCGGTGGCCTGCAGCACCTGTTCGGGGCAATCGCCGGGATCAATGACCACACACCACTGGGCGCCCTCGCCCCATACAAGATAGCAATTGGTCTGATAATCGCCCACAGGCAAAGTACGGATGTTTAACATGAATGTTCTCCTTTTTGTAGGGGCGACCATCGGTCGTCCGCTGGTATAATCTTGTTCGTGCAGCAACGGACGAGCAATGCTCGCCCCTACATTCGCACATTTATCTTCTGGGGGTATCCATCAGCTGTTCGGTATCAAGCAATATGGTCACCGGACCGTCGTTGACAGACTCCACCTGCATATCCGCGCCAAAGCGTCCGTGCTGGGGCGGATAACCCAACTCTTCGCAATACGCAAGGAATTTTTCATACAGGGCATTGCCCAGTTCGGGATTTGCCGCGCCGGCAAAGCTGGGGCGGCGACCCTTGCGGCAGTTGCCGTACAGGGTAAACTGGCTCACCACCAGCACAGAGCCTCCCACATCCGCAAGACTCAAATTCATTTTCTCGTTTTCGTCCTCAAAGATCCGCAGACCCAGCGCTTTTTCTGCCAGATACCGGCAAATCTCCTCATTATCCTCCGGACCCACGCCCAGCAGGATCAAAAATCCCTGTCCGATCTTACCCACGACCTCGCCATCGATGGTCACAGACGCGGATTTTACTCTTGTGAGTACTGCTCGCATAGCTTTTCTCCTTTTAAAGTGCAAAGTGAAGGTGTTGCTTCGCAATTTATTTTAATTTTGCATTTGCCCGCAAGGGCATCAGTTCTGTCCTCTGCGGATGCCGGTCACATCCCGGATGTTCAACAATTTATTGCGAATAGAATCCAGTTCCCCCAGATCCTTCACCTCAAACCGCACCGTAAACACACTCCGTCCACCGGGCAGATCCTTGCCGTTGATCTCCTTGACCCGGACATGGGCGGTCGTCATCGTGGTGGCCACATCCAAAAGCAAACCGTCTCTTGTGATGCAATCGATCTCCAAAGTGGTCTCGAAGGGCTGATCTTCCGCATCCGCCCACTGTACCCGCACCCACCGGGCAGCCTGATGGGGCTCTTCCCGGTTTTGGGCATTGGGGCAGTCGATCCGGTGGACAGACACGCCGAAACCCTTGGTGATAAAGCCGATGATGCCGTCGCCGGGCACCGGTGTACAGCACTTGGCGAATTTGATCATACAGGATTCAATATCCTCCACAATCACTCCGTTGACGCTGTGTCTGCCGGGTTTTTCTCCGGCATCCTGCTTCAGATTGAGGAAGCTTTGCTTTTCCACATTCTGCGCCTTGACCGCGCGGTTGATGTCATCCCGAATCTTGCCCACTGCTTTTACAGCGGTCAAACCGCCGTAGCCGATGGCGGCATACATATCCTCCCAGGTTTCAAAGCTGAGCTTTTTCAGTAGCTGGGGGCTGACCTCGGGATCTACCGTAATGGACAGGGGCAGACCCACCCGGCGCATTTCGCCTTCAAAGGAGGCTCTGCCGTGGACGATGTTCTCCTCCCGTTTTTCCCGCTTGAACCACTGCTTGATCTTGGTTCGCGCCTGGTTGCTCTTGCAAATGCTCAGCCAGTCACGGCTGGGTCCCTTTGCCGCTTTGGAGGTGATGATCTCCACGATATCGCCGTTTTGCAGGGTGGCATCGATGTTGCAGATCCGTCCGTTGACCTTGGCACCCACCAAAGAGTTACCCACACCGGAGTGAATGGCATAAGCAAAGTCCACCGGGGTCGCGCCGGCAGGCAGAGGTACGATCTTACCCTTGGGGGTGAAGGTGAATACCTCGTCATCGAACATATCGATCTTCATAGAGTTGAGGTAGTCCTCCGCATCGGTGTCCTGCTGGCTTTCCAGCAAACGGCGCACCCACTCGAAGTCCTTCTCCTGGCCCTCGCCGGTGCGCTGCTTGTATTTCCAGTGGGCGGCGATACCGTACTCGGCGGTCTCGTGCATATCCCAGGTACGGATCTGCACCTCAAAGGGGATACCCTGCGAACCGATGACGGTGGTGTGCAGGCTTTGATACATATTGGGCTTGGGGGTGGAGATGTAATCCTTGAACCGCCCGGGCACCAGATTGAACAGGTCGTGGACATGACCCAGCACATTGTAGCAATCGGGGATGCTGTCCACGATCACCCGGAAGGCATAGATATCATACAGCTCATCCATGGTCTTGCCCTGAACATTCATCTTCCGGTAGATAGAGTAGACGTGTTTGATCCGTCCGTAGACGGTGTTGTGGATGCCCATGGCGGAAAGACGCTCCGAGATCTTGTCGCCGATGGTGTGCATAAATGCCTCGTCCTTCTCCCGATGGGCGGACAGATAGCTCAAAATTTCATGGTAACTGCCGGGATCCAGATACTGCAGGGAGATGTCCTCCAGCTCCCATTTCATCTTTTGGATACCGAGCCGGTGGGCAAGGGGCGCATAGATGTCCATGGTCTCCCGGCACTTGATGATCTGCTTTTCCGGGGTCTGATACTGCATAGTGCGCATATTGTGGAGCCGGTCGGCGATCTTGATCAGCACCACCCGGATATCCTTGCTCATTGCCATGAACATCTTCCGCAGATTCTCCATCTGCGCCTCCTCGGTGGAGGAGAAATTGGCACGGGTCAGCTTGGTAACACCCTCTACCAACTCCGCAACAGATCGGCCAAACAACTTGACGATCTCGTCAAAGGACGCCTCGGTGTCCTCGATGCAATCGTGGAGCAGTGCGCCGAGGATCGCATCCGTATCCAGACCCATCTCCGCCACGATCTCCGCCACCGCCAGGGGGTGGATGATGTAAGGGGAGCCGTCCTTGCGCTTCTGATCCTTGTGTTTTTCCCGGGCATATTCCACCGCCCGGTCGATCAGTTCCATATCCACGCCGGGCAGGCACCGGTTCACGGTTTGGTACATAGACCCGTAGTGTTCAGCAAAAGTCTCCATATTACTCCTTAAAAGACAACAGTTTTTGCATTGTTCGGCTGGTGTTTAGATCCGCCTTTTCGGCGGTGGGAATCAGCCGGACAGTGATGTATTTGTGCTGCCGACCGGTCTGCAGCAGACCCACATCGGCGAAAATATCCAAACAGGTAAGCAGTTTTCCCAAATCCAAAGGCTGTCCCGACCAGCGGACGATCTTCCGGCACAGGCATACAGGGGTCTCCTGTACATCACCCCGCTGGGCAGACAGATACCGCCACACCATACCCAGTGTGTTCCGATCCGGCAGAAGCGCCTGCGCAGTCTCCCCGTCCAGTCCATCGCTGTGCAGACGGCGGTAGCCTTCGGTATCGCAGGACACCGGACACTTGCAGGCAGGACGGATATCCTGCAGATTCATCTGCACCGTCCGCTCACCCCGGTACTCATTGATCTGGGGAACAAATGCCACATCCACCAAATCACCCTGGGAAACGGATATGGTCTCCGGGGTAGCAGAGAAGAAAATGCCGTTGAAGCTGTGACTGCCGCTCTGCAGACGCAGGCGCAGATGGCGACCGCCGCCCACAGGCATCAGCCGCTCCACAGTGAGGTTTTCCATCACCAGCACCGGCTTGGGACAGCCGTTGCCGCAGGGCTCCAGCGCATCCAAAGATTCCAGATTGTGCAAGGTCAGCAGTTCCGCCGGCACCACGCAATCGGTCTCCAACGGGGTCTCCGCGCCGCTGTCACAGGCGCGCTCTGCCACCAATCGGCAGATTTCCTGGCGGAACGCAGGAATCTGCTGCCTGCCGATGGTAAAACCGGCCGCCAATTCGTGACCGCCGTAGCTTTCCAGCAGGCCGGACAGCTCTGTCAGCGCGGAAAACAGGTTGAATCCGCCAAAACTCCGGGAGCTGGCCTTGCCGTGCTCCCCGTCTAAGCAAATTAAAAAGGTGGGACAACAGAAGTCCTCGGCGATACGGCTGGCAACAACACCCACAACGCCCTGATGCCAGCTGTCATCCGCCAGCACGATTGCCTCCGGGGTCTTGCCGTCGGGCAGCATTTCCACGGCCTGCCGGTAAATATCCGACTCCACCGCCTGCCGCTGCTTATTCAGCTCACAAAGCGCTTTTGCCACTTCTTCGCCCTTTGCCGGGTCCTGGGTCAGAAACAGCTCCACAGCCAGATCGATCTGTCCCATCCGACCGGCCGCATTGATCCGGGGAGAGAGCATATAACCCACCGTCGCGGCGGTCACGCCACCCGGTTCACAGCCGCACTGTTGGAGCAGCGCCGCGATGCCGGGTCGCCGGGTGTTTTGCAGCATAGCAAGTCCCGCGGTAACAAAGCTGCGGTTCTCTCCCTGCAGGGGCACCACATCCGCCACCGTACCCAAGCACACCATATCGGCATACTGCTTCAGCATTTCCTCCTGATCGCCGGACAGGGCAGCCGCCAGCTTAAAGGCAACGCCCACACCGGACAGGGTCTTATGGGGATATCCCCCGTCGGGGCGGTGGGGATCCACCACCGCAATCGCCTCCGGCAGCGTATCCTTACACTCGTGATGGTCGGTGATCACCAGATCGATGCCCAGCTGTTTGCAAAGCTGCGCCTCCTCCAACGCGGTGATGCCGCAATCCACGGTGATGATGAGCTTCACTCCCAACGAGTGCAGATAGTCGATGGCAATGGGATTCAGACCGTAGCCCTCCTCCAGTCTGCCGGGGATATAGGGTACACAATCACAGCCGTGACAGCGCAAAAAATCTGTCAAAAGGCAGGTGGCAGTGATGCCGTCCACATCGTAATCGCCGAAAACAGCGATCTTCTCCCCCCGTTCCATGGCAAGTCCTACCCGACCGGCAGCCAGTGCCATATCGGTCAGCAGGTAGGGGTCCAAAAGGGGCGCTGTGCAATCTAAGTACCGATCCGCCTGTTCCTTGCTCTCTATGCCCCGGCTTGCCAGCACCATGGCTGCCAGCGGCGCATAGCCGCCCCGGACCAAGGCATTGACCGCCTCTGCACCCGGCGCGGTGGTTTTCCAAATTCCGTATTTCAAAGCATAACACATCCATTTTACTATTTTTTAATAGTATACCAAAAACACAAGCAATACACAACAAAAACTTTTTGGTCTATTCCCCGGACGAGCCACATACATTGACTGTAGGGCGGGGGGTTGCTCCCGCCGCACCAAAAACAGCACTTAAAACGGCGGGAGCAAGCCCCCGCCCTACAAATATTCGGGAGGGTTTCGCATGAAAAGGATTCTTTGTTTTTGTTTGGTATTTGCGGCAATGTTGGCAATTCCGGTAAATGCGGTGGATATGGACCTGCCGGTAAAAAGCGCAGTGTTGATGGATGCGGCAACGGGGACACTGCTGTATGAGCAGGACGCCCACATTGCCCTGCCCCCTGCCAGCGTCACCAAGGTAATGACCCTGCTTCTCATTATGGAGGCCATTGACAGCGGGCGCATCGGCTGGAATGACACCGTCACCACCTCGGAAACCGCCGCGGCAAAAGGCGGCAGCCAGGTATACTTAAAAGTGGGGGAAACCATGTCTGTTTCCGATATGGTGAAATCCATCGCCGTGTCCTCGGCCAATGACTGCGCCTGTGCTATGGCAGAGCACATTGCCGGCAGCGAATCGGCCTTTGTGGATATGATGAACAACCGTGCCAAGGAGCTGGGCATGGACAATACCCATTTTGTCAACTGCACCGGTTTGGACGATGCAGCCGAGGCCAAAGAACACCGCACCTCCGCTTACGATATCGCCTTGATGTCTGCGCAGCTATTGAAGCATCACCCGGATATCAAAAAATTCACCACCATCTGGATGGACACCGTCCGAAACGGCGCTTTCGGTCTGTCCAACACCAACAAGCTGGTGCGGTTTTACCCCGGTGCGACCGGGCTGAAGACCGGATTTACCTCCCAGGCAGGGTACTGTCTGTCCGCATCGGCTATGCGGGAGGATATGGAGCTGGTGGCTGTGGTGATGGGCTGCGAAAGCTCCAAGGAGCGGTTTGCCGCCTGCAAGCAGCTGCTGGATTACGGTTTTGCCACCTATGCCCTGATTTCCCCACAGACGGAAACGACCCAAATTCCCGTAAAATTGGGGGTCACGGATTTCGTCACCGCCGTGCCCTCCGGGGAGGATGCGGTACTCATTGAAAAGGCGCAAAAAAACGGCATCAACCAGCAGATCGAGCTGGCTGAAACCGTGGATGCACCGGTAAGCAAGGGACAGCGGTTGGGTACATTATATATTAAGTCCGGGCAGCAGGTGCTCAAGGAAATTCCGCTGGTTGCCGAAGAAGCGGTGGAAAAGCTCACCTTCTGGCAAATGTGGGGGCGGATCCTCCGCAAGCTGGCAATGGCAGCATAGCTGAACCTCACTTGCCTCTCCCTCTGGGAGAGGTGGCTGCCCGCAGGGCAGACGGAGAGGGCTATAAAGCAAGAACCCTCTCAGTCAAAAATCAAAGATTTTTGCCAGCTCTCCCAAGGGGAGAGCCAAGAAAACCGCAAGTGCGATTGCACTTGCGGTCTTTGTTGATAAAATTACTTGTTGGCGCCAGCGATCTGTGCGGCAACCTCGTCAGCGAAGTTCTCTTCCTTCTTCTCGATGCCTTCACCCTTGATGTAGTGAATAGCGTCCACGAAGGTAACCTTACCGCCCAGCTTCTTGGCAGCGTCGGCAATGTAGCCGGCCACGTCGCCCTTGAACAGGTCAGCGCGGACGAACTCCTGCTGCAGCAGGCAGATTTCCTTGTAGAAAGCAGCCATCTTACCGGCAGCGATCTTTTCCTTAACCTCGGCGGGCTTGCCAGCCATCTTGGGGTCGTTGTCCATCAGAGCCACCTGAACAGCCAGCTCCTTGTCGATCTCAGCCTGAGGCACCTGGGTCTTATCCCAGTACTTAGCGCCCATAGCAGCGATCTGCATAGCCACGTTCTTACCGATCTCGGTAGCGTCGCAGCCTTCCACAGCCAGGTTCACCAGAACGCCGTGAGAGCCGCCTGCGTGCACATAAGCAACGGTGGTGTTCTCAGCAAAACGGGCGAAACGGCGGATCTGCATGTTCTCGCCGATGGACATAACCTTCTCCTGCATGATCTCGGTAACGGTCAGGTCAGAATTGGGGTACTTGGCAGCCTTCAGAGCTTCCACATCAGCGGGGTTAGCGGTAGCAACGACCTCGGCCAGGTTCTTGACCAGATCCAGGAATGCATCGGTCTTGGCGGCGAAGTCGGTCTCGGAGTTGACTTCGATGACAACACCAACACCGTTCACAACGGTAGCGTAAGCAACGCCCTCAGCGGCGATGCGGTCAGCCTTCTTAGCGGCCTTTGCCAGACCCTTTTCACGGAGCCAGTCAACAGCCTTGTCCATATCGCCGTCGGTAGCAGCCAGAGCGGCCTTGCAGTCCATCATACCGACGTTGGTCATCTCACGGAGCTTCTTAACATCTAATGCAGTAAATGCCATTGTTATTTCCTCCTAATTATATTACTCTTCGGGAGTCTCGGCGGCAGCTTCTTCAGCAGCCTCTTCAGCGGGAGCCTCAACACCGGCATCCTCGCCCTGACGGCCTTCGATGAGAGCAGATGCCATAGCGGCGGCGATCAGACGGATAGCGCGGATAGCGTCGTCGTTGCCGGGGATGACATAGTCGATCTCGTCGGGATCGCAGTTGGTGTCAACGATAGCAACGATGGGAATGCCCAGCTTCTTAGCCTCGGCGATGGCGTTGCGCTCCTTGCGGGGGTCAACGATGAACAGAGCAGCAGGCAGCTTCTTCATTTCCTTCACGCCGCCCAGGTACTTTTCCAGCTTTTCGATCTCGCCCTGCAGCTTGATAACTTCCTTCTTGGGCAGCATTGCGAAAGTGCCGTCCTCTTCCATCTTGCGCAGCTGAGCCAGACGGTCGATACGGGTACGCATGGTGCGGAAGTTGGTCATCATACCGCCCAGCCAACGGGCATTGACATAGTAGCCACCGCAGCGGATAGCTTCTTCCTTGATAGCGTCAGTTGCCTGCTTCTTGGTGCCGACAAACAGAACATTGCCGCCCTCAGCAGCCATGTCACGGACGAAGTTGTAGGCCTCTTCCAGCTTCTTAACGGTCTTCTGCAGGTCGATGATGTAGATACCGTTACGCTCGGTGTAGATGTAGGTGGCCATTTTGGGGTTCCAGCGGCGGGTCTGGTGACCGAAGTGCACGCCGGCTTCCAGCAAGCTTTTCATGGATACGACAGACATAGTTTTTTCTCCTTTTGTTTTGTCCTCCACCCCGTTCATTCCTTGCCGCCCGTCCCTGAACAAAGAGAGCTCTCTTTCCTCACGGACACGGGAGCGACAGGTCCCCGGGTGTGTGGTGTAATACTACGGAAAAATTTCCGTGCCGAATTATTATATAGGAAGTATGCCCATTTTGCAAGTGTTTTTTTCGGTTTTTTCATATTTTTTCCAATATTTTTTATAAAAACAGGATATTGTTGTTTGGGATAAAGAAAAGCCCAATATATCGTAGGGGGCGGCGCCCTCGACGCCCCGCAAAAAGCACATTTGCCCACGGGGCGTCGAGGG
>JAZRLE010000042.1:0-29122 GCA_045646665.1 Faecousia sp. | reverse complement strand
CAGTTCTTTTACTGTACTAGAACTTAAATACATATATTGATGTTCAGATGTCAAAAACATTGTATCAAGATCTGGATTAATCTTATGATTGATCAACGCCATCTGAAACTCATTTTCGAAATCGGAACCGGCGCGCAATCCTTTCACGATTACACAGCTGCCTTTTTTTCTTGCATATTCCGCCAAAAGTTCTCCAGACGAATCTACTTCCACATTTGGGATATCAGGAACCACGCTACGGATCATTTCAACCCGCTCTTGTTGTGTGAACATTGGCGCTTTCGCACCATTCACCATAACGCAAACAATCAATCGGTCAAAAATCTTTGCCGCACGGCGAATAATATTCAGATGACCACTTGTAATTGGATCAAAACTGCCTGGGTATATGGCTATTTTCATAACATTCCTTCTTCACTGTTACAGTTTTCTGTAAGTCGTGATCAGCGTATTTCCGTACTTATAATCCTTAGATCGAGTATATCCAGAAAAATCCCAAGGTAATTCTTTACCTACCGGGCGTTCAGCTATTATTATACCACCAGTTTCCAAAATGTCAATTTCTGTTATCAAATTTAAGGCATTTTCTAAAAATTTTTCTGCATAAGGTGGGTCAAGGAATATAATATTGAAGGTTTCTCGGCATTTTTTTAAGAAATCTGCATAGTCTGAACGAACAACCCTTGCAGTTTCTTCCAATCGTGTGCGTTTTAGATTTTCTCGAATCAGTTTGCAGGCATCTTCCCTTTCATCTACAAAGACTGCCGACTTAGCATCTCTACTGAGTGCTTCAATCCCGAGCTGACCTGTGCCGCCAAACAAATCAAGAACCTTGGCACCTGGGACCTCGAACTGGATAATACTGAAAAGAGCTTCTTTTACACGGTCCGCTGTAGGTCTTGTCACCAATCCATCGGGCGTTTTTAAGGATACACCTCTTGCCTTTCCTGTTATTACACGCATACTGTCCCCTACCCTTCCTTTGTATCACGAAAATGATTGTAAACACGGTTTGCCACATCAGCAGGCAGCACACGCATAAGTTCTTGCAAGGTTGCTGCTTTCATAGCCTTTATAGATTTAAAAGTTTTTAAAAGGTCTTGTTTTCTTTTAGGACCGATACCGTCAATTGCGTTCAACTCAGAATATTGCAGGCGCTTACTGCGAAGCTTTCTATGATAGGAAATAGCAAACCGGTGTGTTTCTTCTTGAATGTTTCCAATCAACGAGAACACAGATTGTTGTGTGTCAATGCTAATTTCCAAACCGCTCGGTGTGACCAATGCACGAGTTCTGTGCCGGTCATCTTTCACCATGCCAAAAACAGGAATGTTTAGCCCTAATTTTTCAAGGACTTTCAGTGCTGTTTGTGCATGGATGACACCACCATCAATTAGCAATAGATCCGGCTGAATTTCAAAACCTGCATCACCGGCAATCAGATGGTTCATTCTGCGTGTAACAACTTGCTCCATAGAAGCATAGTCATCCTGCCCTGTTAACCCTCGCATCAAAAACCGTTTATAATCACTTTTCTTTGGCTTTCCATCCGCAAATACAACCATACCGGCAACGATATCCGAACCGGAAATGTTTGAAATATCAAAGGATTCAATTCTACGGGGCGCAGGGATGCTCAGCATTTTGCCAAGAAGCTGCAGTGTAGATCGGGTTCGTTCCTCTTTGGAGGTAATACGCTCTACTTCTTCGGTAGCATTTACCTTCGCCAATTCCACAAGGCGCACATTGTCTCCTCGTTGCGGTACGCGAAGTTTGGGTCGTCTCGAAAGATTCTGCTCCAGCAGTTGCTCAATCAGTTCGCTATCCTCCAGGACAAAGGGCAACAAAACGAATTTTGGAACATACTCGCGACTGAGATAATACTGAGGCAGAAGACTTGCTATCGCCGCTTGCGGATCATCCACAACACTCAGTATTTCGTAATCCTTATCCAAGAGGTTACCACCACTGAAATGCAGAACAGCAAAGCAAGCCTTAGTGGCATTTTGATAAAAGCCGATCACATCCGTATCAGCAAGCGTACCGGCAGTAACCAGTTGTTTCTGACCCAATGCTTCCACAGATTTCAACCTGTCACGCAAACTGGCGGCCAACTCAAAATTCAATTCTTCAGCCGCATCCAGCATTTGCTGTTTGATTTGTGCAATCACCTGTTTAAAGTTACCACTTAGCAATTGTTTCGCTTGATCAATACGCAGACGGTAATCAACATTACACTTCTCTGCTTGACACCACCCATCACACTGATTCATATGATAGTTCAAACACGGACGATCCTTACCGATTTCCCGAGGAAAAGACTTGTTGCATCCGGGTAGTTTCAGTGTCAAAATAATCGCGTCCAACAGTTGTTGCGTGACACCACGGCTACCAAAAGGACCGTAATAGGTTGCGCTATCATCGACAATTTTGTTAACCATGGTGATTTTGGGGTACGGATCCTGTAAATTGAGCCGAAGATACGGGTAACCCTTGTCATCCTTTAAAAGAATATTATATTTTGGCTTATGGCGTTTAATTAAGGAATTTTCCAGTACCAGCGCTTCAAATTCCGATGCCGCTACAATCACATCAAAATGATCGATCTTACTGACCATCATCCGGGTTTTCGGCGAATGGGAGGCAGTGTCCTGAAAGTATTGACTGACACGATTTTTTAGTTTTTTTGCTTTGCCGACATAAATGACCGTATTAGTCTTGTCCTGCATAATATAAACACCCGGTGCCATAGGCAAACTGGATGCTTTATCTTTTAATTCATCAAAACGCATAAAAACTCCAAAAAAGGACCGCCTTAACGCGAAATTGCATCAAGGCGGCATAAAACTCTAACGATCAATAAACATCCCGCTGAAGAAGATTTTCCAGAGCGTTCACAGCTGCCTCGGCATCAACACCGGATGCACGCAAGGTAACAGTCGCACCGGTGACGATCTCAAGAGACATAATACCCAACAGGCTCTTTGCGTTCATTTTACGCTCACCGGACTCCAACCAAATGCTGGCATCAAATTCATTTGCTTTTTGAACAAAGTATGTAGCCTGCTTATTGTACAGACCGGACTCGCAGCGTACGACAATTTCTTTACTGAACATAGAAAACACCTCTTTTATCGTGATAGTCCAAAGGACTCACTGTGTATATCATAACAAATCTAAGAAAAAAGTCAACCGTTTTCCGGAATATTTACAAATACTGACAACAAGCAGATAAAAATCGTTAGGAAAATTCAGCGATCGTCACACCGTCCTCACCTTCGCCATACAGACCAAGGCGATATTTTTTGATAAATTTGTTCTTTTTCAAGGATTGTTGAACAGCGGTTCTCAACACGCCGGTTCCCTTTCCGTGAATGATTCGAACGGAACTGAGATTTGAGCGCATTGCTTCATCCAAATATCTGTCCAAAACACAAATCGCTTCGACAGAATCCATACCGCGAAGGTCGATTTCAGATGCCATAGCAGATGCTTTCATCTCCCTACCGGAATGGGCGGGACGGGCAGCTTTTTGTTTATAGGGATTATCCTGCTCAAGCAGATATATCTCGTCTGCCTTTGCAGTAAGCTTCATAATACCGGCCTGTAACTGATAGGTGCCGTCCTTATTGATGGAAATGACACTGGCTTTTGTTCCAAGCTTTAATAATTCAACGGTATCTCCCACCAATATCCCTCTGGATGGCGTAGGACGGGCTTTTTGCACCTGTTCGGCACGAAGTTTGCTCTCTGCATCATTGAGGCTTCTGCGCAGCTCAGCTTGCCGCTGATTGATAT
Source organism: Faecousia sp. (assembly GCA_045646665.1). Lineage (GTDB taxonomy): Bacteria > Bacillota > Clostridia > Oscillospirales > Oscillospiraceae > Faecousia. The sequence continues at coordinate 25,324 of JAZRLE010000042.1, read as the reverse complement.
TTTGCGTGTCAGCATTCTCAGACAGCTGCTTTTTCAGTTGTTTGATCTCCTCCGCTGCAGCATTGGCTGTACGACGGGCATCATCAATAATCTGTTGAGCTTCCCGTCTGGCCTGTTCCATTGCTTTTTCCCGCTCAAGACGGAGTTGTTCATTAAATTCTTCGCTTTGCTGCTTTATTTTTGCAGTTTCAAGACGCAAGCGTTCTGCTTCGGCACGGGCAGTTTCCATCTGCTGTCGCTGCTGCTCCAGTTGCGACAACACATCTTCAAAGTCCTTGTCACTCTGACTGACAAGATCAGATGCTTCTTTCAAAATTTGTTCTGAAAGACCAAGTTTTCTGGAAATAGCAAAGGCATTGGATTTACCGGGAATACCGATAAGGAGCTTATAGGTTGGCTGCAGTGTTTCCACACTGAACTCACAGGATGCGTTAATTACATTTTCTGTGCGCATAGCATACAATTTTAATTCGGCATAGTGTGTTGTAGCCACGACACGACTGCCCATCTTGCGGCAGAATTCAATCAAAGCCACTGCCAATGCAGCACCCTCAGCAGGATCCGTACCGGCGCCCAATTCATCAAAGAGCACCAAAGTTCTGCTATCGCACTGGGCAACAATATCCACGATTGTTCTCATATGACTTGAAAATGTGGAAAGACTTTGCGCAATGGATTGCTCATCACCGATGTCTGCAAGAATGGCATCAAAAGTGGACAAGCAACTGCCGTCACCTGCCGGAATGTGCAGACCGCACTCAGCCATCAAAGTCAGCAAACCAATGGTTTTTAATGTAACAGTCTTGCCGCCGGTGTTGGGACCGGTGATGATCATAGTGTCAAAATCGGTGCCGAGACGCAACGAAACAGGCACTACAGTTTTGGCATCTATCAACGGGTGGCGAGCATTGCGCAGTTCTACCCTACCCTGATCGTTCATAGAAGGTGCCCACGCACGCATTTGAAATGCAAGCTTTGCTTTGGCAAAGATCACGTCCAAACGCACCAAAATCTGATAATTCTCGCAGATAGGTTCTTGATATCCTGCTGCCTCAGCAGACAACTCGGAGAGAATTCGTTCAATCTCCTTCTTCTCCTTAATTTCCAGCTCGCGCAGTGCGTTATTGGCATTCACCGCAGACATAGGTTCCACAAAGTAGGTAGATCCGGTAGCAGAAACATCATGGACAAGACCCGGAACATCGTTCTTGCATTCACTTTTTACCGGAACAACATATCTTCCCTGCCGGATCGTAATGATGGGCTCCCGCAGAAATTTGGAATAAGCCGGCGAGGAAATCACCTTTTGCAGACCGTCTTTGATCTTCGCACTTTGGATGCGCATATGTCTTCTGATATCCGCCAGCTCCGGACTTGCCGTGTCGGCGATCTCTTCCTCAGACAAAATAGCGCCGAAAATTCTATCCTCCAGATATTTATTGGCAGTCAGCACCTGAAACAATGGTGTAAGCACAGTTTGCTTTTCGTCTTCAGCAATATAAGACTTGACATTACGAGAACAACGCAACAAACCGGCAATTTGCAATAACTCTTTTGGTTGCAGTGTTCCGCCTCTATGTGCACGATCCAAAGAAGCGGATACATCTTTGACATCCGAGAATCCGGGATAGCCTTTGTTGGTGGAAAGTATAGATGCTGCAGTCGTTTCCTCCTGCAATGCACAAACTTCGTCCAAATCAGAAGTAGGAGCAAGATTCAGACACGCTGTCTTGCCATCGGCACTGCCGGCGCAGGCAGAAAGAAGCTCCAACACCTGATTCAATTCTAATTTTAACTGAGATCTTTTGTAAAGTTCAGACATTATAAACTCCTGTATTACAGTTCCCCACCGGGAGGAACCAGCAATGTTTTATAGAAATCCAGAGCAGAAAACCCTCGCTCCAACTGGGTGGTCAGATAGCTTTCAGAAACTGATGACAGCTGATTGAGATTTTCTTCACCGATTTCAAATGAAAAGATTTTTTTAGCATCGCAAGTCGTGATATAGTGCATAGCTTCCAACATTCCTGCTGTGATCGGCATGCGGATACCTGTTGATGCAGGATCCCGGCAGGTGCTGCACTCCAATCTGCCTTCTGTTAAATCAAAACGATCCGGAAAGGGATTCGAACACCGATGACAGCCATATAGATCCGGCGCATAACCGGCAAGGCAGGCACCTCGAAGTTCAAAAACCGCTTTTACAAGCGCTTCCGGTACCTGCAATTTTGACAATGCATACAGACAATTCAGCACTAATGACAACAGTTCGGGATTTGGCAAATCCTCTTGTGAAAGTAACTCCGCAGCCTGCGCAAAATATGTACCCAGAGACAGCTTTTGCAGATCTCTTCGCAACAATGTAAACAACTCAATAGAATTGGCTTCGTTGATGGTATACATAGAGCGGTACTCAAACAAAGTAAATTCACCATAAGCAAGCAGTTGACACGGCGCAGTAAGAGGGCTGTTTTTTCGACGCAACCCTCTTGCTTTTACCGTCAGCTTACCATGGTTGGGAGTAAGCAATGTCAACAGCGCATCTGTATCATTGTAGGCTGTGACCCGGAGTACCAGGCCCTGTGTTGTCAAGTACATGGGTCATCTCCATCTTTCGTGCATTGTTATACAGCAGATACATCTCCGGTGCTCCGGTTTCCAAAAAAATCTGCCAGTAATCCTGTGACGTCATCTGCATCCCCTCCGCAAATAGGATTTGCAGACGGGTAAATTTTACCCTTGGAAATTATTCACTGTATCCAAAGTTTTTGACAAGGAAATCACTGTCGCGCCAATTTTCTTTCACTTTAACCCAAGTGGTCAAGAACACTTTTGTGCCCATAAAACGCTCACAATCCGTCCGTGCCATAGAAGAGATTTTTTTCAGCATATCGCCGTGTTTACCGATAATAATTCCCTTGTGACTCGCCTTTTCACAGTAGATTGTGGCATCAATATCGATAATACCGTTGTCCCGCTCAGAGAACTTGGTAATTTCAACAGCCGTGCCATGCGGGATCTCTCGATCCAATGACCACAGCAGTTTTTCCCGGATGATTTCAGCCATCACCTGCCGTTCCGGTTGATCGGTAGTAATGTCCTCCGGAAACAGGAAAGGACTCTCAACGGCATGTTTTGCGCACTCAGCAAGCAGTGCATCTACGCCGTCACCGGTTTTTGCCGAAATAGGGATGATAGCGGTAAAGTCAGCTGTCTGGGAATAGACTGCAATTACCTCAAGCAAACTTTCCTTTTCTACAGTATCGATTTTATTGATAACCAACACAACAGGACATTTGCTGCTCTTCAACTGCTGGATCAACGCCTCTTCTTGAGGTCCGACAGAGGCAATCGGCTCAACCATCAGAATGGTCAAATCTACATCAGCAATGGATTCACGGGTCACATTGACCATATAATCGCCCAATTTGGTTCTGGGCTTGTGGAATCCCGGTGTATCCACAAATACATACTGGGTGTCATTCTTAGTGACGATGCCGCAAATGCGGTTACGGGTTGTCTGTGGCTTATTAGATACAATTGCGATCTTCTCTCCCACTAACAAATTTGTCAAAGTGGACTTTCCTACATTGGGGCGTCCGGCAATTGTAATCATAGCTGTTTTTGTTGCCATGTCAGTTCTCCTTTAATCTCTTTGCATACGGCTGATACCAGCAGCAATCGTTTCTTCACGCTCGCGCATCTGTGCTTTTTGGGGACCTTCATCCAGATGGTCATAACCCAGAAGGTGCAGTATGGAATGAATTGTTAAATACCCGACTTCTCTACGCAAGCTGTGGCCGAACTCATTTGCCTGTGCTGCTGCTTTTTCAAGAGAAATCACCATATCTCCCAACGGGCAAAGTCCGGTCTCCGGTTCTATGTAGCCCTCCCAGTTAGTAGGAGGATTGCCGGCTTCAAGCTGAAACATAGGAAAACTTAAAACATCTGTCGGCTGGTCGATATTGCGGCTGGCAAGGTTGATGGCTTTGATTCCATTATTATTGGTCACCAAAACATTAATCTCACAAGGCGTCGTAATATTTTCTGCTTGTAAGGTCTCTTCCACACATTTGCGGATAATGGCACCAACGGCAATTTTTTGCAGACAAAAACCGTCAAAAGTCAGATTTAACTTACTTAGTTTCATATTGTTGTTTCCTTTGGTAACGGCCTGAGGCCGGTTTTACAGGTTTCTTTACTTCCTGCTTCTTTTCCGCCCGTTCATAAGCGCTGATGATTTCCTGCACCAATGCATGACGCACCACATCGGCTGAGGTCAGGCGGCAAATGACGATGTCTTTTACATCTTCTAATACTCGAATAGCATCCTTTAGACCGGAGGTCTTATCAGAAGGCAGATCAATCTGGGTCACATCACCGGTAATGACGATTTTTGAACCGAAGCCAAGCCGGGTCAAGAACATTTTCATCTGCTCCCGGGTGGTGTTCTGTGCTTCATCCAAAATGATAAAACTATCATCCAGGGTTCTTCCGCGCATATATGCCAGAGGGGCTACTTCGATAGAACCCCGTTCCTGATACTTCTGGAAGGTCTCTGCGCCCAGCATCTCATATAAGGCATCGTACAGAGGCCGTAGATAAGGGTCTACTTTGTTTTGCAGATCACCTGGCAAGAAACCAAGCCGCTCACCTGCTTCCACAGCCGGTCTTGTCAGAATAATTCGGTTCACCGTCCGTTCACGGAATGCTGCCACCGCAGCAGCCACCGCCAGATATGTCTTGCCGGTACCGGCGGGTCCGACACCAAGTGTGATGGTATTCTTTTCGATGGCTTTCATATATTTTTGCTGACCTACAGTCTTTGCCTTGATAGGCTTTCCTTTTGCAGTGATGCATACAACATCTTTTGCCATTTGTGCAACATAGTTGTCGTTACCCTCCTGCACCAAAGTGATCAGATAACGAACTTTTTGCTCATCAATCGTTTCGCCCTTAGCAGCTAGTGCAAGCAAACTTTCCAATGTGCGAGCTGCTTTATCAGCCGCTTCCGGATCACCGGTGATCCGCAGATCGGTACCTCTGTTCACAATAGAAACACTAAGGGCTTCTTCAATCCGCTTAATATTCTCATCAAAGGAACCAAATACAGCAATGATATCCTCTACACGATCTGAATTCACGATTCTTTCTGTCATATTTTCAATCCTTTAACATCATCTGTTCGTATTTTGTCTGTCCAATCATTTCCAAACAGGTATATCGACCCGATAGATAGCTTACATCATTCTCTATCTGAATCTGGGTTTGTTCGGAGATCACTTCACCGGCAATCATTGTCGATTTCAAATAGTTCTGTCCGGCGTCGACAAGCCATTGTTCCGAATCAGAGGCAATTTCTGTCCGATCACTGTTATTGTAGAAAATCTCTGTTTCTTTCACAACACATACAGGCAATCGAAACCCACCAGGCAAACAAACATATTCTTCCGTATATATTTTAGCACAACTACCATCAAAATTTCCACTATCTTTAGAGATTTTTATAACTTTTTTTCCAACACGAAGGCTATATGTCGTATTTTTGTTTTTCTCTTGTCCACGAAATGCGGTAGCAAAAGGTGCAACAAGCGAAAGTTCGCGGAATGTCAGTGCTGTTATTTCCGCATTCGCCTGCGTTGCTTTCGTTATAAGACCGCAATCCAGATATCCGGATACCAGTGTCTGGCCGGATTTTACTGCCTGTCCCACAGTACAAAGCGGATTGCCTTCATACACTGTGCAATTTTGAATCACTCCGTCCCTTGTGGCAACAATGCTGCAAACCTTGTTGCTTTTATCTGTCATCATATCCTGCGGCGTTTTTTCTCGCACAGAGATAACTGCTGTACAGCCCGTCGTATTAATTCCCGCCCACTGTAACTGCGGTACTTTCTGTAACAGTGTATTTTTCATAATCTCACTTCGGATTTTTCGCCTGGATGCGCCAAAGCGGATCCCACATTCATTCGCAGCCTCCAAAATTTGATTTGCAGGAATATTGTAATTTCCTTCTACCCCAATAAAAAACACTCTTGTAGGCAGAAAGATAGTAAAAAAGAGTAAGCACGCAAAACACGCAATTAAAACAGGATGTTTTGTTAATGATTGCAAAACAGGTTGCAACCCGCTGATGCCAAGAATTTTTACTGATACACCCTGTTTTTGTGCGATAGCAGTCAATTTTGCAAAATCATTTTTTATAATCTCTGTGTTAAATATCAATTCACTGCGATATGTAACATTTCTTATCTTTATTTTTTCAGTATTCAACGCATTCAAAAAGCTTATGCTGTCAGCTGCAGTAATTTCCAAACGCATTCGAGCGGTTGTCATATTCCGCAAATTCATAATCTACCTCCTAAGCAATGAAATGTTATCGATCAGTCCATTTATCACCATTTGTTCACGACTTAGTTCAAGAAAATTCAAACTTTCACCCGTAATCAACAAGGTTCCATATACCACTTTAATTTGTATTTCTTCGAGGCAATATGATAAAACACCCAAATGGTTTTCAATCAAGATACGCTGATCCCCAGCAAGCTCAACCAATGGCATCTTCGTTATAAGGTTCCTTATTTTCATGATTATGCCCCCTTTTTGAAAAAGTCTATGAGTAAAAGGTGCTGAATTTAACTATCGTAACATAGTTTCTTATGAGGTGATACCATGAAGAAACGGCATGTAGCTACAGGTCTATTAGCGGGATGCGCAATGCTGGTGATCATTTTAGACGGTAAGACCGCTCTCAGCAGCGCACAGGAAGGTATCGCACTATGTCTGCAGACCGTTATACCTTCTTTGTTCCCCTTTTTTGTTCTATCTGGGATCGTAACAAGTAGCTTGATTGGTCAGAATTTGGGAATCTTCCGATGTTTAGAAAGATTTTGCAAAATACCGCAGGGCACAGAATCACTGTTATTGCTCGGCTTCCTGTCCGGATATCCTGCCGGGGCGCAACTGGTGACACAGTCATACAATGATGGGGCATTAACACGGACATCTGCACGACGAATGCTGGGTTTTTGTAATAACGCAGGACCGGCTTTTATATTTGGTATGCTCGGTCCTATGTTTTCCGCTTGGTACATTCCGTGGACTCTTTGGGGAATCCATATTGCTGGTGCGTTATTGGCGGCTTTATTTCTGCCCGGTGAGTTATCCTGTTCTCAGATATCAAAAAACAAAAATACATTCCATAACATTTTCCGTCAATCTATTGTCAATATAGCTACTGTGTGTGGTTGGGTAATCATATTTCGCATTATCATCGGCTTTTGTAGTCGTTGGTTTCTTTGGATAATGCCTACTACTGCACAAGTGTTACTGTCCGGTATCCTGGAATTGTCAAACGGTTGTGTATCTATGTTGCAGATCCCAAATGAGGGACTCCGGTTTATTTTAGCCGGTTTTATGCTTTCGTTTGGCGGATTGTGCGTTATGATGCAAACCAAATCTGTTACAAGCGGTCTTGGCTTTGGAAGTTATTTCCCGGGAAAAGCGATACAGTTGCTGTTCACAATAACAGCTTGCTGCATATTGCAGAGACTTCTCTTTCCTTTGGAACATCAGTTCTCGCTGCATAAATGGACGATTCCTGTTTTGTTGATTGTCACAATCACAGCCGTTATAACAATTCGAAAAAAGTTGTAGCATTTGAAAGAAGAATGTTGTATAATACAGATATGTATTGTATTGAAAGGAGCTACAGTATGCTGTTCCGAAAGAAAATCACCCGTTCCTGCAGCTATTGTCAGCACGGCACCGCAATGGAAAGCGACCAAATTCTCTGCTCAAAATGCGGTGTGGTCTCTGCCTATTACAATTGTCGGAAATTCCGCTACAATCCTTGCAAGCGGATACCGTCTAAAATGAAAGCATTGGATTTTGAAAAATATCAAAATACGGATTTTTCTTTATAAATTACAGCCGGAAAGCAATCTGCTTTCCGGCTGTTTATTATTGGATCAATTGTAAAAATTCGTCTTCTGTGAGAATAGGGATACCTAACTCCCGCGCTTTTCTTTGTTTTGAACCCGCGTTTTCACCCACAACCACATAACTGGTTTTCTTTGACACAGAACCGGACGCTTTACCACCAAAATTCTCAATCTGTTCGGTTGCTTCGTCACGGGTAAACTTTGTCAACGCACCGGTGAGCACAAATGTCATTCCGGCAAACCTCTGATCAGAAATTTCTCTTGTGCTTTCAAAGTTTAAACCGGCATTTCGCAATCGCTCTATCAATTCTTGAGATTGCGGCTGGGAGAACCACTGGTAGATGGATGCAGCTGTGATCTCGCCGATATCATCAACCTCTGTCAGTTCCTCCAGTGTTGCATGCATCAATGCATCCATTGTGCCAAAATGCATTGCTAGGGACTTGCCGGTTTTAGCACCAACCTGACGGATACCCAATGCATAAATCAATCGACTCAAATCACGCTGCTTACTATCTTCTATGGCCAGTAATAACTTTTTCGCAGCGGTATCGCCTTTCTGCCAAAGTTGTTTAAGCTCATCCAAAGAAAGGTAATAAATATCTGCCGCAGATTTCAGCAAATCTTTTTCAATCAAAGCATCTACGATAGAGGCACCCAAACCTTCGATATCCATTGCGTCTCGACTGACAAAGTGCGCAATATTCCTGGTCAGCTGCGCAGGACAGGCTGCACCGGTACAGCGCAAAAAGGCACCGTCCTCATCCCGTTTTGTAGGCGCGCCGCAAATAGGACAGTTATCCGGCAATCTGTAAGGAGTTGTGCCTGTCGGTCGCTTGCTGATATCCACTTCCAAAATTTCAGGGATGATCTCCCCTGCTTTCCGAATCAACACAGTGTCACCGATACGGATGTCCCGTTCTGAAATAAAGTCTTGATTGTGCAGCGTTGCATTGGTTACCGTGGTGCCGGCAAGTCGCACGGGTTTCACAACCGCCTTCGGTGTCAACACACCGGTTCTGCCCACTTGCACAACGATATCTTCAACTAATGTCGGTTTGATCTCGGGAGGATATTTGTAGGCAGCAGCCCAACGGGGGAATTTTGCGGTGTTTCCAAGTGTTTGCCGCAGCGACAGATCATTGATTTTGATGACAGCGCCGTCAATATCACAGGGTAAATCCTCGCGATTTTCGTTAATAGCCAATACTTCTTGATTGATTGCATCCACAGATGACAAAGTTGACCAGGGAATTACTTTGAACTGCAGTTGTTTCAAATATTCCAATGACTCAGCATGGCTACGGAAGGAAACACCTTCTGCCAGCTGTACATTGAACACCAAGATATCCAAACCTCGTTTTGCGGCAATTTTCGGATCCAACTGCCGCAAAGAACCGGCAGCTGCATTTCTGGGATTGGCAAAGAGTGGTTTTCCCTCTTCTTCCTGCGCAGCGTTGAGCTTCTCAAAGCTCTTTTTGGGCATATACACTTCGCCCCGAACGATCAACTTCGGAGGTGCGTTGGGTATGTGCATAGGAATCGAGTATATTGTCTTGAGATTTTCCGTGACATCCTCACCGACATTACCGTCACCACGGGTAGCGCCCCGAATAAAATTACCGTTTTCGTATTCCAGTGCAACGGATAAACCATCGATTTTCGGCTCCACGGTAAAAGCTGTACCCGGAAAGGCATCGAGAATTTTCGATAAAAATTCGTCCAGTTCCTCCAAAGAGAAAACATCCTGCAAGCTCATAAGAGGAACCGGGTGGGAAACCTTTTCAAATTTACTCAGCGCTTCCCCACCCACACGCTTTGTGGGTGAATCCGGCAAAGTAAATTCCGGATATTCGGCCTCGAGATTTTCAAGTTCCCGGAGCAATCTGTCATATTCATAATCCGGCATTTCGGGATCATCCAATACATAATACCGATAATTGGCTTCATTTAGTTGCCGGGTTAAGGCTTCTATTCTCTGTTTCATATTATCCTCCGGTTTGGAAATAGGTATCCGGCACATCGCCGACTATAATTGTTTCAGCAACAACAACCTGACTGCTGATGGTAAAGCTGTTAGTCTGTCCAAGTACCAAAATTGAAACATCCACGCTCACATGCATATTCATCTGCTGTAGTGTCTGATTAATGCCCGCCTCTGAAAAATGACTGGTAAAGGAGGCATCAGAATTCCGAATGGACAGAATCTCAACGGGGATAGTGGGACCTTTGCCGGAAAGTAATTCCGGTAAAAACAGACTACCAAGAGGAATACCCAAATCATCTGTACTCAGTGCCAAAATCTCATCATTAATTAGATTCAATATGTCCGTTTTCAGGCGGTTGACTTCGCTCATATTGGTTTTCAAAGCGGTAATCCGACCGTCTAAATCCTTTTCAAAGTAGACCATACGGTCATAGTGGATATTGCCGTCCTCAATCTGACGGTCAATGGCATCATTGATGAGGTCTGATGTGGTATTGCGCACTTGTGTTTCCGCAAGAGAGCGGATCGCATCATTATATTTTCGACGAAACAACAACAAAATGAGGATCAACACAACCAGCAGGACGATCATCAGCCTCAAAAACTTTCTGAATCCACCCATACCGCATACCCCCTCTTAGGAGTATATGCATGGAACAAGAGAAGTTTACAATTTTTTCAAATGCGCTGATGCCGTTTTTGCCATCAACTTTTTGGTACCGATCTGATCAAAAGCAATCTCCAGTAGGGCATCGCCACCCATTTTTACAACACTCAGCACCATTCCGCGACCAAAAGCCGTGTGTTGCACCATATCACCCTTATTCAGCTCCAAATAAGTGGTTTTAGTAGAAGCAGCATAGGAATATGGGTTCTGATAACTCGTTGTTTTCCTGGGTTCGGGAGCCGTATAAAACCGCTGCGGAGTATATGTACTTCCCTTCTTCTCCGTCAGATCGTCAGGAATCTCACGAAGAAATCTGGAAGCCAGTGCAGCGTTGGTACGACCGTAAAGCATACGCTGTTTGGCATAGGAAATGGTCAGTTTCTCCTTGGCTCTTGTAATGGCGACATAACAAAGTCGCCGCTCCTCTTCCATTTCCTCCCGGTCACCTATGGCGCGCATACCGGGAAACAAACCATCTTCAAAACCAACCAAAAAGACATTAGGAAATTCAAGACCCTTGGCTGAATGCATAGTCATCATAACCACGGCATCATCGCCTTCATTGTAGGTCTCCAGGTCGGTATACAGTGCAATCTCCTCCAAGAAACCTGCAAGAGTCGGTACTTCAGCATTTTGAACATAGGCATTAATACTGGATTTTAATTCTTTGATGTTTTCCAGGCGTGTCATATTCTCTTCGGTGGGTTTGCTCTCCAGCATAGCGACATAGCCTGTGCGCAGCATAACCTCATCGTAGAATTCAGGTAGAGAGATACCGTCCTCCAGCATTTGCGCCAGTTCCTCAATCAAAGCAGAAAACTGGAGCATTTTACCGGCGGATTTCTCCAGCGGACCATAGGAATAGGGATCGGAGATGACTTTATAAAGTCCCATTCCCTCAGCCTGTGCCAATCTATCCGCGGTTTCGATGGTTTTTGCACCCAAGCCTCTGGGCGGGTTGTTAATGATTCGGTGCAGTCGAAGATCATCAGAGCGGTTATTGATAACGCAAAGATATGCCAGCATATCCTTCACTTCCGCCCGATCAAAGAACCGCATACCGCCAATCACCCTGTATGGAATAGCGTTTCGTTTAAATGCAAATTCCAGTGCATTGGATTGGGCATTGGTGCGGTACAGAACAGCGTGATCTTTGAAGCCTTTTCCCTTAGAGGCGGTAATGATTTGCCCGGCAACATAATTAGCCTCTGCGCCCTCATCTGTAGCTTCATAAACGGTAATGGGTTTACCTTGCCCGTTGGCTGTCCACAAACGCTTACCTTTTCTGCCAATGTTATGGGCAATCACTGCATTAGCAGCATTCAGAATAGATTGTGTGGAACGATAATTTTGTTCCAGGCGTATCACACGAGAACCACGATATTGCTTCTCAAAGTTCAGAATGTTTTCAATTGTGGCACCGCGGAAACGGTAAATACTCTGGTCATCATCACCGACAACGCAAATATTTTCATAGCCACCGGCAAGCAACGAAGTCAGCAGATATTGGATATGGTTAGTGTCCTGATACTCGTCTACCAACACATAACGGAACTTTCTCTGATAATAAGTACGCACATCTTCAAACTGTTGCAGCAAAAGCACAGTTTGGAAAATGATATCATCAAAATCCAAAGCGTTGTTTTCTTTCAGTCGGGTCTGATATTTTTTATAAGCTTTTGCGATGGGTAAAAGTCGGGCATCACTGCCATATTCCACCCGTTCCATATACGCATCAGCAGATACCAAGTTATCCTTTTCCCTACTGATAACGGATAGGACATACTTTGCAGGAAATGTCTTATCATCCAGACCCATTTCCTTGATGATATCTTTCATAACACGCTCAGAATCAGCGGTATCATAGATCGTAAAGCTCTTGGAATATCCCAAACGCTCAATATCCCGCCGCAGGATCCGGCAGCAGGCGGAATGGAACGTCATAGCCCAAACATCTTGTCCTTCCGGACCAAGCATATTGGTAAGCCGCTCTTTCAGTTCATTAGCAGCCTTGTTTGTAAAGGTTATGGCAATAATATTCCAAGGGGAAACCGGATCCAATGCGCACAGATAGTCCGCACGGCGGCGGTCAAAATCATCTACAGGCTCTTGGAGAGATTCCAAGAACACCACATCATCTTCGCTTACCGTATCAGGTACTTCGTTGGAATCGCTACCTCTACCAAATCGGATAAGATTGGCAATCCGGTTGATCAGCACAGTGGTTTTTCCGCTTCCTGCGCCTGCAAGAAGCAAAAGCGGGCCTTCTGTTGTGCAAACCGCTTCCTGTTGCATTGCGTTTAATTTCTGAAATTGCGATAAAATATATTGCCGTCTTGCCGTAATAAAACGGCTGAGTAATGTGTCGTTCATAGGTACACCTATCCAAAATAAGATATCTATATTTTACCGCATTTTTATAGAAAGGTAAAGGAGAATTTTTAAAGCATAAACTCTTTTAATTTTTCCAATGCCTTTTTTTCAATTCTTGATACTTGCACCTGACTTACATCCAAAACCTTGGAAACACGCTGTTGTGTTAATCCGTGAAAATACCGTAATTTTATGACCATTGCTTCCCTTTCCGGCAGCTTTTCTATGGCTTGTCGCAATGCCATTTGTTCCAAAAACACCTCCTCTGATTGTGTGTCACTGAGAATATTTTCCAATGTAAATCCGTCATCACCGGCACTCTGATGAATGGATTCTACCATTGCCGTTGCGCTATCCGCTATTGCGATTTCTTCGTCTGTAAATCCGGTTTTCTCAGCAAGTTCGCTGATCGTCGGTTCGCGACCTAACGTGTTTGTCAGTTGATTTCTGGCAAGATGAATGGTTGCTGCCCGTTCCTTAATGCTTCTGGATACCTTTACAGCACCGTCATCCCGCAAAAAGCGACGAATTTCTCCGGCAATTTTCGGAACAGCATAGGTAGAAAACTGCGTGCCGAATTCCAAATCAAAACCATCAACCGCTTTCAAAAAACCCAGACAGGCAAGCTGATACATATCATCCGCCTCAGCGCCTCTACCCAAAAAACGTCGGGTCACTGACCAGATCAGTCCGCTGTTTTCTGTAATCAGTGTTTCTTTAGCATCCATATCCCCCGCCTGACAACGGGCGATCAATTCCTCTACCCTGCTCATTTCCGCCGTTGCAGCTTTCTGCGCATATGTATGGTTGTGCCCTTTCCCGGTTTCGAGGAGACAGAAAAATCAGTCATAAAGCTCTCCATAATGGTAAAACCCATACCGCTACGGTCTGCACCGCCTGTGGTATACATTGGCTTGCGGGCTTTGTCCAAATCTTCAATGCCAATCCCCTTGTCTTTAATAACAACATCGAGAATGTTGTCCTTCAGAATCCTGCAGCGCAGTATGATTGTTCCGAAACCGTTTGGATAGGCATGGACGATACAATTAGTCACCGCCTCTGACACTGCTGTACGGATATCGCCCAGTTCCTCCAGCGTCGGATCCATTTGTGCAGCAAAACAAGCCACTGCGGAACGGGCGAAACTTTCATTTGCTGACCTACTGGGAAATTCCAAAATCATATAGTTATCAAATTTCATTTTACTTCCTCCTTAATGTTCACTAATTTATCAACGCCGGATGTACGAAATACACGCATTGGTTGAGGATTTAAGCCTGCCAATGCCAGATGTCCGTCAATTTTTTGCATATTGCGCAGCGCATTGATAACAACCGCAATTCCTGATGAATCCATAAATGTAACCTCATGGAAATCCAGAATGCAGATTTGCGGTGTATACGCTTCAATTTTTGCAGTGATAGCCTGGATATGTTGCTTTGCGCAGTGGTGATCGATCTCACCTGTCAGAACAACTGTCAGTGACCCATCCTGCAAATAACTTGTTAAATGCATTTTATAACCTCCTTAGTTTGATTCACCCCTAATATACTCTTTTCAATCAATTTATTCCGTCGGAATCGGGCATAAAAAACACCCTGTAAACAATTTGTTTACAGGGTGTTATAAGTTATGCTGTTTATTTTACTCGTCTGTAATCCGGCAGGAGCTTAGGAGATGCTGTATCGGTATCAATACCGGCACCTGACCGCTCTTTATCAAATGCTGCAATGTGGTCTAAAGTGAGGGTACCGACAGATACATCCTTTGCTTTCTGAGAGGCGTGACGACCCGCATTACGGCCGAACACAATAATGTCCAGCAGGCTGTTGCCCATCAGACGATTGCGTCCGTGGATGCCGCCGACAACCTCACCGGCAGCATACAGATTTTCGATATCGGTCTGACCGTCATCGGTGATCTTCACACCGCCGTTCTGGTAATGCAAGGTGGGATAGATCAAGATCGGCTCTTTCCGGATATCGATACCGTGCTTACCAAACATACGCATCATAGCAGGGATACGCTTTTCAATAGTACCCTCGCCGTTTTTCAGTTCGATCATAGGTGTATCCAGCCAGACGCCAAAGCCTTCGGGAGTGGGAACACCATTGCCACGGTCGGAGCACTCACGGATGATGGACGCAGCAGACACATCTCGGGTCTCCAGAGGGTTCATAAAGGCTTCACCATTTGCATTGATGAGCATAGCGCCCAGAGAGCGCACCTTTTCTGTTACCAGCGCACCATAGATCTGTGCAGGGAACGCAGCGCCTGTGGGGTGATACTGCAGAGTATCCGGATACAGCAGTCTTGCGCCTGCACGGTATGCCAAGACCAAGCCGTCAGCAGTTGCACCGTAATGGTTGGAGGTGGGGAAACCTTGATAGTGCAGCCGTCCTGCACCACCGGTTGCAAGGACTACAGTCTTAGCCTTGGCAACCAACAGCTCGCCGGTTTCCATATTCTGCAGCACAGCACCTGCACAACAACCCTTCTCGTCCTTAATCAGTTCGATAACGGCCGTAAAATCAACAACGGGGATGTTGCGGTTGAGAACCTCATCACGCAGGGTGCGCATGATCTCTGCACCGGAATAGTCCTTTGCAGCGTGCATTCTCTTCCGGGAAGTACCGCCGCCGTGGGTGGTGATCATTGTGCCATCAGGTGCCTTATCAAACTCAACACCCAGCTCAGAGAGCCAGCGAATGGCTTCGGGTGCATCGTTAACCAGCTTGTACAGCAGATCCTTCTGCGCAGCAAAGTGACCGCCGCCGAAGGCGTCCAAATAGTGCTGTGCCGGGCTGTCGCCGGGCTTGTCAGCTGCCTGGATACCGCCCTCTGCCATCATGGTATTGGCATCACCGATACGCAGTTTGGTGACGATCATAACTTTAGAGCCGTTTTCGTGGGCTTCAATAGCAGCAGATGCACCGGCACCGCCGCCGCCGATCACGAGCACGTCAACATCATAATCGATCTTGGAAAGATCCACCTGCTCAGCATCAATTCTGGCTTTGCCCTGCAGCAGTGCTGCCAATTCAACAGGCACCTTCCCTCCCTTATTGGGACCGATCTGCAGCTCGGTAAACTGTTCAGCTCTGTAGTCCGGGTGATAGGTCTTCAGCAGAATATCCTTTTCCTCGGCAGTCATTCTGCGGGGATCCAGACGGATATTGGCTTCACGGGCAGCTTCTACCTTCTTAATAGATTCCTGCATAAAAGCATCATGATACATCTCGATCCCTCCTTACTTTTCGATATCGCGGTGGTTGTACAGTTCCTGCATTTCACTGATCGGCTTGCCCATCAGATCCTCCAGCAACAACTCATACTTACCGGCATTGATCTCTGCAACACGCTCCTCAAGATGCTCGCAATGAGGTGCAAGGTACTTACCGTTAAGACGGCGCGCCAGCATTGCAACCTGCGGATGGGAAATCTCAGCAGGACAACGGGAAGAGCAAACACCACACATAACACAGTCAAAGGACTCATCCGCGCACTTCTCATATTCACCGCGCTGTGCATAGGCGATGTACTGCATAACATTCAGTCCCTGGGTACATGCCTTGGTGCAGGCATTACAGCCGATACAGGAGTAAATTTCAGGATACAACTGCATCATAATCTGCTCGGTGGGCTTGACCTTTTCAATGTCATAAACAGCCTTCACCAGCGGGAAGAACGGCAGTGTCGCCACAAACATATTGTTCTCCACCTTGGTAGAACAGGCAAGACAAGTGCGCAGTGTGCGGTCACCGGCAATACGGTAGATGGTTGCACAGGCACCGCAGAAGCCGTTACGGCAACCGCAGCCACGCACCAGCTGATAACCGGCATATTCCATAGCCTCCATAATGGTCAGGCCCTCAGGAACTTCATATTTCTTTCCGAAAAAATAGACAGTTACTAAATTTTCCATTCCAATCTCTCCTTAGTATTCATCCGGCAATTCGTCCATTTGGTCAAGACGGAATACCGGACCGTCCTTACAGACATACTTGTCACCGATGTTGCAGCGACCACACTTACCCAACGCGCACTTCATACGCAACTCAAAGGTGGTGTAGACCTGACTCTTATCAAAGCCAAGCTCCTGCAGTCCCGCCAAAGTAAACTTAATCATGATGGGAGGACCGCACATCAGAACCGTCTTGGAAGTATCAAATGCAAGTTCTTTCACAAAATTCGGCACGAAACCAACGTGACCGTCCCACCCTTCCTGGGGATTGTCGATGGTCAGATGCACATTGATACCATCCTCTTTGCACCACTCATTGATGATCTCAGGGAAATCCACCAGATCATCCTTGGAACGGGAACCGTAGACAATATCGATCTTGCCGTAACGATCGCGGTAATGACGGCAGTAATTGATGACAGAGTGCAGCGGTGCAAGACCGATACCACCGGCAATAAACAGCAGATCCTTACCGGCCAGCTCTGTATCCACAGGGAAACCATTGCCGTAAGGACCACGGATGGTCACCTGCTGCCCCACTTCCATAGAATGCAGCCACTGAGTCACACAACCGCATTTTTTGATGGAGAAATCAACATAATCTGCTTCCGTGGGAGAAGATGTGATAGAAAACAGTGCTTCACCAACTCCGGGGATAGACAACATAGCGCACTGACCGGGAATGTGCTCAAAGGGCTTTTTCCCATCAATGCCAACCACACGGAAGGTCTTGACATCCGGCGTATCTGTGCGGATCATCGTGACCTCACCAAGCATGGGAATCAAAGGATCCTGTCTCATTTGGATGCCTCCTTCAGTTTCTTTGCGACTTTCACAATATTCATGTGAATCGGGCATTTTTGCAGACATCTGCCACAACCGACACAGCCAAATACGCCATTGTTATTGCTGGGATAGTATACCAGCTTGTGCATAAATCTCTGGCGGAACCGCTCTTTTTGGGTAGGACGGTTGGTGCCGTGTGCCATCATAGTAAAATCGGAGTACATACAGCTGTCCCAGCAGCGGAAGCGACGCACTTCCCTACCGTTATCAAAGTCCTGTACATCGTAGCACTGGCAGGTGGGACATACGAAGGTGCATGTACCACATCCCAAACAACTCTCAGAAAGCTCAGCCCATACATCGCTGTTAAACAGTTCCAACAGCTTTTCGCTCTCAAAGCCGGACAGGTCCAAGTCACCCAGCGGAAGCTTCTTCAGAATATCACGGGACTTTTCTTGAATAGGCGCAATCGCAGCAGGATCACTGTCAGTCAGCATCGAAAGGCTGTTTGTCAGTGCAATGCCCTTTTCGGTGTTTGCCTGCCAGTAAAGATTGTTCTCATCCATCCAACAGGTCACATCACCAGCAGGATTTGCAGCATCAATACCGAATGCACCGCAGAAACAGGTTTCTGCCGGTTTAGAGCAAGCCAATGTAACAACAACACCATTTTCACGGCGGGTTTGATAGAAAGTATCCACCGGATCACTCAAAAAGACAGAATCCAGAATATCAAAGCTACGACAATCACAGGCACGAACACCGAATACCACAAAAGGCTCAGCCGGATCACGGTTTTCGATGATCTCCATCTGCTTACCGGACACCTTAAAATTTACCAGGTTCTCCACCTGCGGGAAAAACAGATCCTTTGCGCTGCGGACAGTGTTGAGTTTGTCTGTCAGTGCCAGACCATCCTGCCAAAGAGTGAATTTCGCCTGACCTTTGCCGTCGTCAGCAGGAATGTACAGCTGCTTTTGGGCAGCGACGGCAGCAAAAAGCTTATTGATTTCAGAAAGCGCTAATTTCTTCATCCCTTGGCACCTCCTCTTTCGTGTACGATGGAGGGTTCGCAGTCATCGGTGGTAAAATCAGTCAGCGGGGATTTGGTTTCCATATCCGCACCTGCCTGATAAGTACCGTACAGTTCGTTGATATCCTTGATAAACTTCCGATTCAACAGGTGCAGAGGAATATTCTGAGGACATACACGGCTGCATTCACCGCAGTCGGTACAACGACCGGCAACATGGAATGCACGGATGATATGGAACAGATTTTCCTCAAAGGGGTCAGCTGCTGCTTTGTTGCGGACACCGGATTTATCGTTGTCAAAGACACACTTTTCGCAGCTGCAGGCAGGGCATACATTTCGGCAAGCATTGCAGCGGATACAACGGGACAATTCCCCTCTCCAGAACGAAAAGCGCTCTTCAGGTGTCATTGCTTCCAGTTCAGCAACCCGGTCGAAACGGTCGGTTTCCTGCTCCTCACCTTGTTCACCAATCAGCTCATCGAAAATAACGATTTTTTTGCTCTTACAAACATCACAACGCTCCAGAAGGCAGTCCTTGCGATCAAGCGTATGCTTATCATAAAGCGTTTCAACAACCAGCTTGTCAGTATTCTCGCAAACAGCGGTAATGCCCTCACAGCCGGCTGCACGGATCTTTTCAATATCCAACATACCGTCACAGGAGATGCCCACAATATGGACATTTTCGCGAAGAACGCGATGCTCTTTCAGCAGTTGTTGGAAGGAGTAGGAATCACAGGGTTTCAGAAACACAGCTACTTTGCCACCAGCGCGGGATTGGTTGATTAAGTACTTGGAAAGATTTGCGCCGGAAAAACCGGAATATACAAAATCTTTTTCCACTTCCTCGGCAGATGTAAATACAGCAGGGGTCAGGTCATAGAAAAACTCACCGACTTTCCAACCGAGAACACGATCAACAGAACCACTACGCAGCAGTTCCAGTGCTTTTTCTTTTATTCTTTGCTGCATCGTAAGTCCTCCAATCTCCGGTTCGGGCCAAGTTCTGTAATGGTCTTAACAAATTCATTCATTGTAGCTGCAAACTTTGCGCCTTCGGCCGCAGAAACCCACTCAACACGGGTTCTGCCGCGCTCAATACCCATAAAGTCCAGCATCGAGAACAACAGGGTCATACGACGGCGGGCATAATAGTTACCGGTAGTGTAATGACAGTCGCCGGGGTGACAACCGCAGAGGATCACACCGTCAGCACCTCTCTGGAATGCGCGCAGAATGAACATAGGGTTTAAGCGGCAAGAGCAAGGAATGCGGATGATCTTTACATTGGCAGGATACTGCAGACGGTTAGTACCGGAAAGGTCTGCACCGGCATAAGAACACCAGTTGCAGCAAAATGCTACGATCGTGGGTTGGAAATTTTCATTTACCGACATATTGCATCCACCTCCGCCATGATTTGTTTATTAGAGAAGCCCTTTAGATCCATTGCACCGCTGGGACAAGCAACGGTACAAGCACCGCAGCCTTGGCAGACCGCAGGGTTGACCTGTGCAACTCGACGGACCAGCGTGGTTCTGTTGGGTCCACGGAACTCTTTATCCACATAGGTAATTGCACCGTAGGGACAGACCTTCTCACAGCTACTACAACCGTTACACATCATCTCGTCCGGCTGCGCAGTGCAGGGATTACAAGTCAGATTGTCCTTGCACAGCAAACCAATGACCTTAGCTGCTGCAGCGCTTGCCTGCGCAACAGTCTCAGGAATGTCCTTGGGACCTTGGCATGCACCGGACAGGAAAATACCGGCAGTGGGACTCTCCACAGGGCGCAACTTGGGATGCGCTTCGGTGAAGAAGTCATTGGTATCCATAGAAGCGGTCAACTTGGTAGCCAAAGGACGAGCGGACGCATCCGGCTCAATGGCAGCTGCAAGAACCACCATATCGGCATCAATATGCAGCTGACGGTCACCCAGCAGGTCGGAAGCCTGTACCTTCAGTTTGCCATCCTGAGGCACAACCTTGCCCACCATACCTTTGACATAATGTACACCATACTCTTCAACTGCGCGGCGGTAAAACTCATCAAAGTTCTTACCGGGTGTACGCACATCAATATAGAAAACATACACATCGGTGTCGGGATACTTTTCCCGGCACAGCATGGCGTGCTTGGCAGTGTACATGCAGCAGATCTTGGAGCAGTAGGGCTTGCCTTTGCTGCCGTCGCAGCGGGAGCCAACACACTGCACGAACACGATGGTGTGGGGGTGCTGACCGTCAGAGGGCCGCAACAGCGTGCCGCCGGTGGGGCCGGCCGCGTTCATCAGCCGCTCAAACTCCAGGCTGGTCACCACATCGGGGCTCTGAGAATAGGCGAACTCGTCATACTGATCCAGCTTGATGGGGTTGAAGCCGGTAGCCACCACGATGGCGCCGTACTCTTCCTCCACGAAGCTGTCAGTCTGCTTGTAGTCGATGGCACCGGCGGTGCAGACCTTGGAGCAGACACCGCACTTTCCGGTTTTCAGCATGGTGCAGTAGTCAGCATCAATGGTGGCGATCTTCGGCACAGCCTGAGCAAAGGGAATGTAGATGGCGCGGCGGTTGTCCAGACCCAGATTGAAGGCGTTGGGCACCTTCTTCTGGGGGCACTTCTCGGTACACAGGCCGCAGCCGGTGCACTTGGTCTCGTCCACATACCGGGCCTTCTTCTTGATGGTCACCCGGAAATTGCCCACAAAGCCCTTGACGGACTGGACTTCCGAGTAGGAATAGATCTTGATCTTCTCATTCTGGGCGGCATCCACCATCTTGGGGGTCAGGATACAGGCGGCACAGTCCAGCGTGGGGAAGGTCTTGTCGATCTGGGTCATTTTGCCGCCGATGGTGGGCTCTTTTTCCACGATGTCCACTTCAAAGCCTGCGTCGGCGATATCCAGAGCGGTCTGGATGCCGGCGATGCCGCCGCCGATTACCAGAGCACGCTTCTTAACGGGACTGGTGCCGGCGGTCAGCGGTGCGTTCAGGTGCACCTTTGCAATGGCGGCACGGCCAAGGATCACGGCCTTTTCTGTGGCCACTTCTTTATCCTTATGAATCCAGGAGCATTGCTCTCGGATGTTGGCAATTTCCACCATATAGGGGTTAAGACCTGCCTTCTCACAGGTCTTGCGGAAGGTATTTTCGTGCATCCGGGGAGAGCAGGAGCAGACCACCACGCCGGTAAGACCATATTCACGGATGGTGTTCTGGATCAGTTCCTGTCCCGCCTGAGAGCACATGTACTGATAATGGGTGGAGAAGACCACGCCGGGCTCTTTGCCCAGAGTTTCGGCAACCTTTTCCACATCCACGGTGGCGGCAATGTTACTGCCGCACCAGCAGACGAATACGCCTACACGCTGCATGCTCTTTTCCTCACTTTCTGTATTTTCTGAATGCCGCGGTGATGGCCTGCTGTGGCAGGTTCTCATCCAGCAGCGCCGGGATCTGGTCAGGGGTCAGCCGGTCGCCGCCCTGCTGCCGTACGACAGCCAGACGCACGGCCTCAATGACCTTGGCAGGCTCTACATTTCTGGGGCAGCGCTCCACACAGGCGAAGCAGCTCAGGCAGAAATCAATGCCCCGGGAATTCATCAGCTCGTCGATGCGGCCGGTTTCCACCATATCCACAAACTGATGGGGATGGAATTCCATTTCGCTGAACGCGGGGCAGGAGGCAGTGCACTTGCCGCATTTCATGCATTTTCTCGGGTTCACACCGGAAATCCGCTTGATCGTATCCATCATTTCGCATCCTCCTTTACGCCCAAGGCTTCCGCCAGCAGCTCGGTAAAGTAGGCTACCGGCAGGCCGTCGGATGCGTTCTCAGCTAAGTTGTACAGACACAGCGGGCAGGCGGTGATCAGCTCCTGAGCGCCGCAGGCCCGGGCGTTTTCCATAATAGTGTCTACCTGCTTTGCGGCAAAACCCTTGTTCTTAATGGTGCAGTAGCCACCGCAGCACTCGTTGCGCCGGGCGTAGACAACAGGCTCTGCGCCGATGGCCCGGATGAAATCCTCTAGGATCCGGGGATTTTCCGGATCGTCAAAGGCCATTTCGCCCGCGGGGCGCAGCAGCATGCAGCCATAATAAGCACCGATCTTGCGGCCGGTAAGGGGGTTGACCACCTTTTCCTTGAGCTGATCAAAGCCCACTCGGTCACGCAGCACTTCCAGATAGTGCAGCACATTGGTCTGGCCTTCGTAAGGGGTGTCCAGACCCAGGTAGCGGCTGACCCGATCCCGGATGGTCTCGTCGGTTTGCATATCACGGTTGACCCGTTTGATTACATGATGGCAGGCAGAGCACAGGGTCACCAGCTCCTGTCCGGCTTCCTGGGCGGCCATCAGCGCCCGGACGGAAGACAGTCGTGTGGCGATCTCATCCTTCGCCATGGGGTAAACAGCGCCGCAGCACTGCCACTGGGGCAGTTCCTCTAAACGGAAGCCAAGGGCATCTGCCGACGCCCTGCCCCAAATATCCAGATTCTTGCCCTTGGTTTTCAAGGTGCAGCCAGGAAAATACAAATATGTCATAATTATCACCTTCAGATCATTTGCTCAGAGTGGAACACTTCATCAAAGCGCTCCGCAGTGAGGAAGCCCAGTCTGACGCAGGCTTCTTTCAGAGAAATGTTTTCTTTATAGGCCAGCTTCGTGGTCTTGGCGGCGTTCTCGTAGCCGATATAGGCATTGGCATTCATGTTGGACTGGGTGCCGGAGCCGGTCTGCCACACCACCAGGGGGAAGTGGTCGTTCAGAACGCCGGAAATGACCTCGTCGCAGGCGCTGGTGATGGCGTTGAGCTTCTGGGTGGTCATCTTTTCGGGACGCAGCACATGATTTGCCTGCGCCGCGGCACGCTTGAGAATGCCGAAGGCGTGGGTGATCTCTCTGGGCATGGTCTCAATGCCTACACCAATGGGGAAATTTTGGCAGGAACGCTGGGTTTGCGCGCCCCAATATCGGTCAGCGGGCACCTGGATATCGCCCATGGAATCGTGTTCGATACGGTACTGCATAATCACTCTCCTTTAATGATATTCCTCTGGGGAACCATTCATGGAAATATCTGTTAGAATCGATATAATCATATCAAATAGCAAATTAACTGGGAAATTGAAATCAATCATGCTCTTTCTTCCGATTAGGAATGTGATAAACCGCGGGATAATGGGAGTTTGAAGGATAAATACACCGGAGAAATAGTAAATGCGCATAAAATGATCCCCGTTTTTTGGGCATACTTTGACAAAACTTAACATAGGTAAGCTGCAGTTTTTTATATGCTTATTCTGTTTTGGAATAGATGAAATAAAGAATAGGAATATCAGTCGCTGTAAGCCACCTCGTTGCGCTGCAGGTAAAGATGATCGATAAACGCCCGGTCCAGCTTACTGAAGCGATAACTTGACCGACTGATCAGTACATCCTTAAACTGCAGACTCTGGCGACACTGCCGCTGGACAAGACCATGCTTTTCCAGAACCTCCTTAGGCTGTGCCGATGCCCAGCAATACGCCCCGGGTACAGTCTGCAGCAGATCAAATTGCATGGCGCGGTCATAAACCAGGATCCGTCTGGCACTGGGTGAAAGACCGGCAGCGGCCTCGGCATCGCTGGTGCGGACGTAGGGCACTTCTTCGTCGCCGGCAGTGATCTCTACGCAGTCAGCAAGATCCTGCGTCGAAAGCATTGCCTTTTCTGCCAGAGGATGCTCCAAAGACATCAGTGCCAGATAGTCAGCTTGCCAGACAGGCTCAAACCGCAGGTCCTTTTCCGTCATGCTGCGCATAAAAAATTCTTCGTCCCGGACATGATACCGCACCAGACCCAGCACGCTTCTGCCTTGGGCGACGGCATCAATGATACGTATGGAGTTGGTTTCCCGAATGTCGATCTCCATGCGCCGCCCATCGTCTACCATGCGGATATACTGCGCAGCAGCCCGGGCAATGTAGCTAACCCGGGGAATGGCCAGGCTGAATACTTGGTTGGAGGTGTCCTGCGCTTGCAGCGCCAGCTCCATCCGCTCAATCTGCGCCACAATCTTCCGGGCGTGCCGCAGAAATTCCCCACCCTTATAGGTGGGCACTACGCCCCGTGAGGAACGCTTAAACACAGAAAAGCCTAAGCTTCCCTCCAGATCCCGGATGGCCTTGCTCAGGGTAGGCTGGGTCATGTAAAGATTTTCCGCTGCTTGGGTGATGGAGCCGGTTTTTTCCACCTCCAGGGCATATGTAAAATACTGTGTCTGCATAATCTTTCTCCTGTATTTTTTATTATAATAGTACACAAATGCGCGGTAAAAGTCAATGACAGCTAACAAATCCGCCACAGCACCCTCGCAGGGGATCTTCTCTGCAAGGGTGCGGTGGCGGATTTAGACGGCGATTACATTGTGGGGTGTGCGAGGGAGGCTACAAGGTCGTTCATTTCCTGTTCAGAGCGGACGTTGTGGGCGCGGTTGAGGATATCCTGTTTTTGCTCTTCATCCATGGCAGCGTAGACGTTCATTGCAGGGTGGTTCATAGCTAAAGCCATACCGAAGCCAATGGG
>JAZRLE010000041.1:0-11415 GCA_045646665.1 Faecousia sp. | reverse complement strand
TGTCTAGCAAATTTTACTCAAGAATTTTCGTTGGCTGTTTTTCGTTCTAAAACGCTTAAACAATTCCATCTTTATCAATTGTCCAAGGTGTTACTTGTTCGTCTTTGCGTTATTCAATTTACAAGGTACATCCGCTCTCCGTCTCGGCGGCGAGCTTGTTCATTCTAGCACGGCAGGTACCTTTTGTCAAGAACTTTTTTCTTCTTTTTTCTAAAAATTTTTACAGGATATTTTTAAGCGCGAAAATCCCGTAATTTTGTCAAATTTCCATGGATTTCTAAATATTCTGCCGCATCTTTAACACGACCTGCTGCGTCACAAACACACACCTTTACCGATGGTTTCAAATATTTCCGCAATTCCTGTACCTGCGCAACCGCATCTTCCGTCACCAACAGGTATTCTGCCGTATCTAAATACACAACAGCAGGGGTTTCATTCTTTAGTTTCTCAAGCGCTTTCCCCGCTGTCTCTCCCCTGCCAAGATTCTCCGTATCCGTTTCCAAAACCACGGCGCCATCTTCCATATATACGGCTACTGCGCGAATCGGCAACAACTTGGCAACATCCAGGCGTTCCAGCGGAGCAAAAAGCAACAAGGATAAAATGATAACATACAGCAGTCTCCTCATAACTGATTCCTCCTGTCCTCCGGGTGGAGTTTTGCGCTGCGGAATTTGGTCTTCACCAATCGGCGACGCAAAAATCTGCCGGTGTAGGATAAATAATTGATGTCCAAGCATTTCAGTCCGGACAGGTGTATGAGCAAAATCAGTAACCCTGCTGCTGTTCCATACAGTCCGGCAAAGGATGACAGGATCGCAATTCCAAAGCGCCACACACGCAGGGCATTGGCTAGGTCCCTGTTGGGCAATACAAAACCGCAGACTCCGGCAACAGAGACCATAATCAGCGCCACAGGGGAAATCAGCCCTGCCTCCACCGCCGCTGTGCCCACCACGATACCGCCGATGACAGATACGGATTGTCCGATGGCTTGCGGCAGATGGATACCCGATTCCTGCAACAATTCAAAGGCAATCAAAAGGCCAAGCACCTCTGCAGCTGTGGTAAAAGGAACAGATTGCTTACTTTCAATAATAGACAATAGCAAAGGTAGTGGTATCACTGCCTGATGGAAGGTTGCCAGCGCTATATAAATACCCGGCAGCAAGAGTCCTGCTAGCAGTGCAAAATACCGCAGGATTCGCACAGCGGAGGCGCCTACATAGTCCCTTCCTCTGTCCTCCGGACTTTCCATCAGATACATCAGATCCGCCGGCGCAAGATAACCCAGAGGCAAGCCGTCCACCAAAAGTCCCACCCGTCCGTCCAGGATCCCCTGGCAAAACCGGTCAGAACGCTCGGTATACTGCATCAGCGGGAACGCTGTTGCCCGAGACCCGGTAACATATTCCTCTACAGAAGACGGGCTGATAAGACCGTCAATATCAATAGAAGCTAACCGTTCCTTCATTTTCGTGACCAGCTCCGGATTTGTGATTCCATCCAGCCATACAACGCTTACATTGGTCAACGAACGCTTGCCCACTTGGGTTTCATAAATACGCAGATCCGGTGAGCGAAGGTGTCGGCGGACATAGCTCGTATTGGATCTCACGGTTTCCACAAAGGCATCCTTTGCACCCTTTACAGTGTTCTCCACCTCCGGCGCAGATGTCCCCCTTTTATCCGGTGTCTTGACTTCATACCCAATGGCGCCAACCCCGGGAAACAACACGACACAAAAACCGTTTACCAACAAAAATGCGATTTGATCAAGATCTTCACAGGAAACTGCTACACTGTTATAGATCATCCCGTTCATAGCGCCACTATGCAACGCTTCCATAGTATTCCCTTTTAGATGCTGGGTGATCGGCTTAAAAATGTAGTCGGATGCATAGGCTGCAGCGATCAAGCCGTCAATGGCATAGGCATAGACAGTAAAGTCGCCGCATCGAAGCTCCCTGCGGATAAAATCGGCAGCATCCCGAAAAATATTGCAGATATTGGCATCGGTCATTTTACCGGTATAGGATTTTTGTGTCATAGGCTCACCTCCGGGGTAGTTTTCCCAAAAATTACAGCTTTATGCGGAATTGGTTTGCTTTTCAGAATTTATAATGGTATACTATTTAATAAGAGGTGATTGAATTGATTTACACGCATTTAACCAACGAAGCAATGAAGATCGCATACAACGCACACCACGAGCAGGTGGATAAGGGCGGTATCCCTTATATTTTTCATCCGTATCATCTGGCTGAGCAAATGACCGACGAATACACAACCTGTGTGGCACTGCTGCACGATGTGGTAGAGGATACGCAGGTCACCCTTGAGGAATTGGCAAAAACATTTCCCAAAGAAGTCGTTGATGCAGTAGCCGTTATGACCCACAAGGATGGCGAGCCGTATCTGACTTACGTTGCACGCATCAGCACAAACCCCATTGCAAAAGCTGTCAAGCTGGCCGATTTGCGGCACAACACCGATGAGACACGCCTGGAAAATGCAGACGAGGCTACCCTCGCCTATTACCGGGAAAAATACCGGAAAGCTTTTGAAATCTTAGAATAAAACCAAGGAGAAAACATTATGTCCCATGTGATCGCTGCCGTATCTACCGGTAGTCAGATCTCTGCCATCGGCATTCTGCGGTTAAGCGGAGAAGGATGCGCCCAGGTGGCGGGAAAGGTCTTTACATTAAATATCGGGTTGCCGCTGTGGGAAGCGCCCAACCGCAAACTGGTGCTAGGCACACTCACTGACACCAAAGGTCGCGTAATCGACCAGTGTATGGCTGTTTACACCCGGGCGCCTCATACCTATACCGGCGAGGACACGGTGGAATTCCATTGC
Source organism: Faecousia sp. (assembly GCA_045646665.1). Taxonomy (GTDB): domain Bacteria; phylum Bacillota; class Clostridia; order Oscillospirales; family Oscillospiraceae; genus Faecousia. The sequence continues at coordinate 8,550 of JAZRLE010000041.1, read as the reverse complement.
CACGGCTCTCCTGCTGTGCTGGCTGAAGGGTTGAATGCGTTGTTTGCTGCAGGCGCTGTACCGGCTAAGCGGGGCGAATTTACCAAGCGGGCCTTTATGAATGGGCAATTGGATCTGACACAGGCCGAAGCGGTGATTGACCTAATTGAAGCGGAAACTGCCGATGCTGCAGCCAATGCAGCCGGTCAAGTCGGTGGACGCCTGCAAAAGAAGCTCTCACCCATTTACAACACGCTGACCGATCTGTGCAGTCATTTTCATGCGGTGTTGGATTATCCCGATGAGGATATCGAAGATTTCGGTCTGAACAGCTATTATGATGCATTGCGAAGCAGTGCCAAGGAATTATATGCGTTGCTGCAAACTTACGGGCAAGGGCGCATAATGAAGCAAGGTGTGGCTGCCGCTATTGTGGGCAAGCCCAATGTAGGAAAATCCAGCCTGTTAAATGCTTTGGCAGGTTATGAACGGGTAATCGTCACAGAGATTGCCGGTACCACCCGGGACACTGTGGAAGAAACCGTGATGTTGGGCAGGACCCGGCTGCGGCTGATCGACACCGCCGGCATCCGGGAAACCGATGACCGAATCGAAGCCATCGGTGTGGAGCGCTCTAAACAAGCTGTAGATAATGCTGATCTGGTGCTGTTCGTCTGCGACGGTTCTATGCCCCTTACCGAGGAAGATCAAGAAGTTATCCGCGTGTGTCTGGATGCACAGAATGCTGTTGCGCTTATTAACAAGTCTGATTTGGGCAGTGTCGTGCAGCCTTCCGATCTTCCCTTTATGCAGGTGATCTCTGTCTGTACCAAGACCGGCGAAGGACTGGATCAATTGGCCGATGTTGTGGATGTGATGTTTGCAAACGAAACACCCTGCGACGGATCCATCCTTACCAACCCCCGGCAGTTTGATGCTATCCGGCGGGCATATGAAGCTATGCTCAACGCTCTGCAAGGACTCAAGCTGGGACAGACACCGGATGCGGTACTGACAGATGTGGAAGCCGCTATGGAAGCTATGGGAGAAGTCACCGGCAATACCGTTCGGGAAGATATCACCGCAAGAATTTTTGAACGCTTTTGCGTTGGAAAGTGAGCATTATGATTTATTTGGATAATTCCGCTACCACCAAACCTTGTTCTGAGGCTGTGGCAGCGATGACCGATGCGCTGACCGCCCATTGGGCAAACCCCAGCGCACTATATGGGTTTGGCATTGAGACAGGTGCCATTCTCCGCGCTGCGCGTCACAAGGTCGCAGCAGCAATGGGTGCCGAGCCGGACAGAGTATTCTTTACCTCCGGCGGTACAGAAGCTGACAACTGGGCAATTTTCAGCACCATCAAGCGCTACGGACGCAGAAACAAGCATATCATTACCACCGCAGTGGAGCATCACGCGATCCTGCGGTGTATGAACGAACTGGAGCATCAGGGATATGAAATCACCTATCTGCAACCGGATGCGCTGGGTAATATATTATTGGATGCTTTGAAAGCTGCCTTACGAAAGGATACGGCATTGGTTTCCATTATGATGGTCAACAACGAAACCGGTGCGGTAATGCCCATCGCACAGATGGCAAAGCTCACGCGCAAGCTGGCGCCCGATGCTGTCTTCCACACCGATGCGGTACAGGGTTTTCTGAAGATTCCGTTTGCTGCTAAAACGCTGGGCGCTGACCTGATTTCCGTTTCTTCTCACAAAGTCCACGGTCCGAAGGGTGTGGGCGCACTGTATGTCAGCCCCCGGTTGAAGGCATTTCCTCCCCTGCTGTTTGGCGGCGGACAGGAATCCGGATTCCGCAGCGGCACAGAGGGCACTCCTGCAATCTTCGGTTTTGCCGCCGCCTGTGAATCCTGCAAAGCTACACTTCAGCAGGATATTTCCCGGGAAAAGGAATTGTTGAACGGATTACTCGACAAATTGTCCACATTGGACGGTCTCGTCATCAACGGTGCCCACGAAGCGCCTCACATTCTCTCCCTCTCAATTCCCGGATTGCCTACGCAGAATTCCATCAACATCCTACAGGATGCCGGCATCTGCGTATCTGCCGGTTCCGCCTGTGCCAAGGGGCATCGCAGCCATGTGATGACCGCTATGGGTTTAAAACCGGAGGTCATCGACGGTGCCTTCCGGGTATCCATCTGTCGGGACACCACCGCCGAGGAGCTGGAAAAGCTGGCGCAGGTAATTGAAAACGAACTTCTTCCCCGCGCAAAAAAATAAAAACAGGCGTGTTGCAAACCAAATGCAACACGCCTTTTATATCAATCTTTTTACATCCGGATGCAGTCCGGCAAGGTCTGAAAGTTGTTCCCCGCTTATCATTGTTGCCCCAAGCTGCTGCAGTTCCCCGCAGGCAGCACTACCATCAGAAAAACAGTACACAGGACTCCAACCGTTACGCAAATTTCGGGTCGTGCCATCCCATGTGCCACCGGTACCCATCGTGCACTGGGCAACAAAAGTCAAATAGCCCAAAGTGTGAATCACCCGGTTGCGGCTGAGCGCCCGCTGGGCAGAAAACGGCAGGTCAAAACTGTCCTCAGACAAATAGAGGATATTTTCTGTCAGAGGGCATTTCATCAGTTCATCGGCAACCACGCAAAACACCCTGCCACCGGCGGCAACACAAGCCTCCTGCGCCGCCCGGTCCGCACCTCTTGCATTGCCGGACACCAAGGTAATCCCCTGCTTGGCCGCCTCACGGCCAACCGTTTCAGCAAACAAGCGGTTATCATCACGCAGTTCCCGGCTGCCCACCAGAGAAATCTTCTGTGTGGCAAGCAAGGAAACATCGCCCTTTGCCCACAGGCACCCCGGCGCATCCAGTCCCAAACGCTGTCGCACCGCAAGGGGATAATGATCGCTGATGCGGCTTATGGGAATGCAACCTTGCTGCTTTCCCCGTTGGATATATGTTGTAAGGGCACTCTGCCCTTCCAACAGACTTACGATACGAAACGCCATTTGCCGGTCATATCCCAACTCCAACAAATCATCCACAGTGAGTTGGCGGGTATCTTTTGGCTTTTCCATCCGGGATACCCGGTCCGCAAGGGTACGGAACTGGGCAACGGTCAACGGTTTTCTGTCAGGATCCCCCAAAGTGCTTGTCAGCAGCAGGAATCCCCGTTCTTTATTATTCAACGGTAACGCTTCTTCACCACCGGTGCTTTGACCTCCTCTTGGGTCAAAGTGCCGTCAGCTCCCAGAAGCATAGGGCAAATGGTATATTGGGAATATTTTGCAATCTCATCCAGCTTTGCTTTTTCCGGGAAATTGCCGATGATCGACCACGCCACACCCTTGCGCTTGGCGCGACCGGTTCTGCCGATACGATGAACATAATACTCGTTCTCCTCCGGCACATCGTAGTTGATGACACAATCCACATCGTCTACATCGATACCACGGGAAGCTACATCTGTAGCAATCAAGATCGCCAGTTTTCCGTCCCGGTAGCGCTGCATTGTCTTTTCCCGCTGACTTTGACGGATATCGCCATGGATGCAATCGCAATCGGCACCGGCGCGCTGGAAATCGTCACAAAGGCGCTGGCACATATGCTTGGTGTTGCAGAAGATCATTACCCGTTCATAACCCTGTGTGCGGATCAGCCGCAGGGTTGTTTCCGACTTTTCAAGGGGAGAAACTGCGATCGAATACTGGTCGATATCCGGACGGTCTTCCTGCTTGGGTTCCACGGTGATCTCCACCTCGTCCCGCTGGTACATCCACGAAACGGTCATAACTTCCTGGGAGATCGTAGCAGAGAACAGACCCAGATTCTTGCGATTTTTTACCTTTTCGATGATACGGGTCACATCCTTGAAAAATCCCATATCCAGCATCCGGTCCGCCTCGTCCAGCACCACGGTCTGAATCTTATCCAAGCGGATATTCTTCCGGTTATAGTGATCCATCAGCCGACCGGGAGTAGCCACCACGATCTGGGGTTTCTTCTCCAGTTGCTTGGCCTGTCCCACGATACCGGCGCCGCCGTACAGCACCGCCACACGGAAACCTTGATAATAGGTCAAAAGTCCCCGCAGCTCATCACCGATCTGAATGGCAAGTTCACGGGTAGGCGCAAGGATCAAACCCTGTACATCCTCACAATCTGTATCCACATGCTCGATCATGGGAATACCAAAAGCAAACGTCTTGCCGGTGCCGGTGGGCGCTTTGGCAATAACATCCTTCCACTGCATAAATTCGGGGATCGCCTGCGCCTGAATGGTTGTGGGATAGCCATATCCCTTCTTTTCCAGCGCCTTCAACATAGCATCGGACAGTCCCAATTCCCCAAATGTGATATTGTTTACTTCCATATTGCAAAATCCTTCGTTTTGTTTTTTTGTTATTTTAGCAGATTATTTATTTTTTTGCAACCTTTGCGCTGTGGACAAACAGCATAAAATATGTTATACTTTACTATGATATTTTATATGCGCAACAAACGGAAAAGGAGTTTGCAAAAAATGGGCAAGCTAATCGTAATCGAAGGAACCGACGGTTCCGGCAAATCCACCCAGTTTCGTATGATGTCCGAGCATTTGGGCAATGATAATATTCCCTTTAAGCACTTGGTATTTCCCCGGTATTCTGAGGAAAGCTCTGCGCTGATCCGTATGTATTTGGGCGGTCAGTTCGGTAACAAACCGACGGATGTAAACGCTTATGCGGCATCCTCTTTTTATGCTGTAGATCGGTATGCTTCCTATAAGATGGACTGGGGTCAGTGGTATGAAGACGGCGGTTTGGTGCTGTCTGACCGCTATACCACCTCCAATGCTGTACATCAGGCATCCAAGGTGCCGGAGGTGCAGCGAGAGGAATTTTTGCATTGGCTGTACGATTTTGAATATGCCAAACTGGGACTTCCCAAGCCGGATCTGGTAATCTATCTGGATGTGCCCACCGATTTCACAGAAAAGCTCCTGCGGCATCGGGAAGCAGATACCAACACCAAGGCAGATATCCACGAGCAGGACACGCAGTATCTTGCCACCTGCCGCACCTCCGGACGCGCTGCTGCCGAATACTACGGCTGGACAGTGATTCAGTGTGTCAGAGACGGTGCTATGCGTTCTATTGAGGATATTCACAACGAGATCTACGAACACGTTCGCAAGTGTATGGAGGGTTAAGTATGGTTTATGTATTGTTAGGCACCGGCTTTGAAGAAGTGGAAGCCATTGCCCCCATTGATCTGATGCGACGGGCAGGTATCGATGTACTTACCGTTGGTGTCACCGGCAAAACCGTTTATGGTGGTCACAACATCGGCGTGGAAGCAGATATCCTGCTGGATGAAGTCGATTTGACCGATTTGGAGATGGTGGTACTACCGGGCGGCTTGGGCGGTGTTGCCTCTGCCAGAGCCAGCCAAAAGGCATTGGATATTCTTTCCTTTGCCTGGGAAAACGATAAATTTGTAGCAGCGATCTGCGCCGGACCTACCGTTCTTGCAGACCTGCATATCACCGATAATAAGAATGCGACCTGCTATCCCGGTTGTGAGAGTGGAATGGGTTGTGCTAAAGTCAGCACCGATGCACCCTGTGTCCGTGACGGAAAGCTCATCACCGGCGCTTCGGCAGGCTGCGCGATCCCCTTTGCACTGGCACTGATCGAAGCACTGAAAGGAACCGAAACCGCAAACAAGATTGCGCAGCAGATCGTGATTCGCTGACAGGAGGAATTGTCCATGGAACACGGCAATGACAATCGGAACACACCCGGCACGGGTCTGTCACCGGAAAACTTAAAATGGCTGGAAGAGATGATGGAATCCCAGCAGCCGGCAAAACCTGCCCAGCCGGAACCGCCAAAAAGCGATATGCAGACCACCGGCGATCCGGAATTGGATGCGATTTTGGCAGAAAACTGGGATACTTTTGGTCTTCCGGAGAATACGCCTGCAACCGAGCCGATAGCTGAGCAGGAAGTACCGGAATTGGCTGACGATAGTAACGAACACCGCCCTCCGGAAAAACCTGCTGAGAAAAAAGGTCGACCCAAGAAAAAAGACGGTTACGGTTTATTAGGCATCCCCCACATTTTCGCCACTGTGATATGGCTGGTGCTGATTTTGGCCATCGGTATCTCTTTGGGACGGGTGTTGTGGGTCTGCTGTGCAGATTTGATGGCATTCGGCAAGGAAAGTCAAAAGGTAACCATCACAATCACCGCCGATGATACCATTGACACCATCTCCAAAAAGCTGGGGCAGGCAAATCTGATCAAGTACCCGAATCTGTTCAAATTCTTTGCAAATGCCACCGGCAAGGCCGATGACATCGGTGTGGGCACCTTTACTCTCTCCCCCCAGCTGGACTACAATGCTATGATCAACAAAATGTACAGCTACGATGCCAAGCGGGGTGTTGTGGACATTATGTTCCCGGAAGGTGTCAACTGTGCGCAAATGTTTAAGATGCTGGAAGACAAAGGTGTCTGCACTGCCAAGGAACTTGAAGAATATGCCGCCAATGGCGAATTGAAAGAATATTGGTTCCTGGAGGGTGTTCCCCGCGGCGATAAGTACTGTTTGGAAGGCTATCTGGCGCCGGATACCTATTCATTTTATATGGGTGATTCCCCCCGTCGTGTGCTGGAAAAATTCCTGAACGAATTTGATGACCGCTTCACTGACAAGATGAAGAACGATTTCCAGACCATTCAGAAGAATTATGCCGCCAAGCTGAGATCCAGAGGCTTCAGCGCTGCATATATTCAGGACAACACCCTGACACTGCATCAAGTGGTGACCCTTGCTTCTGTGATTCAGAAAGAATCCGCCTCCGACAGCGAAGGCTTTGACATTGCATCGGTTTTCTACAACCGCTTGGCCAATCCCAATATTCTGTCGCTGGGTGCGGATGCAACTGTGTATTATGCCGTGGGCGACTACTTTGGTGATATTGAGGAACTGAGCGCAGAACACTTGAATTTTGACAGTCCCTACAACACCCGAAAAAACAAAGGTATCCCTCCCGGACCTATCTGCAATATGGGTGTTCAGTCCCTGTACGCTGCGTTGGAACCCAATGACACCGATTACCAATACTTTGTCTATGACAAGAGCAAGTCTGCACACCGTTTTGCCGTTACCGAAAGCGAGCACAACAAGAATGTTGCAGAATTGATGGGGTAAACAATGGCTAAATTAGAACTACTCAGTCCTGCCGGAGATATGGAACGGCTGAAAATGTCCGTTCTGTATGGCGCCGATGCGGTGTATCTGGCAGGTACCGCCTTTGGTATGCGCTCCTTTGCCGGGAATTTCACCCCGGAGGAGCTGCCTAAGGCTGTGGAATTTGCCCATAACCATGGGGTAAATGTCCATGTCACCGTGAACACGATGCCCCGCAATGACGAAATTGCCACCCTCCCTCCCTATCTGGAGCAACTGCAGGATGCCGGTGGGGATGCGCTGGTCGTTGCGGATATGGGTGCATTTACGCTGGCTGGAAAATATGCGCCCCGGTGCCAACGGCACATCTCCACGCAACAGTCCATCGCCAACTATGAATGCGCACAGGCATGGTATGACTTGGGTGCCAAGCGGGTGGTGCTGGCAAGAGAATTGAGTCTTGAGGAGATCCGCACCATTCGGGAGAAAACCGATAAAGACCTGGAGATTGAAACCTTCGGTCACGGCGCTATGTGCGTCAGCTATTCCGGTCGGTGCCTGCTGAGCAACTATATGACCGGTCGGGACTCCAATCGCGGTGCCTGCGCACAGCCCTGCCGTTATCAATATGCGCTGATGGAAGAAAAGCGTCCCGGCGAATACTTCCCTGTTTTCGAGGATGAAAAGGGCACCTATATTATGAACTCCCGGGATATGTGCACCATCGACCATCTGCAAGACTTGATGGATGCCGGTATCGACTGCATTAAAATTGAGGGTCGGGCAAAGTCCGCCTATTATGCCGCTATCGTCACCGGCGCTTACCGGCACGCAATTGACGATATCGCTGCAGGTAGACCCATCGATCCCGTTTGGCGGGATGAAGTGGAGCACGTCAGTCACCGGTATTACTCCACCGGCTTCTATTACGGCTACCCTGGGCAGTACACGGAACACTCCCGGTACATACGCCAGTGGCAGATCTGCGCCATCGTGGAAAGCTGCGACGAAAACGGGCTGGCTCTTTGCAGCCTGCGGAACAAATTCTCCAAGGGTGATGCATTGGAAGCTGTGGGTCCGGATATGCGCCCCTTCCCCATTACAGCAGATGTGATGCAAACCCTCGAGGGTGAAGCATTGGACGAGCCCAGAACCCCCCAGATGCAGTTCTATCTGCAGCTGCCTAAGCCTGTGCCTGCAATGAGTATTCTTCGCAGACAGGTAGAACTTTCCGGAAGATAACAAAAAAGCACTCTGCTACTGAACTGCCCCAATTTGTGCGGACAGTACAAAAACACCCCTATGTAGGAAATATTTGATTCAAGCGGAGTGGCGTAGCGTTAGCGGCGCCACTCCTGTTTTTGTTTGAATACGTTCATTGTTGTAAAAGTAGATGTAGTC
>JAZRLE010000040.1:0-2524 GCA_045646665.1 Faecousia sp. | reverse complement strand
AAGGGGCACGGCATCTCGATCGGGAGATCGAGTGAACCCCTTAAGCCGGTTCTTTGGTGACTTTCTTGCCGGCGCAAGAAAGTTACCCGCCGGAGGCATCCCGCAATCACAACCTGTACCCGGCGGACGACCAACGGTCGCCCCTACACACAAAAAGCTCCTTGTGGAACACTCGCCCGTTACCGCAAAGGCAACCCTGCAAGGTTCTATCTATTTCAGCAGTGCAATAGAAGGAGCCTGGGGGGATTCTTAAGGGGCACGGCATCTCGATCGGGAGATCGAGTGAACCCCTTAAGCCGGTTCTTTGGTGACTTTCTTGCCGGCGCAAGAAAGTTACCCGCCGGAGGCATCCCGCAATCACAACCTGTACCCGGCGGACGACCAATGGTCGCCCCTACATTACATATACCGGGAATTACTGCTCCGGGGGTAAGCCTTGGACATATTTTCTGTCCCATTCCTCATTAAACACACCCAGCGCCGGAGTGCCGCAGAACATATCGTCTGCCAGAATCTCCAATTCCCGGCGACAATCCAGGGATTCCAGATAAAACTCAGGCAATGCATCCACCTTCAGCTTGGCGCCCAAAATCGCACCGGTCACCGCACCCACCGCCGCACTCATACCGGAGTGGTTCACGGCAATGATGATGGCATTATCAAAATCCTCGCCGCCAGCAAGACAGGCAAATATCGCACCGGTAAGACAGCTTGCTGCATCTGTGCAGTTCAGCTGCTCCATACCCTCCTGCGCCGTTACCGTTCCGGATTTGGCAAACGCAATGGCATCCCGCAGCTGACGGGCAAGCTCCTCCGTTTGAGAAAAGCGGTTGCGGAACTGTCCGTCCATCACGGCGATGGCCTGCTGAAACTGCATCTCAAGGGGCAATTCCGGCTCCTGCAAAATGCCGGCAATGGTATAGGCCAACACCACACCGGACAAAAAGGCTTCCGGGTCTCCATGGGTCAGGGCAATCAGCTCCGCCGCCAACATACCCACCTGCTCCGGGGTCATCCGCTGGGGATTGTAGAACATACCCGATGCCACTGCCGCGGTGATGGCGCCGGGACCTGCATTGCGGTTGCGGGGGGCATCCATGGTGCCGTAGGACTCCGGACGAAGGCTGTCCTGCATCCGGGCATCCCGGCAATCCTTGCGGCGGAACTGGGGCAGCTTTGCCACCCAGCACCAAGTCTCCTCCGGATCCCGGAAATACCGCTGGCTGCGGATCCACTCCTGCAATGCCAACCGACCAAAGCGCAGGCGGTCTGCCTTTCCCCGAGTCACACTCAGCATCAGACCGTTGCACAAAAAGGCGGTGTACTGGGTAAAGGAGGTGATCTGTGCATAATCCTGGGCCTGCAGATCATAGCCCAGCAGACCGTTGGGACCGTAGGTTCCTTGGATCTCATCCCAAGTCATCTCATCAATGGTATAACCCATGGCATCGCCCACCGCAAGACCTAAAAGACATCCCCGGTATGCCGGATGCATATCTCCCATTTACAGACACCTCCTCGCATTTTATATTATACATTATATTATATTTTGCCGTAAATGCAACAAAAACAATGCAATGTAGGGCGACCATTGGTCGTCTGCTTGTACAATTTCGCGCCTGTGGTAGCGGACGCGCAATGCTCGCCCCTATATGATGGAAAAATTTTCAAAATTTTTTATAAACGAGAATAATTCCTATTGACAAATAAAGATTTATGTGTTATACTCAGCTCGTAAATAAGAAACATTCTTATTCAGATAGCGCAAAACACAGGTGGCAAGTGAGCCACCAAGAAGAAAGGAGCGACGCAATGGCGGTTACCAAGCAATTCCGCAAACGCAATGCCATTTTAGACTATCTGCGACATACCGACACCCACCCTTCCGCTGAGATGGTATATGCACACTTGAAACCGGAAATTCCGGACTTGTCACTGGGCACTGTATACAGAAACCTGTCCATGTTCAAGAGCAAAGGCGAAATCATCAGCATCGGCACCGTCGGCGGTGTGGAACGGTTTGACGGCAACTCTGCGCCGCACGTGCACTTCGTCTGCACCGGCTGTGAAACCGTGGCAGACCTGCCCCGGATCGCAATCCCGGAAGCGCTGAACCAAGAGGTCAGCTCCCAGACCGGCGGGCAGATCAACATGTGCCAACTGACCTTTGTGGGTCAATGCAAAAATTGTGTAGGAGGAAAAACCCAATGAAAAAATTCAGATGTGTCGTATGTGACTACATTTATGAAGGCGACGAGCTGCCGGAGGATTATGAGTGCCCCCTGTGCGGCGTCGGTCCCGACCAGTTTGAAGAAGTTACCGAAGAGTAAATCCGGTGCATAGCACCTAAAAAATAATAAAAAAATCAAAAAACAATTTTGGAGGAAAATAATATGAAAAAGTTTGTATGCTCTGTTTGTGGTTATGTTCACACCGCCGATGAATTGGCAGCCGATTTCGCTTGCCCCGTCTGCAAGGTCCCCGCTTCCAAGTTCGTGGAGCAGAAGGGCGAGCAGAAGCTGGC
>JAZRLE010000039.1:0-7424 GCA_045646665.1 Faecousia sp. | reverse complement strand
AATTTTTCTGCAAAATCAACCGGCTCATTACATTCGTTACGGAGGTGTTTTATAATGAGCAATATCTATCCTTCTATCTTGAAAAAGATTGCCGCACTCAATATAGATATCTTTCATTACGAGGAGATTGTCCGCTGTTACGCTCTGGCGAAGCTCAATATTGAACACTCCAAGCGCTCTGACTATATTGACGGAATTCATACGGCAGACTTTGTTGCAGAGGCTTCCCGGTATCAGCTACTGTCCTCTGATGCGACCCCCTACTATGATAGTCCTGCTTTTTTCTCGCTTTGCAGCGTGCTTGTCTCGGCAGGTATGGATAAGGATTGTCGGCTGTTTTTTGAAGCCTTTGCTCCCCTCTTGGTTGCAGACTGGGATCGGCTTGTGTCCGAATTCCCGAAAGGACATTACCAGAGATTGGCCCATGTGCTCTATCTGATCCTTAAGTCCACAAAGGAATCCCAGTTGTCGTTTTCGGATATTGACACACCCATAATTGAAAGCTTCTATGCTGCAAACAGCGAGCTTTACGCGTCCCACGAAATTACAAAGGATACTTTCGCCCATTGTTGGCAAGCCGTGTATTGCGTTCATATGCCGGAGCTAAAGGGAACTGTCAGTCCCAAGCTGGTTGATACCATTCGGTTCTACCGTCAGCACAAGGTTTCCGGTCTGCAACTTGTTGCAAACTATTGCCAGTATAACAAGCATCGCACACAGCTTAAAGATGCATTTAATCCCTGGGTCGAGTTCGAACAAGCAATAAAAGGAAAGGTCAATACCACAGAAGGTATCAGCATTGCCGAGTCGGCCTTTAACATAGTTGGAGATATTCGGAACGAAAAACCCAGCGATATTATCCGCGCAGCACTCTACCCCTTCCCGGCACTTTTTGGACGGAGGTCGGACCTTAGAGTCAGAAGCAATTACGATGGCAAATTCGAGTGTTCCTTTTTCCTACAGCAATTTGAGACATTAGCCCGGAACGCATCTCAGATCCTGATTGTAAATCCGGGTCCCGACTTTCTCCTTGCGTGGTCTCAAAAAGCAAAAATGTACGCATGTAAATGCTGCGTTGCTGTGCCGAATATCTATGTGGCCTCCGCCTATCGAATGGAATTCAAGGGACTTCAGTTCTGCATCTTTTCTGACATTGCAGACTACACAAAAAGGTTTGACCTGATCGCAATTGCATCGCCGTTCACAGCGGAAGAATTCAACATTAGCGCAATGCTTTCTGCCGGCAAGAATAACGCTAATTTCATAGCATTGCTTCCTCAAACATTTATATCTGCATCTGATAATAACATTTGTGCGCTCCTACGGGATCAGGGTTTCCTCCCCGGTAAGATCATTGCAATTGCATCCAACGCCACAGTTACCCAGCCCAGAAAGAAAATGCTTTTGTTCGCAGGTCGCAACGTCGATCCCAATGCACTGATCCCTGTTTTCTTTACCCAGTGTGACGAAAGCGCCTCCAACCTTATTGTTGAAAAAGAGTATATCCATGTATCTCAACAACAGCTGAAAAAGCCAACAACCCTGGTCAAGCTCCGAAAGGATTTTGAGAAAGCAAAAATCGACCCGGACTCGGTCAAGCACCGAAAGCGTCCGTCTGTCTATCAGTTCTCCAATGAGATTTCGCTGTACTATACCGTACACCGGGACAGGTATGGCGTTTATGTTGGCGAGGTCTATTACAGAGGAAAAACCGCATCCAAAAACTCGAAGGACGGACAAGTCTGGAATTCTCCTGCAACACAGAAAGGTCTGCGCTGTAAGGATCGGGAATCCGTAGTTGGTAAGATGGAGACCGTAACCTATTCGGATGCCATTTACCCGTATGTCGTAGGAGATATGCTGGATCACTACGGTGATCGCCTTGTGGGTTGCTCTCTTAAAACGATCTGGTTTTGCTGCCGCAGTCGCTTGCTGGCACGTCGGGACTACCGTGACGAAATTGCCCGGAACATTCTTTTCAGCCCCAAAAAGAATACACTGTCCGCACTCTGTCCAGCGAATGCCAGCGACGAGGATTACCGCAACGCGATGCAGGCTGTTATCCCGGAGGACAGCATTGCCGTCGTCAAGTACTGGCAGCAGTTAAATATCATTATGAAGGCTGCCGAGGAAAGCGGTTTTATCGACGCAAATCCCATCCCTGCGCTTCTGCCGGAAATCAGTAATCGGGCATCCAAAGAGCTGCGCAATTTGCGAAATATGCTGACAAAGAAAACGCTTACCTTTGAGGAAGAGTCTCGAATCCTCGCTTATGTTCGTGAAAAAAGTGATGTGGACTTTGGTCCAAGAAAAGCCTTGCGGTTTGAGGATGACAGTACCTTGCTGCTCGGTCCGATCCATCTGTTTACCGGTATGAGTACCCGGGAAGCCTGCGCACTGACCTGGGATGATTTTGAGACCATTCCTGGCTTGAAGGCATACCGCCTTTCGGTGTACAAATTCCTAGCGGACGAAGGTGCGGTGGTCTACCACTCAGACAGCACTGCCTGCAGAAAAGTACCGGTAGCTCCACTCTTGGCAGATATGCTGGATAGCCGGAAAACCTACCTGAAGGCTATGTGCGGCTTTACAGAAGCAGAACTTCAGCATTTGCCAATTATCATGCCCGATAATAAAAAGACCGCTGCAATGCTTTCTAAGCCATCCTTCTGCAAGTATGATGTTGCCATTCGGGTTTGCCGATCCCTGATTGAAAAGGCAAACATTCCTACGCAGGAGCTCGTCTTGCCCGGTGACGGAGAGGCGCTCGTTGTAGACATGAACAAGTATCAGGGCGATATTTTCTACACCAATTTTAAGCACCGTGCAAATCACACCTGTTCCTTTAACCGTGGAGAATTGTCCTATGTCGTGGGCAATAAAGCTCCGGATACGTTCTCTCAGCATTACTGCGACTACACAAACGATCTGGTCCAGTATGGGATGGTTCAAAAGTTGAATCGATGGAGCCATACCCACGAAACCGGTATGCAGAATGCTGCGCAAAGCACATTTGAGGTTTCTACATTTACCCATAACACCACCGTCTATTCAGACCGCAAAAAGAATCATTATAACGCTGTCTCTATCACGGTATCCTCTACAAAGGAAGTGAGCGGAAGCTATATTGATGTTTTGGTCGAATGTGATCACGGTGTAACCGGCAGCGTTGTCGTATACGATACAGCCGGAAAGGAGGATGTCCAATGACAGAGTGGAAATGTTTCATTGGTGAAGAGCACACCTTTTACGGTATCTATCACGACTACTACGAGGATTTTGAGGAGCACTGGAAGGCAGATTCCACCCAAAGAAGCAACCATCTGCGGTATTGCAATCAAATCATCCCGCTGCTTCGGAACCACGATGAGACCCCAATCAGTGCCTATACCCAGGGAGATTACGATGCTGTGATTCAGACTTTGATCAGACGGGGTCAGGATACAAAGAGCAAGCAATACATGCCCTACAAGGAAAGTACACTGCAGGATTTTCGCCGCTTGATCTACTACGTCGTGGAAACAGCCGCCCGTCATGGTGAGTGCGATAATGTACTCTGGGAAAGCAACTTGAATCCCGAAGCCACAACAGAAAGCGAGGAAATCAAAGCCAATCAGGCGCTGCTCAGCAAGTCGCTGACCATCCCCCAAGAGCAGGCAGTTGCCAAAGCTCTCCTTTCTGATCCGCTGCAATCCGGTCAGAATATGGGCTTGCTGTTAATGTATTCACTGGGCCTGCGCAATGCAGAGGCCTGCGCAGTGGATTACGGCGATATCAAGCCAATGCAAACCCATCCTGACTGCCCGGTAATATGGATCTACAAAACTACCGGCTATGACACCAGTGCAGGTAAGCTGGGCGGAAAGACCAGGAATGCCGACCGCATTATCCCGGTGCCTGATAAGGTTGCTACGCTGATCGATGAGCGGCGTCAGTATATTGAGTCGCAACTTGGCAAATCCATCGACGATTATCCCATTGTGTGTAACAACGACCGGTGGGATATTCGATGCTCCGCCCGGGAGTTAACGAATGCTGCCCGCATTCTGTTCCAAAATATTAAAATTAAGGCTTCTCAGATGGCCTCTATCAATGAGGACCTTCAAGAAGATCCTATATCCAACAAAGACAGCCTGCCCTTTGAAGATCGGAAGGATCCCACGGCCTATCTGTTTCGCCGCAATTTTGGCACGCATTTACACATTCTCGGCTTGAGCGAACCGGAAATTGAGTATGTGATCGGGCACGACATTGATGACCCTTACGAAACCCGAAACGAATTTGTGAACGAAGAGAAGCTGTTTTCCATTAAGCAGAAAATGGACCGCAGGCCGTTGGTCAACAGTGACTTCACTCAGATTGAGCGCATCGATGTGGGGCAGCGGTTGCAGCTGCAGCATACCGCCTGTGTGCAAATACCTGTGCATTCCGCAGAAACCGAAATGCACATTACCGCAAACGAACCCGCAGACAATATTAAAGTTTCCCTTTCTTCCCATCCACAGAATATGCGTATCCAATTAAATTGCCGGCATTACAACGTGAAGCAAACTGAGTACGATCGCTTTGTGGATACGCAGCAGCAGTATCATAAGGTCTATACCAAAGCATAAGAAATGGAAGCCGAGTGATTCGCACTCGGCTGCCTTCGTTGTAAAAGCATTATACTTTCTTTTTGTGTTTAGGAATCGGATAAATCTGATTTTTGGAATTGAAGGAAGAAATCTGCACACCGTAATTATTCTCATCAGGTTTTACAAATACTGCAGATTCCTCTTCCTCCAACTCTGTCCAATTACCGGCCACCAGCACCATATCATATTTAGAAACAGTGCGGCTTACGCCGTTGTTTCCCACATTGCGGATAAACAACCTTTTGCAAGCTTTATTGTATTCTTTGCGGTCCTGGAACTCAAGCACGAAATACTTCTTTTTGTACTCCTTGCTTCCACGGATGCTGCTAAAAGACGCAAACAGAATGGCATTTTCTCTGTTGATAGGCCACTGCGGACGCACCGCAAGCACGCGATCTCCCAAGTTCTCATGCTGGGCAAAGAACTTATCAAAATCCTTATACCACAGAAAAATGTCAGATCTTAAGTGGGAACCGATACGTTCATTTGCCTTAAATTCTTGGATTTCAGCTTTCCAGAGCTGGCTCAGTGTTCTGCAGGGCAGGATCACCGGCTCGGAAGCAGGTTTGCCTTCCTCTTCCTCGCTTTCATCCGTATCGGCATCTGTGCCATACTCGGATTCGTCACCATACAGGTCTTCGTCCTCCATGTCAGGCTCAACAAGGCCCTCATCCTCATCAAACTCCCAAGAGGGGTCTTCCTTTTCGCGTACCGGGTGAAACAGATTGTCAAACAGCTGCGAAATATCCGTTAATTGGGGATCATATACTCTGTTAGTTCTGTCCAACTGCTTACAAATGCAATTCGTATGCTTTCCGCCTTCATAGCAACGGTAGAACGGCGTTTCGACCCCCAGCACAGGGTGCACATCCACACCGCAGTACGGACATTCAAGGCGTTGCCCGGAATACGCATTTTCAGCCCGAACGGTCCTGCCTGTGCGCTTTTCAATTGCTTCTACGATCATCACTTTCACATCCTTTCAAAGTGAAACATATAATTGATTTCATAAGTTATATTTGGCAAGAAAAAACCACCAAATCTGCCAAAGGCTATTTTATACCTTACACTTAAGTAATAAGAATTTTTGGCCAAAAAGTCAAGGGGTGCACCCGGCCTTTTTCTCTCCAAAATGAAAACTTTTTGTGACAAAAATGCGCGTCAGATTCCAACATCTGACGCGCAGTTCCATATCGTGTTATTTCATTCAATAGGTTCTATTAAATCTTCTGCTTTGCAGTGCAATGCATTTGCCAGCATCATCAGATACTCGGCCTGTGCCTTGTTGATACTCTTTTGGCGCTGTTCGTATTGCTGGATCGTCCGCACCGGAACGCCGGATTGCTCTGCCAGCTCACTCTGACTCATGCCCGCCCGCTGCCGAAGCTGTTTCAGTTTCGTCTCCGGATTGGCGGCGCGGTACAGCTCGTTCATCCGATCACAAAACTGGCGGATATCCATTTCGTGATAAGGTGAGTACATACGAATGATATCATCGAGGGGAACGCATTCCAGGATATCCAGGAACGACATAGCAGTCTCCCACTGGTAATACGCCAGTGCCCAACCCGCCCAGTATTCCGGGCTTCTATCCGCTGAGTACCTGGGCTGTGGATACTCTATCTGATGCTTGGTCAGCTCCAAAACCCGGTATGCCAGCTCTACGCCGGACATTCCAACGGTTACGTTAAATTCACCCTTTTCAAACCGCTTAGCCAAGCCGGAATTTAGAAACAAATCAAAAAAGGTGCAGGGATCATAACCCAAGTCGTAGGTTGCAAAGTCCAGCATACGCCCCAAATTGTTGCGGGCCTTTTCCAAATAAACCTTATGATAAGCGCGGATCATTTGGCTTCATCTCCTCGTCCATAATCTGCATGATGTACAGATCCCCACGCTGGCGCTTAAAACGCTCTACATCGAAGTACTGCCGCCGAGCCTTTTGATCCCGGGATTGCTGTTTTGCGTACCATTCCTCGCGCTCAGCAACCTCTGCGCTGATAAAGCGGATCCGGTCAAATGCCTTTTTGCTCTTCAAAACAAACTGCTGACCCAGCTTACCCAAGTGCATGGCATTGTTCAGCTGACGGTAGGAAATGGTGCCCTTGATAAAGTCCTGGGCAAAGGAGAAATAGCTATCGTCTGCCCTGTATCCTATAATGGCATCATGGTCCTTATAGTCAACAGCGAAGTTCTTCAGGATATATTGCTTCGCTTCCAGCGCAAGGGCAGAGGGCACATCAAACTCCCGGTTTTCCAGCAATACCGCCAGCCAGTGCAGAATGCAGTATTGCGGATCGTTCAGATCTAAGATGCGCAGACCGTCACAATCCAATTCATAGCAGTTGGCATAGCCGTCCTTATCGTGGGATACGCCCCATTCCTTCGCCATTTCCAAACTGTCAGTGCAGTAAAATCCCAGTCCATAGTCGTTATATCGCTTGCCCCGGCCGAAGACAGGCTTTTCAATAATGCTGCAGGAACCGTGATAAAGCTTTCTTACCATAGATATCATCTCCTCTCTATTATAGATTATACTCCCGAAGGAGTATAATAGTCAAGAGAAATTTATTACAATAATGTCAACTCACGGTTTCAAGCCCTCATAAATCTTTGCTAGATATTCCAGTACATGCAACGCCTCTGCGCTGACATCATTTACATTGCACAGCCTTTCAAATTCCTGACAGAGCCGATCCATCTGTCCTTTGAGTGCCTTATGTACCCGAGGATTGCCGGTTACCACAACATCCCGCTGCAGCATACGGTTGATGCAATAATCTTGTTTGG
>JAZRLE010000038.1:0-4865 GCA_045646665.1 Faecousia sp. | reverse complement strand
GCTTCCGCACCCAGCTACGATCAAATGATTATAGCTATGAGCAGTCGCAAGACTTCATCCATGATCTATCACCAATCAAACTATGCGGTTGCTACCACTAAAAAAACCACATTTGCAGTGGCACGAAATGACTGTGGTTTTGTTGAGTATTATGTAGGCATTGCAAACGGATTAAATCAAACTAATATGGAGAAAAAACCTGGATCGATATTGGACATTTGGGAAAACATTGCCTCATTTAGCCTGATTATGAACCCTAGCAATGTGATAATTCCCTCGGGTACACGTATTCGCATTTACGCAGTAAGGGGATAAAGGGGGTAAACGTATGAGACCAAATATCAATGTACTTGAAAACGGCATTCCCGTGACCCGGGAGATGACCGAGGAAGAATACGCCGAGTACAAGCAGCTGCTTGCTATGGCACAGGAAAGTGAGGAAATGTAATGGCGGTAAACGCATATAAAAAAGGCGCGGACACAAAGCTGTCTGCCAACTTCCGGGTACGGGAGTTCGACTGTAATGGCAAAGGCTGCTGCGACAGCACCCGCATCGACAGCCAGCTGGTGGACTATTTACAGAAGATCCGGGATCACTTCGGAAAGCCAGTGAACCTTTCCAGCGGCTACCGCTGCGAAAAGCACAATGGCAAGGTGGCAAACGCAGTCAGCAATTCCCGGCATATCCTGGGCATGGCGGCGGACATCAAGGTAAGTGGCGTCGCCCCGGCGGAGGTTGCCAAGTACGCCGAGTCCATCGGCGTGAAAGGCATTGGGCTGTACCAGGGGGCAGACGGCAATTTCGTACATATCGACACCCGCGCCGCCAAGTCCTTCTGGTACGGCCACGCCCAGCAAAAGCGGGAAACCTTCGGCGGCGCAGCGCCTGCCAAAACCTGTACGGTGACCCTGCCGGTGCTGCAAAAAGGCTGCAAGGGCGAGGCGGTCAAGGCGCTGCAACAGCTCATCGGCTGCAATCCCGACGGCGACTTCGGCCCGGCAACAGACAGCGCACTGAAAGCCCGGCAGAAAAAGCTGGGATTGAACCCCGACGGCATCTGCGCAGAAAAGACCTGGGCAAAGCTTTTGGGGGTGTAAGGGGTGAACGAGATCATCGTTGCGGTTTTAGGCTTTGCCGGCACGCTGGCAGGCTCGCTTCTGGGTGTGATCACCGCCCAGAACCTGACCCAGTACCGGCTTGCCCAGCTGGAGGAAAAGGTGAACAGACACAACAATATTATCGAGCGGACCTTCGTGCTGGAGGGTCAGATGACAGAACTGCAGCACGATGTCCGGGATATTAAGGAGCGGTTAAAATGAAGGATATTTTGAAAAATTTGGCAAACCTCATCAAGGTCAAGACCATCGTCACCTTGGCGGTGATCACAGTGTTCGCGGTGCTGGCGCTGCAGGGCGCCATCAGCGCCGACAATGTGATGATCGTCATCTCCATGGTGGTGTCGTTCTACTTCGGCACCCAGCATGAGAAATTGAGAATTGAGAATTGAGAATTATTGCCAAATTCCGGTTTGTCGGGCAGTTTGTCATTCTGAGCGAAGCTGCCATGGGCAGCGAAGTCGAAGAATCCGTTCCCTCTGCGCAGGTTTTACGGATTCCTCGTCGCGAAG
Organism: Faecousia sp.; assembly: GCA_045646665.1. Taxonomy (GTDB): domain Bacteria; phylum Bacillota; class Clostridia; order Oscillospirales; family Oscillospiraceae; genus Faecousia. The sequence continues at coordinate 3,237 of JAZRLE010000038.1, read as the reverse complement.
CTCCTCGGAATGACAGGTAGATAAACAGGAATTTGACAACCGGGGGGTTTTCCTGTATTATATCATTGCATATTATGCCCCGGAAGGAGTTCTACATATGAAACGAAGATGGCTGTGCCTTGTTTTGGCGGCGGTGCTGCTGGTTTCCCTTGGCGCTGTAGCGCCGGTGCGGGCGAGCACTCCCACCTGGACTGCATCCCAGCAGTACATAGATCTGCTCAAGGAATGGGAGGGCTTCAGCGCCACCCCCTATAAGGACAATACCCACTACAGCATCGGCTACGGCACCATGTGCCCCGATAACATGGTGGACTACTACACCAAAAATCCTATCACCGTGGAGCAGGGCGAGATTTGGCTCAAAGAGCATCTGGGCAACTTTGAGCGGGCGGTGAATGACTTTATCTACACCCACGGACTTACGGTGCAGCAGCACCAGTTCGATGCCATTGTCAGCTTCTCTTACAACTGCGGCGATAGCTGGATGCGGGAGCTGGACGGCTACTTCAACGTGGCGGTGCGGGAGATGGACCTGGGCGCGGCGCTGATCTACGGCATGGGCCTGTGGAGCACCTCCGCCGGTCAGTACATCCTGATCCGCCGCCGTATGCGGGAAGCCAATATGTTCATTAACGGCGTCTATGGCGAGTGGCCGGATAACTACCGCTATGTATTTCTGGACGGCGGCGCGGGCACAGTCAGCTATAAGATCTTCTGCTTTGATACCGAACTGAATACCCCCCTGAACGTGGCGTTCAAGTCCATTCCCACAGGCAAAGATGCCCAGGGCAACGCCTTTGCCTACACCTTTGCCGGCTGGTACACCGACGGCGGCAGAGAAGTTCAGACCCTGGACAGCTCTCTTGTCAACGGTCAGACACTGTATGCCCGCTGGGCAGACCCCCAGGGCAACATCGTTACGCCCCCTGCCCAGACCCAGCAGCCGGTGCCTTTCCCCAAAACCGGCAAGGTGGTCAATGTGGATAACTGGGTCTCTGTGCGTACCGGTCCCAACACTTCCAACGAACGGGTGCGCAAGCTGAATAAGGATGCCACAGTTACCGTTCTGGAGGAGGTCACCGGCGGCTCTTACAGCGTAGACGGCAACTCCAGCAAGGTGTGGTGTAAGATCGGCGAAAACGAGTATGTGGCAAGAGGATATATCCGTTACGCAGAAGAAGAGGTCACCGGCCTGACGCTGGTCAAACAGCCTGCAGTGACGGAATATGTCCAGGGCGTGGTCAGTCCCAAGCTGGAGGGCAGCGTGCTGCTGGCAACCTATGCCGGCGGCTACTGCGAGGCTATGACCGTGAAAAAGGATATGATCTCCGGCTTTGACGGCAATCAGCTGGGCAGCCAGACCCTGACTGTTACCTACGGCGGTAAGACGACCGATTTAACGGTGACGGTACGCTCCCCTGTGCCGGACACCATCACCTCGGATGTGTATACCATCTCCGACGGCATGCTTTTGGGGGTTGCTCCGGGAACGACGGCACAGCAGCTGCTGGAGGGCATCCATGAGCGGGAATATATCAAGATTTTCGCCGCCGGTCAGGAGCTGACAGGTGAGCAGGTGGTAGGCACCGATGCCATGGTGGCGCTGATGGACGGGGAGAATATGAAAGCGGCACTGACCGTGGCGGTCAAGGGCGACGTTTCCGGTGACGGCTTATGCGACGGCAGAGATGCAACGCTTCTTTTGCAGTACGCCGCCGGTTGGGAAGTTCCGGTCAATGAGACCGCCGGCGATGTTTCCGGCGACGGCGAATGCGACGGCAGAGATGCAACGCTGCTTCTACAGTACGCCGCCGGCTGGGAAGTGGAGCTTGCGCAATAATAAAAGAGCGTAAATAAAAGAGCGTATCGCATTTGCGATACGCTCTTTTTAGTTGACAGTTGATAGTTGACAGTTGACAGTTGTTTTCTGTCATTCTGACCCTGAGCGAAGTCGAAGGGGAAGAATCCGTTTCCTAGGTACGGATTCCTCGCGATGCTCGGAATGACAGCAGAGAGTTGCAATAACAGGAAATTCTCAATTCTCAATTCTCAATTCTTAATTCTTACGCCACTCGCTTTGCCACCACCACCAGTCTGCCGTTGGTCTGGGAGTACTCGCAGGTAGAAAGGCAGATCAGTTTGTCGCCGTATTCGGCGGTGACACCGGTGTCGTACAGGGCAAGCTTTTTGCACTTTGCCACGAACTTGTCAAATTCCTCTGCATTCGCCGCGTCCGCAAAGGCGTGGTAGGCAAAGCCCTTGTCTACAGACGCGGTGGTCAGAAACACCGCCATGACCTGATAGGTGTGCAGCTCCTTGATGGTATCAAAGAAAATGTAGGGGTTTTCTTTGTAAAAATCCGTTTTCCGATATTTTTCCAGCTGACCGAACATACTGCCGTCGCGCATATGGTGGCCGTAGATGGTGATATTGTCCGAGGGTTTGAACACGTCGTTTTCCGGCCAGATGTACAGGCAGCCCCGTTTGCTGTCCTTCTTTTCAAAGTCCCGGTACAGATAAAAGTCCGGCTCTTCGGGAGTCTGCATCACGGGATAATCGATCTTGGTGCCGGGTATGGTGAGCCAGCCCACGATGTGGTTGTTCTGCAGGTACACTTCTGCAAAGTCCGGCAGCAGGGAGACTTTTTCCCCGGTCTGCGGATCGGTGAGCTCCACCAGCTGAGGTTGGGTGGGCAGTTCGACCTTGTCACCCTCGCCAATCTCCGGCCGGGGGGTGACATCCTCTTTCATGCCGGAAAGATTCTCGTAAAGATCCTGCTGCTGTTTGCCCTCGATAAAGTAGTCGGCAAGAAATGCCGCGCTGATCAGAAACACCATGGCGAACACCGCGATCAGCGCATTGTAGATCCATTTTTTCTTCATAATATCACATCCTCGTGTGCAGTCGGATAAACTCCGGTTTATCGTTCCGTTGAAACGATAAAAAGTTGACAGTGTACAGTGTACAGTTGACAGTTAAGGTGTTGGCTACGCCGACTATTTAATCATTTTCCAAAGGGAAATACCATAATTGTCAACTGTCAACTATCAACTGTCAACTCGCTCGTCAGAGCGATAAACCGGAATGTGTATTTGGTTTCCATCATTATAGCGGTTTCCCGTCAAAAAGTAAAGATATGAAAGAATTGCCTTTTCTTCTTGCAAAACAAAGGTCTGCAAGTTTTCTTGCAAACCTTTGCAGAAAATGGGCAAAACTGTGCGAAAAAGTTTGGAATAA
>JAZRLE010000037.1:0-4568 GCA_045646665.1 Faecousia sp. | reverse complement strand
GTGCCGGAGTGGGTACCCACAGAATCCAGACTCGGTGTATAAGTCAACTTGGCCTGCTTGGTTTCTCCAGCAGCCATAGTTCCTACAAGCACGCTTTGAGCATTCAGAACTCCATCGGCTTCCAGCTTGACCAAGACATTTCGAAGTTCACCCTTACCCATGTTCATCAGAGGCAAGGTCATATCGCCCAACTCTCCGGCGATGGCCGTAGGCAGCTGCACACCACCCTGCTCAAGACGAATGGCCTGGGTCACGGGAAACGTAAAGGATTCCTTCCACTCGGCTGACTTGCCAAGACAAGAATAGCTTAGCTTTACTTCCAGAGTGTGCTGACTGATGGATGCATTCCCCTTAACGGTCATAGGAATGGTCACCACTTCGGACTTACCGGGAAGGATTTCAGGAATCAGATAGCGGTTGGAACCGGTCATCAAGATTTCACCGGTGGAATCCGTCACGGTGATCTCACCGTCCATGATGGACTGCGTGGTGGTAGGGTTTGTGATGGTCATACTCACGCTGCCGTCAGTTCCTACATCCAGTTCTCCAACAATATCAGTAATGACAGGCTCCATGGTTTCGTGGCTACCATAGCCATCCCGGATGCGGATCACATAAGGCATGGTCTCCACGATCTCCTTGCCGTCTCCGTCCGTTCCCTTGAGGGTGATGGTTGCGGGATAATCACCATTCCGGCGGTACTGCTCTAAAGGCAGCACCAACTTCACGGGATAAATGCCATCTTTAGGTGAAACAATCACCTCTTTGGGCTCGTCAGACAGAACAAACACATTTGGATCGTCCAGAGCAAAAGATACCGTAATATCTCCCACACAGGATTCCGCCCGGATGGGCAGGCAAAGACTCATCTTATGATAGCTAATGGAAGGCGCGTAGCCCTGATACCAGGTTCGACTCATGCCGTCGATTTTAGTATGCTGATCAATTTCAAATTCCGCTGCTAAGGCCGTCACACTCATGGACAGTACCAGCAGCATCGTCAGAAAAATGCAAATCGTTTTTCTCATAATCACAGCTCCCTGATGTTGTCAATGATGGATTTGTTCACGATTTCCCGGATGCGAAAGCGCAGCAGGAATTTGCAAATGAGATAGCAGAAAGCAGACATAACGCAGATAATACCGCCGATCATCAGACAAATCAGGGCTTCCTTGCTGGACATTGTGTAGTGGAATCTCAATCCGTCAATTAAAAATGCGATGCAATATAGTCCCAGCAAGCCAAAGCTGATAACAAGTCCGCCGAGGATACTGGCGTTCAACTGTCCGCTGTAGCAGCCAAGAATGGCTCGCTCGTCGGCACCAACCGCCCGGAGCATACCAATGGTCCGTCCCTCGCTGTTCAGCTGCCGAGTCACCGAGGACACAATCATGCCCACTGCTACAGCAAAGAACACCGTTACCACAGAAGCGTAGAGGATCAACTCCTGCTGGCGAGCCTGATGTCGTTCCCTATAATTCTCTGCCCAGTTAAACACGGAATAACCTTCGTTTCGGCGGGCAATAGCATTTAGTTGCCGCTCCAAACGGGTTTCCTCCTCAATGCTCAGTTCTCCTTCCAGATAGACCTCTACCTGCTTCAGTCCCTCCATCCGTAAGCCCATGTTTTCTAAGCCCTGTTCGGTAGTAATTAAAACGCAACTACCCCAGTTTGAATAAGGGAGATCTCCCAGACTATCCACAATGCCACAGATCTGGACTTGAGCATCCTTGCGGCTGACAGTCGCATAATCTGCATCCTCGCTGTAAAGCTGGGTCACAGGCAGGATTTGACCTGCTTCGAACACATCGTTTGAAGCTGCCAGAAAAGCTCCGTCTTTAACATATTCCTCAAACAAAGGAGTGTCCTGAGAAAAGGTAGTAACACCACCGTTTTTATAAATGCAAACCCACATTTCCGGAGCCAATACCAGTACCTGGGTGCCTGCATTGATAGCGTCCACATTGATACTGCCCTCAGTCAAATGCTCCTGCAAAATGCTTACATTTTCCTTGCTCAGATCCATCGTCATAATAGTCATCTGAAAGGCCTCCTGCTGAAAACCGTAAGTCTTTCGCATCTGTCGGTATTCTTCCTGAAGCTGCTGACGAAGTTCATCGTAAAATTCTCTGTCTGCTTTGGCTTCCATTGCCTTTTCAAACATGGCATCATCCAGCATTCCATATTGATCCGTTCTGCCAGAAAGCATAGCATATTGGGGAACCTTGTCCAATTGGACAATGACATCAAATTCACGGTCGATTGTAATGGATTTCACATTGTCAAGTGCTTGGATCTGTTGGATACTCTGCCTACTCAAGGCGGATTTATCATAGAGGCTCACGCCAAGATTGCTCATGGTTCCAAATGAACGATTCACAGAAAATGCAGCCTGATCCACCATGGATATATCAGAATAGCTGTAAACCAGCGCACCCAACATACCAGAGGCTAGCAGCATAGTGCCCACTAAAAGTGCCGCGCCAATCTGCCGTGTAGGATTGAATCGAACCTGACGGGATGCAATCAATCGGGTGGCAGAAAATACTTTTTTGGATTTTACTCCCTTGCTTCGGCGCAGCATGGTTGTGTCGCGAATGACGCTCATAGGCATCAGCTTGGAAGCCCTAACAAGGGGAAGATATCCGGAAATCAGAATCACTAACACACCAAACAGAATGATGGGCAGAAGCAGCCACAGGTTCACTGCAAATTTCAGGCTGTTGGGAAGCAGCAAGGACAACACCCATACTGCACCAATGCTTATCAGAATGGACAGGGGCGAAACTACTGCTGCAATGAGCAAGTTCTCTCGGCCAAACATACGACGGATCTGCCGCTTGGTAGAACCAAGGGCACGAAGCACACCGATTTCCTCCCGCCGCTTGGAGAGGACACCCTCCATAGCACCGGAAATACCGATGCCGCAGCTTAATATCAGGGAGCCAGCCAACACGAAAGCAATCAGAATCAGGGTAAACATCTCCCGGTCTGCATCCAGAAAAGTTCCTACACCATAAAACATCTGCTGTTCGCCGGTAGTACTCAATCCGTAAAAGCTATTGATCGCACCTGTGCCGATCCTGTGTTCATGGAAAGCATCCCAAAAGGCTTCGATAGCCCGGTTCAAGGTTACATTCTTGGCAAGGCCCATGATGTAATGAGTGCCGAGACGGCCTACAGCGAACGCAGGCTCTTGAACACTGGTAACAATGGCAGGAAACTGATTAAGACCATTATGATCTGTGACGCTAAAATACTCTGACCGCTCCGGGAGGAAGCCCACCAAGGTATAATACCGAGTCTCCTCCACACCGTCCACTGGGGTAACGTCGAGTTCTACTGTTTCTCCAAGTTTCCAATTGGCTTCCAGAATATCCATGGCGGATTTTTCCAGGGCGATCTCCCCGGCAGCTTCCGGAAGGCGGCCTTCGATGGCATTCAAATTCAAAAGTGAGCTGCCCACTTCGTCGTAATAACCCACATAAACATTCCGGTCGGTCACGATACCAGAAATGTAAGCATGACCGAAGCGGTCAAATTCCTCAAATGCACGCACATCTTCTTCGGTAATACCATCGTTATCAAGAATGACGAAATCCAGATAACCAACTTTATCATACCGCTTTTGTAATTCTGCTTGATAGATTCCCCAGACGCTGAGCACCAGCGTACTGATTAAGAAGATAGACAGGAAGATGCCCAGCACAAGGCTTGCATATTGCCGTTTATTAGCCCGGAGCCGAGCGGCAGCCATAGAAGAAAAGGTCAGCTTCTTCATACGCGCACCCCGCTGTCAGCGGCGATCTGTCCGTCAGAAAGCTGGATGATCCGGTCTGCCTGCTCTGCCACCTTCATATCGTGGGTAACCAGCACCAGGGTGATACCCAGCTCGTTGGCCACGGTACGAAGCAGCGTCAACACTTCCCTGCCTGCCTTACCGTCCAGATTACCAGTGGGTTCGTCAGCGAACAGCACTGCAGGTTTATTGGCCAACGCTCTTGCGATAGAGAACCGCTGCTGCTGACCGCCGGACATGGCACCGGGCAGATGGGACAGCCGATCACCAATACCGAGAATATCAACGATGCGGTTAATGTAGGCTTCATCCGGCTTCTTTCCGTCCAGCATCACCGGCAGAAGCATATTTTCGTAACCGGTCAGTTCCTTCACCAGGTTATAGCTCTGGAACACGAAGCCAAAACGGCGCCGCCGCAGGACGGAAAGCTGATTGTCGTTGTACTTATACAGATCCTTTTCACGATAAGTCACAGTGCCATGAGTCGGCTTGTCCAAACCGCTGAGCATGTGTAGCAGAGTGGATTTACCACTGCCGCTGGGACCAGTAATTGCAACAAAGCTGCCTTCTTCGATGCTAAGAGTTACATCGTTCAGGGCATAAACGGCAGATTCGCCCGTCTGATAGATCTTACTGAGGTTGGTTGCTTTCAAAAATTCCATGGTTATTACCTCCTTATGAGTCTATCGTAACAGGCGAATCTTACTTTTATCTTACGTTTACCTTACGAATTCGTAAGGTTGCGGTCCAGCATGGGCATGGAGATGGT